>JADJXA010000003.1:0-301511 GCA_016716065.1 Candidatus Leptovillus gracilis | reverse complement strand
CCGCCCACGAATATGATCTGCTCGTCTCCACCCACGCCCCTGATAGCCCTGGTGAACAGCAAGCATACCAACGCGCTGCCCAGGGCGGCTGGGTGGACGGGATGATTGTGGTGCGCACGCGAGAGGATGACGCCCGCGTCCGTCTGCTACATAAACATAACTTTCCCTTTGTCGCTTTTGGCCGTTCCTGCTGTGACCTGGATTTTCCTTACGTAGACGAGGACAGTGCTGCCGGGATGCGCTTGCTAGTGCAGCATTTTATTGACTTGGGGCATCGGCGTATCAGTTTTATCGCCCCGCCAGACAATCTGATGTTCGGCCGTTTGCGGCGTGAAGGGTTTCTGGAGACGATGGCCGCCAATGGGCTAGTCGTTGCCCCGGAGTGGCTGGTGGCGGGCGACCTGACGCAGCGGGGGGGCGCGGAAGCGGCTGGACAGTTGTTGGGGGCGGGGTTGGGGATAACGGCCGTTATCGCCAGCAACGATCTCATGGCCATTGGAGCCATCAACCGTATCCAACAGCACGGCCTGCAAGTCGGCCACGACATCGCTCTGGGTGGCTTCGATGACATCCCCCTGGCCGCCTATACCTCCCCACCCCTCACCACCATCCACCAACCCATTTACGAAATTGGCCGGCAAGTCTGCGCCATGCTCATCGCCCTGGTCAATGGTCTTTTGCCCACTCCAGCCCACATCCTGCTAGAGCCAACACTTATCATCCGTGAATCAAGCGGACCACCTATTACACCGCTGACTTCATCGTAGAGCGATTTTCCAAATCGCCCTATCCCATAAAAGAGGAGGTGATTGACTGAAACTAACAGTAAACAGGTTATGTTGAGGCCTTCCGAAGCATCTCAATCGTTTGCAACGACCGAGGTCGTCAGGATGTTTCGTTTCACTCGATGTGACACGGACACAATATTTTGTAGAGGAAATGTCTCGTCTGACGAACTTTGTCTGCTTTTAATGTGAACCGAACGGATAACGTTGATTCTACCCATATCCGCGTCCATCCGCGTCATCCGTCCCCAATCCCCTGAGGAGGAAAGAAAAGCATGTCTCGTTATCTCAAATTACTCGCGCTCTTACTGAGCGCCGTCCTGCTCATCGTCGCCTGTGGCGGCGGTGACACCCCGGCTGCGCCAACTCCAGCGCCAGCCCCGGTCGAAGAAGCCCCGGCCCCCGTCGAAGAAGCGCCAGCTCCAGCCGAACCCGTCGCTGTTGGCGACGCGGTCTTCTTCTCCACCCAATTTGTGCCTGTCGAAGAGCAAGAAACCTTCCGCCGCATCTTGGCCGAAGGCGGCTTCGACGTGACAGGCTCCGAAGAAGGCCCCCTGATTGACCTGGTGCTGGCCGGAAGCCAGGCTGGGCAGGGCACAATAGACGTGATCGGCGCGCTGCATGGCACCTATCCACCTCTGGCCCGCGCCGACGCCATGCGCAACCTGATTGACCTGGCCGAAGATCTCTCCGACAGTCGCGATTTCGCCCCGGCCTTCCTCGAGACCGGCCTGCTTGGCACGGATGACTTCCTCAATTACATCCCCTGGATGCAGGCCACCTACATCATGGCCGCCCATAATGACGCCCTACCCTACCTGCCCGCCGGGGCCGATTTGGACAACCTGACCTGGGAACAGTTCGCCGAATGGTGCCAGAACATTCTGGATGAGACAAGTGAACCGCGCTGCGGCCTGCCCCACGCCGGCCTTTTTAACCGTTTCCTGCAAGGTTACATGTGGCCCTCCTTCACCGGCGGCATGGTGGGCAACTTCCGCAGCAACGAAGCCATCGCCATGATGGAATGGGCGCGCGACAGCCTGTGGCCGACCATCCACCCCCAATCCATCAACTACAGCTTCATGCAAGAGGCGCTGTTGTCCGGCGAAGTATGGGTAGCTTTTGACCACACCGCCCGCCTGATTGACGCCTTCAACGCCGATCCGGATAACTTTATAGCCTTTGCAGCCCCGGCCGGTCCGGCCGGTCGCGGCTTCATGCCGGTGGTCGTTGGTCTCGGCATCCCGGCCGATGCGCCCAATCCGGCGGCTGGCGAGGCAGTCATCGAATTCCTCACCCGGCCGGACGTACAGGAAGCAGTCTTGAAAGAGTTGGGCTTCTTCCCGGTGGTCGGCGGGGTGGATTTCTCTGATTTACCGGCCGGGGTGGCCATTGAAGCGGCGGCGGTGACAGCGCAGGCCAACGCCCCGGATGCGCTCCCGGCGCTGCTGCCGGTGGGCCTAGGTGAACGCGGTGGCGAGATTAACCAGATCTACCGCAATGCGTTTGACCGGATTGTGTTGAATGGCGAAGAGATAACGGCCGTTCTCGACGAGGAAGGTAACAATCTGGCCACTCTGATGAACGAAACTGGCGCGCCTTGCTGGGCGCCAGACGCCGTCAGCGATGGTCCCTGCCCGGTCGCGCCATTGGGTGAAGCAACTGCCGCACCGGCCGCACCGCTGATGGTTGAGCAATCACCAGCCGTGTTCTTCTCCACCCAATTCGTCCCCGTCGAAGAGCAGGAAATCTTCCGCAGCATCCTGGCCGATGGCGGCTTCGACGTGACCGGCTCTGAGGAAGGCCCGCTGCTGGACCTGGTCCTGGCGGGCAGCCAGGCAGGCAGCGGCACGATTGACGTAGCGGGCGCACTGCACGGTACCTTCCCACCTCTGGCCAGCGCCGACGCTATGAGCAACCTAATTGACCTGGCCGAAGATTTGCAGGCCGACAGAGACATCGTCCCGGCCTTCCTGGAGACGGGTTTGCTGGGTAGCGACGACTTCCTCTACTACGTGCCCTGGATGCAGGCCACCTACATTATGGCCGCCCACAACGACGCCCTGGCCTATCTACCCGCCGGGGCCGACCTGAACGCCCTCACCTGGGAGCAGTTCGGCGAATGGTGTCAAAACTTGCTGGCCGAGACGGGCGAACCGCGCTGCGGCCTGCCCCACGCCGGGCTGTTCAATCGCTTCCTGCAGGGCTACATGTGGCCTTCCTTCACCGGCGGTATGGTCAGCACTTTCCAGAGCGACGAGGCGGCGGCGATGCTGGAATGGGCGCGGGATAGTCTGTGGCCGGCCGTGCATCCCCAATCGATCAATTACGCATTCATGCAAGAACCGCTGCTGGCCGGTGAAGTCTGGGTCGCTTTTGACCACACCGCCCGCCTGATTAACGCCTTCAACGCTGAACCGGATACGTTTGTGGCCTTCCCTGCCCCGGCGGGGCCGGCTGGCCGCGGCTTCATGCCGGTGGTCGTGGGGCTGGGTATCCCCGCCGACGCCCCTGACCCAGAGGCTGGCGCGGCGGTAATTGAGTACCTGACCCGGCCGGTGGTGCAGGAGCGCATCTTGAAAGAGTTGGGCTTCTTCCCGGTGGTCGGCGGTGTAGACTTTTCTGACTTGCCCGCAGGCGTGGCCCTTGAGGCCGGCGCGGTGACGGCGCAGGCCAATGCCCCGGACGCCTTACCGGCGCTGCTGCCGGTGGGCCTGGGCGAACGCGGCGGTGAGATCAACCAGATTTTCCGCAATGCTTTTGACCGGGTTGTCCTTAATGGCGAGGACATTGCCACCGTGTTGGCCGAAGAAGGGGCAAACTTGCAGGCGCTGATGGACGATACCGGCGCGGCCTGCTGGGCCCCAGACCCGCCCAGTGATGGCCCCTGCCAGGTTCAATAATCAGTGAGCAGGAGCAGTGAACAGTGAGCAGTCATCAGCTCACTGTTCACTGTTTACTCTCTCTAAAGGACCCTGGATCGTGACAGAAGGAAACATTAAACGGAAACGGCGGATTAACTGGATTCCTTACCTGCTCATCCTGCCTTCAATTATCTACCTCATGCTCTTTTTTGCCTGGCCGATGGTGCAGGCGCTGCGTCTGGCGGTTTGGGAGCAGAATGCGCTGCTGACGCTGCGTGAGGAGGCAGACCAGGACAGCCCGGTGATTGCCCGTTTACCCCAAGGCAGCCAGGTGGAGGTACTAGACCGCCAGGGCAACTTCATCCCGCCGGAACTGCTGGCGGATAGGCGAACGCTGCTTATCGAACTCTGGTTCCAGATCAGCGGCGAGGATGAGGCGGGGCGTATGATGACAGGCTGGTCCCCGGAAACCCGAGTCCGCATACGAAGTGAGGCAGCGGACGGCACGCCGTTGACCGGCTCTATCCGCACCCGTATTGGCGCGGCGGCCGACCCGCTGACCAGTTTGTACAGTGAACCGAATGACAACAGCGAAGTGTTGGGGCAATTAGCGGCGCAAACGGCCGTTACCATCATAGACCAGGTAACACTGGAAGTGTGGTATCTCGTCCAGGCGGAGCAGGATGGTGAACTGGCCGCCGGTTGGGCCCCTTCTCGCTATATCCAGGTCTTTGGCGAGGGCGAGCGCGGGCGCATTGATCGGGGAGACAGCGGTCAGTTTACTACCAAATACATCGAGCGCATGGTCACCGACCGCTTTTTCAAACCGGCCATAGCGACCACCATTCTACTGATGCTGATCATCATCCCCATCCAGTTTGCCCTAGCAGTGATTATGGCTCTGGTGGTGCAGGCGCGGCTGAAGGGCAATACCATGTTCCTTTACATTTTCGCCATTCCCCTGGCCGTCTCCGACCTGGCTGTCGGCATTCTCTGGTTCTCGATTTTCACCCAAATTGGCTATCTGAATACGATTTTAATGGGGCTGGGGCTGATCAGTTCTCCGATAACCTTCCTATCGGCTAATACACTCCCCTGGATTATTGTGGCCATTTGCCTGGCGGAGGTGTGGCGAGCCACGGCGCTGGTGATGGTGATCGTCGTCTCCGGCTTGCAGGCGATTTCTGACGAGGTGTTGGAGGCGGCCGAGGTATTTGGGGCGACGTTGTGGCAGCGGGTGCGCCACGTCATCTTGCCCATGCTGCGCCCCAGCTTGCAGGTAGCCTTGATTCTACGCACGATTTTGGCGCTGCAAGTGTTCGCCGTGGTCGTGGCCCTCAGCGGCGGTGACGTGGTGACAGTGTTGGCTAATGAAACCTACCGGCAGTATAACGATTTGCGTAATCCGAACGTGGCGGCAGCTTATGCCAGCTTTATCTTGCTGCTTTCGATGGTGAGCGCCATTATTTATTTGCGGATGCTGCGCACCCAAGAGGAGGCGATGGAATGATGAGTGAACAGTCAGGAGTAACGGCCGTGCAAGCCAGCGCCGAAGTCCAGGCCATCCACCGGCGCATGATACGTCGCCAAAAGCTGAACCGGGGGCTGACCTATGTGGTGGCTATCCTCATCTCCCTCTGGGTGTTGGTCCCCATTTACTTTATTGCTTCGATGGCCCTGACCACCCGCGAAGAGGTGCGCGCCTTTCCCAAAGGCGTCCTGCCCTTCATCCCCTTCTCCACCGAGACGATGCGCTTCTTTTTGAATTCCAGCGGTATCATGTCTGGCATCATCAACAGCATCATTGTAGCCGTTATTACCCTGGTCCTCTCAACCATTATCGCGGCTCCGGCCGGTTACGCCATCTCCCGCTACATCTTCCCCGGACGTGACTCCTTCCGCCTTTCGATTTTGGCGGTGCGCGCCTTTCCGGTGGTGATATTAGCCATCCCCCTGGCCGTCGTTTTCATCAACCTGGGCATCTTCGACAGCGTCTACAGTCTGGCCCTGATGCACACGGCGTTGACGCTGCCCACCACCATCCTGATCATCGGCAGCGTCTTCGCCAGTATCCCGTATGAATTGGAAGAAGCGGCGCAGGTGTTCGGCTGCACCCCTTTCCAGGCGTTCCGCCAGGTTGTGCTGCCCCTGGTGCTGCCCGGCATCGCCGCGGCGGCCATTTTCACTTTCGTCATGTCCTGGAACGAGGTCTTCGCCGCCAGTGTGCTGACCATCCAAAACCGCACCCTGCCCGCCCAAGTCCTCAACTCCCTGGGGCAGTCGTCGGAACCGTACAAATTTGCCGGGGGCTTCTTCATGCTCCTGCCATCGGTGATTTTCATCTTTTTTATTCGCCGCTATCTGTTCAACATGTGGGGGCAGGTGACGAAATAGGTAATTCTATGGCAGAGATATTAATTGAGAACGTAACCAAACGCTTTGATGACTTTGTGGCTGTTGATAACGTCTCCCTGACGGTGGAAGACCAGGAGTTTGTGGTGCTGTTGGGGCCGTCCGGCTGTGGCAAAACGACGCTGCTGCGAGCGATTGCCGGGCTGGGCATGGCCGATGAAGGGCGCATCAGCATTGGCGGCCATGATGTGACTTACCTGCCCCCACGCGAACGGCATATTTCCATGGTTTTCCAGAGCTATGCCATCTTTCCGCACATGAAGGTGTATGACAACATCGCCTTTGGCCTGAAGATGAACAAACTGGAAAAAAAGGAAATCGAACGGCGGGTGGGGCGCGCAGCCGAACTGCTGCACATCGAGGAAATGCTGGACCGCTACCCGAATAAGATGAGCGGCGGGCAGCGGCAACGCGTGGCCGTGGCTCGGGCCATCGCCATGGAAGGCCAAATCTTGCTGATGGATGAGCCGTTGAGTAACCTGGATGCGCTGCTGCGCCTGGAGATGCGCGCCGAACTCAAGAAGTTGCTGCGCGAAATTGGGGCGACGACGATTTACGTTACCCACGATCAGATTGAGGCATTGAGCATGGGCGATCGTATTGCGGTGATGAAGGATGGCATCATCCAGCAGTTCGACCATCCCAATACGGTATATGATTTGCCCGTCAACTTGTTTGTGGGCAGTTTCATCGGCAACCCGCCGATGAATTTTATGGCGGGACAGGTACAGCGGCACAATGGGCAGGTGCAGGTGAGCATCGACGATTTCCACTTAACGCCGGAAGCGGCGATGCAGGCAGAGTTAACGCGGTGGGACGGCCGTCGTATCATTCTGGGCATCCGCGCCGAAAATATGGAAACGCTGGCCGAACCAGCGGCCGATTCCCTACCGGTAGAGGTGTTAGTTGTAGAACCGCTTGGTTCGCAAAATTTGCTGACGGTAGAGATTGGCCAGGACACGGTGAAAGTAGCCACCCACCCCACGTTCCAGGTCACACCGGGGGAAACGGTCTATTTACGCTTCCCGGCGGATAAGATTCGCTGGGTAGACCCGGAGAGTGGACGGGTGTTGTATGGGTGAAACCGTGATCCATAAGCCGTAAGCTGTATACGGATAACGGACGACGGATAACGAATAACGGATAACGGGTAACGGACTATGCTGGCACTGTTGCAAGAGATTTATGGTGAGGAGGTGGGGCGAGAAACATTTGGGCGAGTAGAGGCATTGATGGCGGGGTATCGGAAGCGGCTGCCAGAGGTGACAACGGCCGTTCTCACCGCCCGAGACGCCATCCTCATCACCTATGCCGATCAGGTGGGTGAGGCGGGCAAGCCGTTCCTCCCCATCCTGACCGACTTCTGTCAAGCGCATTTGCAGGCCGTGGTCAGCGCCATCCACCTGCTGCCCTTCTATCCTTACTCTTCCGACGATGGTTTCTCCGTGATTGATTATCAGCAGGTGCGACCCGATTTAGGCGATTGGATGGATGTAGCCCGGCTGGGACAGCAGTTCCGCCTGATGTTCGACGCCGTGATCAATCACATCTCAGCCGAGAGCGCCTGGTTCCAGGGCTTTTTGCGTGACGAACCAAGATACCGCGACTATTTCACTGTGGTGGAGCCGACGACCGATTTATCAACCGTTTTCCGTCCCCGCGCCTTACCCTTACTGACAGAAGTGGAAACGGCCGTTGGCCGCAAACACGTCTGGACTACCTTTAGCCCCGACCAGATTGACCTGAACTACCGCAACCCCGACGTGCTGCTGGAGGTACTGGAGACGTTGCTCTTCTACGTCAGCCAGGGGGCGGAATTCATCCGCCTGGACGCCATCGCCTTTATGTGGAAGGAGGTCGGCACGCGCTGCCTCCACCTGCCGCAGACCCATCAGATCATCCAACTGATGCGCGCCCTGCTGGACGAGGCAGCCCCCCACGTCATTCTGATTACCGAAACCAACGTGCCTCATGAGGAAAATATCTCTTATTTTGGCGACGGCCGTAACGAGGCCCAGATGGTGTACAACTTCTCCCTGCCACCGCTGACGCTCCACACCTTCCACCAGGGAGACGCCAGCGCCCTCTCCCAATGGGCCGATGGGCTGCGGCTTCCCGGCCCACGCACCACCTTCTTTAACTTCCTGGCCTCCCACGACGGCATTGGCCTGACCCCGGCGCGCGGCTTCCTCAGCGAGGGGCAAATCGGGGCGCTGGCGGCGCGGGTAGAAGCGTTGGGCGGCTTTGTCTCCAACCGCCACCAGCCGGACGGCAGCGTCAGCCCGTATGAGCTGAACGTCAACTACCTGGATGCCCTGGGCATACCGGGAGTGCAGGAAGATGTGGAGCTGGTGGCGCGGCGTTTCATGGCCGCCCAGGCGATGATGCTGGCGCTGCGCGGCGTGCCCGGCATTTATTTCCACAGCCTCTTCGGTTCGCGAGGCTGGCCGGAGGGTGTGGCGCAGTTGGGCTACAACCGGGCTGTCAACCGGCAGAAGCTGGCGCGGGCGGACCTGGAGCGGGAATTGGCCGATCCACTGTCGCTGCGGCAGCGGGTATTTCAACAGTACCGCCATCTGCTGCGGGTGCGGGGGCAAACGGCCGTTTTTGACCCGGCAGCGGAACAGCAAATATTATTCCTGGACCCGGCCCTGTTTTGTCTGGTTCGGGTGGCAGGAAACGGCCGTGAGGCCGTTCTCTGCCTGCATAATGTGACTAACCAAAGGCAGAGTGTCTCGATTGATTTGCGCCCGCTCGAATTAACCAGGCCGTTGTGGGATGTGGTTGGGGGGAGAGAGGTGGGGGGTAACGGCCGTTATCTCTCCCTCACCTTACACCCGTACCAGGTTTTCTGGCTGCGGCCGACATAAGTGATCAAGTAAAACCGGTTATAATAGTCAGAAAATAGGCTTGATGGAGGTTGCGGAATGGAAAGAAGCATTGCTGTTGTGTATGAAAAAGGGATGTTAAGGCCGTTGTCTCCCTTGAATTTCCCAGAACACACGCGACTTGAAATTCAGATTATAGAGGCAGGAGATGAGAGCAAACGCGATGCGGAAAAAGCGTATCAAATCCTGGTACAGGCCGGGTTGGTGCAGCCAGCTATCATCCGTGAACGTGAGCCTGCGCTAATTTCTGATAAAGATAGGCGCGAAGTTGCTGACGCTTATGGCCTGGCCGGTTCATTATCGGATGTCATCATTGCCGAACGAGATGAAGCATGACGACCTATTATCTAGACACCAGCGCCTTAATTAAGCGATACGTCACAGAAACAGGCAGCGAATGGGTGCAGAGCCTCTTCGACTCAAAAGAGGATCACCTTTTCATCACCAGCCGGTTGACGATGCCTGAAGCCTTCAGCGCATTTGCCCGCCGTCTCCGCGACCAATCTGTCACCCTCGCCCAATACAACCTAAATGTTGATCTTTTTCATGATGATAGCAGCAGAACCTACAAATATGTTGAGCTGACGCTAGACGTTATCAACCTGTCTCGACATCTTCTAGAAAAATACCCTTTACGGGCAAACGATGCTGTTCAATTAGCCTCGGCCATACTTACCAATCGTTTGTTGGTATCAGCTAATATGCCTCAAGTGCGATTTCTGTGTGCAGACAATAATCTGATCTTGGCCGCGACCGCTGGGGGGTTGTTCAGTGAAAACCCGAACGAGAAGACATGAACATCGGCTTTATCTCTTTTCGTTTTGCCGGGACCGACGGCGTTTCGTTGGAAGTGGCTAAGTGGGCGGCCATTCTGGAAGCGATGGGGCACACCTGCTGCTACTTTGCCGGGCAGTGTGACCGGCCGGCCGACCGCTCCTTTGTTGTGCCCGCCGCCTTCTACCAGGAACCGGAGATGCTGGCCACCCACCAGGCCCTCTTCAGCCGCCCCACGCGCACGCTGCAGGAAACCGCCTGGATTCAACAATGGCGCGCCTACTTCCATGCCCAACTGCATCAATTTGTCCGCGCCTTCAACCTGGACCTGCTCATCCCGCAAAACGTGCTGGCCATCCCGCTCAACATCCCCCTGGCCCTGGCCATCACCGACCTGATTGCAGAGACGGGTATTCCGACCATCGCCCAATACCACGACCTGGCCTGGGAGCGTAAGCGCTTCCTGGTCAACGGCGTGGGCGACTATCTCAGCGCCGCTTTCCCGCCCGATTTGCCCTCGATTCAGCACGTGGTCATCAACAGCCTGGCGCAGCGGCAGTTGGCCTGGCGGCGCGGCCTCAATGCCAGGCTTGTGCCCAACGTGATGGATTTTGCCACGCCACCGCCCGCCCCGGATGGCTACGCCGCCAACGTCCGCCGCGATTTGGGGCTGGCCGACGATGAACTGCTGATTTTGCAGCCGACGCGGGTCATCTCGCGCAAGGGGATCGAACATGCCATCGAGTTAGTTTCCCGCCTGGGGCGCAAGGCGCGGCTGGTCATCTCCCACGCCAGCGGCGACGAGGGGGACGCTTACGAACAGCGGCTGCGTCAATACGCAGAGCTGATGGGCGCGCCGGTCTTGTTTGTCGGCGACATTATCGGCGACGAGCGGGGGATATTGCCCGACGGCCGTTCCCGCTACAGCCTGGCCGACGTCTACCCCCACGCCGATTTTGTCACCTACCCCTCGCTCATCGAAGGCTTCGGCAACGCCTTCCTGGAGGCGATTTACTTCCGCAAGCCGCTGCTGGTGCAGCGCTACGACGTCTATGCTGCGGACATTGGCCCGAAGGGATTCCGGGTAGTGGAATTTGACGAGTATCTGACGAATGAAGTGGTAACGGCCGTTAACCACCTTCTAGACAATCCCCATCAAGCAGCGAAAATGGCCGAACATAACTACCGTATAGCTTTACAGCATTATTCTTACCAGACCTTGCAGCGCTGCCTGCAAGCATTATTGGGATTGGTTGGTTGAATGAGTCAGCACGTCTGGGAGCTAGACGTGGACAACTACTTCTGCGGCGCACGGGTGATAAGGGAACGGCCGTTGGGCCGGCTGTCTGGCGGCAGGTCATGGAAACAATCATGCTGCACATGACGCAATACCAGGAGGAACAATGACCAACCCTATCCAGGCTATTCTTATTGGGGCCGGACAGCGTGGTGCAGAAGCTTATGGCGCGTATGCGCTCAGCCATCCGGAAGATGTGCATTTTGTAGCCGTAGCCGAACCGGACACTGGCCGACGCGAGCGTTTTGCCGCCATGCACGCCATCTCCCCAGAATATCAATTTGAGTCGTGGGAGCCGTTGTTGGCACGGCCGTTACTGGCCCAAGCCGCGCTCATCTGTACCCAAGACCAAATGCACACTCCGCCCGCTCTGTCCGCCTTAGACCGTGGTTATGACGTTTTGCTGGAAAAGCCAATGGCAACCAGTTTAGCCGAGTGTCAACAATTGGTTCAAAGCGCCGAGGAAAACGGCCGTCAATTACATATCGCCCACGTCTTACGCTATACCCCCCACTTCCAAAAAATGCGAGAGATCATCCAATCTGGCGCCTTGGGGCAAATTGTTCATGTGAACCATCAAGAAAACGTCTCTTTCTGGCACATGGCCCATAGTTACGTGCGTGGCAATTGGCGCAGCACGGCACAAAGCTCACCCATGATTTTAGCCAAATGCTGCCACGATTTAGACATTTTAATCTGGCTGCTCAACGACACCTGCCAGACAATGAGCAGTACGGGCAATTTGCTGCACTTTCGCCCCGAAAATATGCCGGATGGCGCGCCTGCTTATTGTGTGGACGGCTGTCCGGCGGCCGATAGCTGCCCATTTTTTGCCCCGCTGATCTACGCCGACAGAACACCTTTGTGGCGCAATATGGCCGACAGTGCCAGCGGTATTACCCGCCAGGCAATACAGTGGCAGCTGCGCTCACCCAGGCTGGTACGGGCGTTGAGTAAAGTGATACCGCCATTACGGCAGGTCAGTGAATACCGAGGTTGGCCGAGCAATTTGGTTTCATCAGATGGTGAACGCGAGCATATCATGGCGGAATTAGCGAGAAGTCCCTACGGCCGTTGTGTGTATCAATGCGATAATGATGTTGTCGATCATCAAGTAGTGAACATGGTCTTTACCAACGGCACAACAGTCACCCTGACGATGCACGGTTTGTCCCACGACGAGGGGCGCACCACCCGCATTCAAGGCGCTCGTGGCGAGTTGGAAGCCGCCTTTTTAGTGGCCGGTTCGTGGATTGAAGTGCGTGAACATCGCACCGGCAAACGAACCCGCTACGACACAACTGCCCATAGATCGTCGGGACATGGCGGTGGTGATGCCGGTTTGATGGCCGGATTTGCCGCAGCTCTTCGCCAAAATGATCCGTCTTTAGCTTTGACATCTGCGCGCTTCTCTCTGGAAAGTCACCTGATGGCTTTCGCCGCTGAGGAGGCGCGGCTGGGGAGCGAAATCATACAAATGGAAGCATATCGCAAATCTGATCTTCCCCCGAAAAAGTGGACATCGGGTTGAGAGCAGATAAGGGTACTGTGCATAAACGCGCAGAAATATGTTTAGTACCCTATCATCGAAGCGCCAAACTGGACGAGCGACGGCCGTTACCTCATCTAAAACAGCCGGGGGCGGATGTACACCTATGAACTGGCAACTGGCGCAATCTGGGAGATTGACACCGGCTTTGCCACTGACTGCAACAACGACCACGTCCTCTCGCCAGACAGCAGCCAGCTTGCCGTCAGCCACCACACCAATGAAGACGCCGCATCGCGCATCTACATTCTGCCTCGGGCCGGTGGCGAGCCTGTATTAGTTACCGAAAAAGGCCCCAGCTACCTGCACGGCTGGTCGCCTGACGGCGGGCGGCTGGCCTACTGCGCCGAGCGCGGCGGTCAGTACGACATTTCGGGGGTTTTGGCCCAAACCCCCAAGCAGGAAATCAGACACTGGCATAGATCACCGGAACCATCAATGGGCCTTCTCGAACAGATCGTGGTTCTTCTCGTTGAAACCTTCAGGCCATACAGTGGCGTCATCCGCATACACCCATCAAAGTGAGCCTCTTCAAATCGTACCTGCGCCAGGTTGGCTCCCCGTAAGTTTGCAGCAAAGAAGGCTGCTTGCACCAAATCTGCCTGGCTGAGATTAGCATGGCTCAGGTTAGCGCTAATTAAATCGGCATACCTCAAAACCGCCTCAGACAGATTCGTTTCAGTGAGATTGGCGCTAAAAAAGGCCGCATGATGCAGGTCTGCTCGTGATAAATCAGCTTCTTTCAAGTTGGCGTAGGAGAAATCGACGTGGGACAGGTCTAGATATGACAGATCTAGTCCTGAGAGATCAACACCGCGCAAACGGATGGGTTGGTGGGCTGCGGCGACAAGTTTGATAATGTCCTGTCGGGTTAACTCGGCCATGATAACGGCATCCTTTTATTAGGGGATGGCAAAATCATAGCACATAAGTTCTTTTCTGGCGAAAAAACGCCATCTGCAGGCGTCTATCTGGAGACCATTTCAAACCGGGGGCAAACTCAGCTAACTGCGATAATCGGGGGCGATGCCGATAAGGCGTAAATACGCAATACGTCCGAAAATCCACATCTCTCGAGAGATACACCATAGAAATCAGGTAAAATTCCCCATCTGTGATGGGGAGCTCTCTGGAGTGGCGTGAAAAATGGACATATTACGTATCGACGCCGACAACGGCCGTTGCTTCAGCACAACCAGGACATCGGGCCAGGCAACTACGTCGTAGACAGAGAGATTTATTCGCGACAATGGGAACCGCGCCGAGTCAAATTATTTTTGAGTATTACACAAGCTTTTGTTGGTTATTATCGTTCGGCTTAAGTCAAACGAAAATAACCAACAAAAGCCGGGCGCCGATTCTATATTCCACGTGCCCAGCAAACCAAGGGTTATTTTGACCACCTGCCGACGGTGTCTTCCGTCTCTCTTATTGCAGTCCCGTTATTCGTGCCCCCTGTACGCCCCGCCGGTCGCCGACCGCAACATCATCTACCAGGAAAAGATCCCTGTACCGAAAATGACCCCAATTACAATTTGCTCCAAGAGTACAACTAGATTACCATTGTCTTAACTATCATTGTTATAACTATTACTATTTTTAGAGACTCGCTTATGTTTGTCGGCCGTCACGAAGAACTTGCCTTCCTCAACCGCTTGCTCACCCGCAAACAGCCGGGACCAGGACAGATGGTGTTGTTGTACGGCCGTCGCCGGGTAGGGAAGACCCAACTCTTGAAACAGTGGGCCGAGCAAAGCGGCCTGCCTTATACCTATTGGTCGGCTGATAAAGAGCCACCGGCGCTGCAGCGGCGCAGCTTCATGGCCACCATGCTCGACATGCCCGAAGAGCAGGCCACCTCCTTCGATAGCTGGCCGGCTCTGTGGCGTTGGCTGGCGCCGCGCCTGGCAGAGAAGCGCGACAAAGGGATTCTCATCCTCGACGAACTCTCCTATGCCTCAGCCGCTGACCCGGCGCTGCTCTCCGCCTTGCAGCACGCCTGGGACCACCACCTGCAGGGGTCTCAACTGATTCTGGTCCTGTGTGGTTCGCAGATCACCACGATGGCCGCGATCATGCAGCATCAGTCGCCGCTGTTCGGCCGGTTTATCGGTCAGTGGCATTTGCAGCCGCTGCCCTTCGCCAGCTTGCGCGAATTCTTTCCGACCTGGTCAGCCGAAGAACGAGTGGCGCTGTTTGCCATCGTCGGCGGTGTCCCCGCTTACCTGCGCTGGCTGAACAGCGACTTAACCCTGATGGAGAACATTCGCCAGGTCATCCTCGAACCGGGCGCCATCTTTCTGGCCGAACCAGAACTGCTGCTTCATGACGAACTCCGCGACCTATCCACCTATCAGGCCATCTTGCGCGCCATCAGCAAAGGGCATCATACGTTGAAGGCCATCAGCGACGATTGTCTGATGGGGTCATCGGGCCTCACCTTTCACCTGGGCAAACTGCAAGAACTTCACCTGGTCGAGCGCCGCCTGCCGGTGACGCTGACCACCGCGCAGCAGCGCGCGTCCAAACAAGGCCGGTATCACCTCGCCGATCCTTTCTTCCGCTTTTACTTTCGCTTCCTGTTTCCCTATCTCACTTCGTTGCTGTCCGCTGAAGCGACGACGGCGCATATCAAAAGCGAACTGCGGGCGTTTGTGGGTCTCTCTTTTGAGAAGTTGGTTCAGGAGTGGGTGGCAAAACAAACACACGCCGGTCAACTGCCCTTTGCCCCAGAGTCGGTGGGCAGCCATTGGAGCCGTCGGGTACAGGTAGATGTTGTAGCCGTGAACCGCCCAAGTCGGGAGATGTTGCTCGGCGAGTGTAAGTGGGGCGAAGAGCTGGTCAGCCGCCAGGTTGTCTGCGAACTGATGGAGCAGAAGGGTCCCAAGCTGCGGCAAGAACTGCCGGATGGCGACGCCTGGACGTTCCATTACGCCATCTTTGCCCAGGCCGGTTTTACAGCCGCGGCGGCCGCGGAACTAACGGCGCGTCAGGGTTTGTTGGTAGACTTGGCGGCGCTGGATGCGGGCTTATCCGCCTGATTTTCTTTTCCCTAAGCTCGTGGGCGTTTCGCTCGTGGGCGCTTCGCTCGTGGGCGCTTCGCTCGTAGGCGCGCTGAGAGCCTTGCCAAGAAAATTTAGTAATTTTTTGTCGGGCATTCGCCACTGATATTCGCCTTAATTCCCAGGTCTACGCGCCCCCCAACTCGCCGTACATATTGTGGACATATCACCGTAAAATCAATTTTTTTAAGTTAGAATTGGTAAGCCAGGGCAATGATAAAGTTGAGCGTCTCATCTGAGTAAAAGGAAACGAAACGTATGCGCAGCGACAATTCCAACGGCCGTTTCACAGGCATGAAAGGCTTCATCATTGTGTGGATCGGCCAGTTTATTTCTCTGTTGGGCAGCGCCATGACCGGTTTTGCGCTGCCCATCTACATCTTTGGCCAGACAGAGCGCGTGCAAGAGCTGGCCCTGTTGGGGCTGGCCTTTACACTGCCGCTCATCCTCTTCAGCCCCTTTGCCGGAACCATCGTAGACCGCAACAGCCGCAAAAAGATGATGATCATCAGCGACCTGGCCGCCGGGGCGACGACGATTGTCGTGCTGCTGTTGGTATGGACGGGCACGCTGGAGATATGGCACCTCTATATTACCAACGCCATTAACGGCGCCTTCCAAACGCTGCAATGGCCGGCCTACTCGGCGGCCATCAGCGTGATGGTGCCAAAGGAACAATACGGCCGTGCCAACGGACTGATGTCGCTGGCCGAATCTGGTTCCAACATCTTCGCGCCCGTTCTGGCCGGGGCGCTGTTGGGTTTTATTGGCTTGCAGGGCATTTTGCTGCTCGACGTGGTGACCTTCTTGTTTGCGGTAGGGACGCTGCTGTTCATTCATGTGCCCGACCCGCCGCGCACGGTGGAAGGGCAGAAAGGCAAAGGCAACTTCTGGCGTGAATCGGGCTATGGCTTTGTCTACATCTGGCAACGGCCGTCGCTCCTCGGATTACAGCTCATCTTTTTCGTCGGCAACTTCTTTGCCACATTGGCCTTTACGGCCCTGGCCGCCATGATCCTGTACCGCACCAACCAGAACGCCCAGCTCTTCGCCTGGGTAATGTCGGCCGGGGCGGTGGGTGGCGTGTTGGGCGGCGTGCTGATGAGCGCCTGGGGCGGTCCCAAACCGCGCGTTCACGGCGTCTTAGGCGGCTGGATTTTCAGCGGCGTATTGGGCATGGCCCTGTTTGGCATTGGGCAAACCTGGCTGGTTTGGGTAGTGGCTTCGTTCCTCGGTAACCTGGTGATGCCGGTTATCAACGGCTCCAATCAGGCCATCTGGCAGGCAAAGGTGGCCCCCGACGTGCAGGGGCGCGTCTTTTCGGTGCGCCGGCTTATCGCCTGGGCGGTGGTGCCGCTGGCTAATTTACTCGTGATCCCATTGACCGATGGTTGGTTGGAACCGGCCATGCGCGAGGGGGGCGGCCTCGTAGACAACTTTGCCTGGCTGGTAGGCAGCGGCCCCGGCGCGGGCATCGCGCTGCTCTTTGTTTTTGCCGGGCTGATGGCAACTCTGGTGGGCATGAGCGGATATTTCTTTCCGGCGGTACGGAACGTGGAAACTATTTTGCTAGACCATGACCAGATGGCGCGAGTGGAAACGGCCGTTCACCCCATAGAGGCGGCAAATTTGCCGGCCCAGTAAAGGTGCGTGTGATTTACGACATGGCGAATTCGCCGGGTACAGGCTTATGAATTCCACTTGCGCAACTTGATGAGGGGATTGGGGGTGCTCTATGCGGCAAATTTGCCGCAAACTACCAACGGCCGTTCAGTACTCCGATCCCACACTGCGTTTCAAGCCTGCGGCATAGCAAAACCAGTCAGTTCCGTTGGCCCAATACCTCGTCATTCCCAACGGCCGTTTGCATCCCAATCCCCTTATGGCATAACCATTCCCCACAACACAGTTTCCAGGAACGGCCGTTCACGAACCAACCCTATCTGCATCAGCTAGCTGTTCGCATCAGTTCTATGAAAGACTCCTGTCTATTGACTATCCAACGCTTTCCTTTCATGGCGTTGAGGCCAAATACGAAATCAATCTGCAAGTGTTTCGCCTGCTCAATGGCACTCAAATCAATCACTAAGAACTGAAACTCCTCAAGTAGACATTCACCGATAACTAAATCTTTACATCTGAACGTCGGAATTGTATGCTTGGCTCCGGTTGCATCTTCAACTTCAATTGGCTCATCTTCAGTCAAGCCTGTTTGGAGCATCCCGAGTAATCTTTGATTGAGTAGTGACAATCCCCCACCTGTGTCAAATACCGCATCAAGCACATGATTATGAAAGGAAACCGGCAAGATGGGGATACCCAGATTGAAATTGGTCTCCAATCGAACGTTCTCCATCGTATTCAGCATGTTATTGCCCAGAAAGGCTATTTCACCCTCGACGAAGTCCAGGTAAAGTGGTTTCTGTAATAGCATATCGCAGCCAAGCGCCATCGTAACCTCAAAAGGCAGAGTATCCAAGTCTCCTTGAGAGTCCGGTTGAACGTCCACGACGACATCTCGGAATGACTCATCTAGAAAATGAATCTCGTCCACGCAGATTTGGGGTACTGAGATCGTCCTCAAGGCTCCGTGGACTTCTCTTGTCCCGATAGGGGGAAACCGCGCCGAATGCGCCTGAAGGATGCTTGAGTGTCTTGCGCCTGTATCTATATGAGCATACCCACTAATCTGCCGCAACCCCACGGGGGCAAACAGTCTATCATTATTTATGACAAGAGTCTCACCCATGGCAAAATAACTCCTTCACCATCTTCATAAATGTGGCCTAACAAATGGGATAAGCCGTGCCGCTGGGTAACGGCCGTTTGCAAAGCCAGCCACATTTTCCCCTTAACTAACCGTACATATTCCGGGCGTATGGACGAGAAAAGCGGGCAAAACAACAGGCCAAAGTAAGAATATTTTTGAGTCCATGCGAGGTGCAAGGACACGGTTTTGGACCATGCCGGAAAACGATCTCGGCCACTTTGCACCACAGTTTTTACAACTGCTCTATCTCAATCTCAAACAACTGCGCCAACATCTCAATGTCAGCCAGATGATGACCCGTCATCAGCAGATAGTGATGGGACGAGAGGGTCTTCAACATATGACGGCCGTCAGGAACCCGCAATACCGCCCCGTTCAAACAATCTGAATCAGCATACTGGGCATAGCCGGTCAGTTCGCCCTCGGTAATCGTCAGCTTATTCAACGTCGGGTGCAGCTTCGCCAGGGTCATCTTCCCTTCCGGTAGGCGCGCATCAATCGCTGTCGCGTTCTCGTCCACAATCGCCAATACCTTCGAGCGCAAAGTCCATTCCGTGCTGAAAGATGGGGGCACAACCCCCAGATAGCCGCAGTGCGCCGCCAAAATATGGTCATCCGGGTTCCCTGCCACTTCCGGGAAATTTGGGATGCGCTCATGTTTAAGCGCCGCCTGTCCCATCAAGAAGGGGTAGAGATTGGTCATCATGATTGGCATACCCAGCGATTTGTGCAGCAGATATTTGGTAATCATAGACATCGTATCTGCCTCGCAGCCCCAGATTAGCCCCATCTCCTGGTAAAGCATACTCCAGGCCAGGCAGGGCGTTGTGTCGGAGAAGTGGGATTCGTTCAGGCAGTTGATACCCACGCCGCGAATTGTCGGGTCTTTTTCCAGTTCCTGCTTGACGGTGATGTAGATTTTGATGGCGCTGAGGAGCTGCGGGGTGGAAACGGCCGTTCCCCACTGCCACTTCTCCCACACCGCCTCCGCTTCCGCGTCGGGGACGGCTTTGGCGATGGCCCCCATCTCTTTAAAGCTCTTCTTGACGATGGTTACGCCAAACTTTTCCATCATGCGTTGCGTACATTCATCTTCCCACCAGTAAAAACGATTGAAGATACTGGCCTGGAAGCCTGCGCCCGGATTATCCTGATAGACCAAAAATTTTGTGTGGTGCAGTTCTCGCTTTACGCTGAGGGCGCGACACGCTTTTTTTGTCTGTTCCAGGCTGTAAGGAGCGATGATATTCATCCCCTCTTCGCGCAAGTAGCTGGCGATCTCCCAATCCCACATCAGCACCGTGCCAAACTCCGATGTCACGGTGAGGATGGGCAGGTTAATCTGCTTAAACTCGTCCAGCCGCCGATACGCCTCGCCCAACAACTGGGGGAAGATGATGGCTTCGGCTTCTGGCAGGCTTGAACCAAGCGGCTGGGGCGGTAAAAATTCGGCCTCGCCGGCCAGTTGTTCGTGCAGAACAGCCAGTTGGGTGTCGAATTCGGCGTCACGGCCGTCGAAAAAAAGCGGTAATAAACGTGCTTTCATGGCGATCTTTCTCTCCTTTTTCTTGAGTTTTACCGCAGGGGCGCCGATGGTTGTCCAGGCAAAACTCCACGTCCCGGCGGTTCAATGATCTTTATTTTGTGGTGGCGGCTGCCCTGTTCAGTTTGTCAAACAAGTCCGGGGTGATCTCGATGTGTAAGACCTGGCCCACCACCTGCGACCAGCCGTGGACGAAGTAGACCCAACCATCTTCGACGATCAGATTTCTAGACTCAACCTGGCGCAGCGCCTGGTGCATGAAGTCCAGTTCGCCCCGGTAGTTGAACTCCCAGGCGATGCCGCTGCGCGGGAACAACCCGTCGTCGGTGATGGGCGAGCCGGGGGTGTCTTTGCCCATGCCGGTGGCGTTGATGACGATGCTGCCTTCGGGCAGAGCGGCCATCAGTTCATCGTTGCGGCGCGGGTCGCTGTTGCAGATGTAGCTTACTTCGATGTCGGTTTCGTAGTTGCCGACCATTTGGCGCATATGTTCCAGTCGGTCAGGCGAACGGTTGACGGCGATGAATCGCGCCGGCCGATCCCCTTTCTCCTGTTTATGGATGAGGTGCAGCAGGGTGGCCAGCGCCGAGCCGCCCGCTCCAAGACAGAGGATGTCGCCACCGGTGCGGGCGAAGTAGCCCGGCTCAATGATATGGTCCAGGCTGAGTCCGGCGGTGATGGGGTCTTTGGCGTGGCCTTCGAGACGGCCGTCTCTCTTCGAGATACTCGACAACTCCCGCGTCACCTGGGCATACGGGTCAAAATAATCGAACATATCCTCGGCGGCAGCAAACAGGTCCAACTTATGGGTGGTCACCAACGCGCCCAGTGAGTTGGGGTCGTACTTCATCTGGGCCACCGTCGCCCGGTACGCTTCCGGGTCGTCGTGGATTTTGTGGTCAATGCCTTCCAGCACCACTTCCGGCCGGCCGAGAACTTCCATCCACAAAGGAAATACCTTGTTAATAGAAGATTTCCCCGTGGTCACGCCCACAAAGTAAAAAGTGGGCACTGCTTTGTTGACGATCTTGTACTGGTTCATGATTTGCTCCTGGTTCAGCCGCGTCCTTTTCTGGCGGCGGCAACGGCCGTTACAAACTCTTGGGCAACGGCCGTTATCTCCTCCCAACGCCCGGCCAACGCCCACTGCTTCGGACAGAGCGAACTACCCGCGCCGACAGCCACCGCCCCTGCGGCAAACCAGTCGGCCACATTCTCCTTTTCCACCCCGCCGGTCGGCATCATCGGGATGTCCGGGTAAGGCCCCTTCAGCGCCTTCATGTACTCCGGCCCGCCAACAGAGCCGGGGAACAGCTTCACCACATCGCTGCCCAGAGTGTAAGAGGCCATCACTTCCGACGGCGTGAACGCGCCCATCATCACCGGCAGGCCAGTGGCCGTCATCGCCCCCGCCAGCGCCGGTTCTGTATGCGGGCTGACGAGGAAAGCGGCCCCGGCTTCAGCCGCTTCGGCCGCCTGTTCCGGCCGGGTCAACGTCCCCATCCCCAGCACAATTGTCCTACCAAATCGCTCCGCCAACTGCCGCACCACCGCCGGAGCATTGGGCGTGGTGTAAGTGATCTCGATGCCATACACGCCCCCCGCCACCAACGCCTCCACCATCTGCATTGTCAGTTCCGGCGAAGGCCCGCGCAGCACCGCCAGCAGCCCCAATTCACGAATTTTTTGTAAGGTGTTTTCTTTACTCATTGATTCATCCATTGCTTTAGAATTTAACCGCGCTAACCTCTTCAAATCCTGTACATTGCTTCTTCGCCGCGCAAGACCGCCAGACAATCATCCAGGGCCATGCGGCCCATGGCGTTGGTCGCCCCATCGCTGTGCGCGCCCATGTGGGGCGTGGGGATGACTTGCGGCAGCGCCAGCAGCGGATTGTCCGCGCCGGGCGGCTCTTGCTGAAAGGCGTCCAGCGCTGCCCCGGCCAGACGGCCGTTCGTCAGCGCATCCAGCAGCGCCGCCTCGTCCACCAGTTCGCCCCGCGAGGTGTTGATCAGGTACGCGCCCGGCTTCATCTGCCGCAAAAAGGCGTCATTGACCATCTGCCGCGTCTCCGGCAGCACGGGCACGTGCAGCGAAACCACGTCGGATTGCGCCAGCAGGTCGTCCAGCGTTACCAGGGTGATGGCGCGCCGCCGGGCAAAGTCGGCGTCGGCGACCACGTCATAGGCCAGCACAGTACAATCGAAACCGGCCAGGCGCCGCGCCACTTCCTTGCCAATCGCGCCCAGGCCCACCAGCCCGACCGTTTTGCCCACCAGCGACACGCCCGGCAGGCGCGGCCAGCCGCCCTGCCGGGTTTCGGCCGCCGCCTGCTGAATGGGGCGCAGCAAATTCAGCAGCAGGCCGATGGTCAGTTCAGCGACGGAGGCGGCATTGGCTCCCGGCGTGTTGGTGACGACGATGCCCTGCGCCCGCGCCGCGGCCAGGTCTACGTTGTTGATGCCCACGCCATACCGGGCGATGATGCGCAGATGGGGGGCGGCGGCTATCGCGGCCGCATTAATCTCGTCGAGACCAGCGATGAAACCGTCCACGTCGGGCAGCAGTTCTTGTAGCTGCGCTGAGGTGAGGGGTTTGCCGGTGGGGTTGTAGGTGACACGGCCAACGGCCGTTTCCAATTCCCTTTTCAGGTGCGGGGCAGAACGGCCGTAAGAAGTCGCCGTCACCAAAACGTGGCAGTCGCTTAGCGGCTTCATTGGGTCGCGCCGCTCCAGCGCGGATTGTCCACAATCGCCGCTGCGCCATCCCGCTCCACCACCAGCTTGCGGAAGCCCTGCTGTTCAATCGTGCCATAATCATGGCCCGCATCTCCCGGATAGACGAAAAAGGTGATCAAATCCTCGTCCAGGCTGGCATTGACCGAGCGATGCGCCCAACGGGGCAGCACGTACAGCACCCGGCCAGGATAGAGCGCTTCGACAGCCCATTCTCCCTCCGGCGTCTCCATCATCATGAAGCCTTTGCCTTTCAGACAGTAATAGATTTCGCCTGTCTCCAGCACTTCATGGAAATGGCCTTTGGTCATGTTGTACTCGTCGCCCACCTTGCCAGGATGGACAATAGAGATGCCATGCAGCAATTCCCCGGCCACTTTGGGGCGCTGCAATTCATACACCTCATAGAGCAGCGGATCCCCTGCGGACAGCAGGTTGGCGTAAGCATCCTGGTCCAGGTATTGCCCCTTCATGGCGCTGAGGCGGCGCTCGATGTGATTGTCGTAAACGGACGGGATGAAATCCGGGCTGTTCAGGTCAAAGGTAAACGGTACTGCTTTCATAATACTCCCTCTTGTGTCAATGGTTTCGCCAGGCGGCGGGCGATATTGCCGCCTGTTAAATTGCGGATCAAGTCATATTCCAGACCCATGTCCTTTAGCCGGTCGCCGATTTGCGTTACAAAAGCTGCCATGCCCGGCTGCCCGCCGAAGGCTGTCCACAGGCCGCTGTCAGCCAGGTCGGTCGCCAGGACGATTTGCCCGCCTAGCCCGGCGGCAATCATCTTCTCCAGGAGCGGCCAGACGTTTTCCTCCGGCCCGTATTTGGGACGGAAAAAGGTGTCATATTCCAGCATGGCGCCGCTCTGGGCGATGGTCTGGTGGAAGGCGAAGTCCGGCCGTTTGTCTACATGGCAAAAGATGAGGCGTTCCGGGGCCACGCCACGGTCGAGGAAGAATTGGAGGAACTCTTCAACGGCCGTTCCCCGTTCCGTGTGCATCTCCACCGCGCAGCCGGTGGCTTTGCAGGCCATGGCCGCCGCTTCCAGCAGATGGCGCGGCGTCTTCGCCAGGCTCTCTTCCCCGGCGATTTTCAGGAAACCGGCGCGGACGGGTTCGTCTGACTCTTGCGTTTCGCGTAGCCAGTCACTCAGTTCGCTGATAAAATGAGCGGCGGCGGCCTCCGCGTCCAGCTGCCACAGCGGGGCGTCCGGCGGGTAATAGCGGCGCAGGTGGAAGCCGGTGCAGGCGATGAGATGGACGCCGCTGGCGCGGGAGAGGGTGGGGAGGAAACGGCCGTTGCGCCCACATCCCCCCGGCTGGCAGTCCACCACCGCGCCGCCGCCCGCCGCCTTATAAGCGCGTAGCTCCTGGCCAATGGCCGCCGCGTCGTTCAGCACTGGCGCATCCGCCGCACCGCCGGCCACCGGCTCGATCCAGACATGGCTGTGCCCATCGGTGACGCCCAATTCCGCTGGGGCAACCGGCCCCAACACCGTCATGACCTGCTTATCCATCTCAAGGCTCCAAAGAGACGCGCAAATTCGCGCCATCGGCCGCCGCCGCAAATGCCGCCCCGGCCTCGGCCAACGGATAGCGAGCCGTGACCAGCGGGGCCAGGTCTAAACGGCCAGAGTTCACGATGTCGGCCGCTTGCAAACAGTCATAGGTGCTGCACGCCGTCGTGCCGGTGACGATTAACTCTTTGTAATGGACGGTGTTGCTGTTGAAACGAATGTAGGGATCATCTTTGGCCAGACCGCCGAAGAGGTTGATGCGCCCGCCAATGGCCGCGATTTCCAGGGCCATTTCCTGGGCCGCTTTGGCTGGCGCGGCCACGATCACCACATCCGCGCCCCGTCCACCGCTCTCCGCCAGCACCGCTTCTGGCAAACTTTCACGCACCGGGTCCACCACCCGATCCGCGCCGAAGCTCAGCGCCTGCTCCCGTCGCCCGGCTGCCGGTTCGCTGACGATCACGCGCAGCGCGCCGCGCAAATTAGCCAGCAGCAGGTGCAAAATGCCAATTGGTCCGGCCCCCATCACCACCACCACATCACCAGAGCGCACGTTGAGGGCGTTTTGGCCGCGCAGCACACAGGCAAACGGCTCAATCAGGGCGGCGACGGCCGGATCAACCGAATCGTGGATGGGCATGAGGTTGCCCTGCTGGATGGCCAGAGCGGGCACGCGCAGATATTCGGCGAAAGCGCCATCCAGGTTGATACCGATGGCCTGGAAGTCGGGGTCCATGTTGTTGTTGCCGGAGATGGTGGCCCGGTTACGGCCGTTGCCCATATTTGGGGCCACAAACACCCGCTGCCCAATTTCGTATCCGTGTACCCGTTCGCCCAGGGCGGCGATCTCCCCGGCGACCTCATGACCGGGGATGCGTACCGCGCCAGGCGGGTAATGGCGATGGCCCCCTTTGTAAATGCGCAGGTCTGTGCCGCAGATGTTGGCGTTCAGCACCTTGACCAGCGCCTCGTCCGGCCCGATCTCCGGCACAGGCACTTCTTCCACCCGCAAATCCTCTGGCCCGTAATAGATGGCTGCTAACATAGTTGATTCTCCGTGTTCGGTAATCCGTGTTCCGTAATCCGTATTCCGATTACGGATTACGATTCACGGCTTACGTTATTGCTGCCAGGGTACATCCCAGCTTGGGTCCAGCACTTCTTCTAGCAGGACGGGGCGGCCTTCGAGCATGGATTTGGTCCCGGCCAAGACAGTGGCGACAGCCCAACGGCCGTCTTCGCCGCCAACGCGCGGTTTCTGCCCGGTCTGCACGCATTCCACAAAGTGCTCTATCTCGTGGATGTAGGCCCAGGCAAAACGTTCCGGCCAGCGGCGGTAGATGGGGGTGACAAGCCCCTGATCGCGGTTGACGCAGACCACCACATCCATGCCCTGCATCGAACCGATTTGGATGATGCCTTGCTTGCCGACAATCTCCACACGGGCGTCGTAGCCATAATCGCAAGGGCAAACGCCGGAGACATTGCCCAATGCGCCCGATTCAAACTTGATGGTGGCGAACATGTTGTCGTAGAAATGTTCGGCGGTTGCGCCGCGTTCCGCGCCTTTGAAGTTGGCCGTCTCCAGGTAAATGCGCTGCGGATTGGACCCCATCAGCCAGCGCACGCAGTCCAGGTCGTGGCTGTTTACTTCGGCGATCATACCGTTGGAGGTGCGGATGTCGTTGGCCCAGGCGGGCGGCAGGCCGGGGCCATGCGTCAACGATTTGATGAGCATCGGCTCGCCAATCTCTCCGCCAAAGATGCGCTCGGCGGCGGCGACAAATTCGGGGTCAAAGCGGCGCATGAAGCCGAGTTGCAGCAGCAGGCCGCGCCCTGCGGTGGCGGCGATGATGTCGTCGCATTCGGCCAGGTTCATGGCCATCGGCTTTTCCATGAAGACGTGTTTGCCGTGGGCGGCGGCCAGCAGGGCCAATTCCCGATGGGTGAAGGTGGGGGTGGTGATGATGACGGCGTCGAAGTCGCTTTTGTCGAGCGCTTCTTCGAGGGTGGGGTAACGGCCGTTAATCCCAAACGCCTCTCCCGTCTCATGCAGCATCTTCGGGGCGGGGTCTACCAACGCCACCACGTCGCCATCGGGCACATACCGCTTCAGCGTGCCGGAATGCAGCTTGCCCACGCGCCCCGCGCCTACCATACAAATTCGCACTTGTTTCTTCATGAGAGATGTCAACTCCTTCGCGTAAAAGAATCCCGCAGGGTGGCCTGCCATTCGATGTATTGGCCGATGAGCGGTTGGTATGTTTGGGAAACGGCCGTTTGCGGCCAAATCGGTTCGCCATCCGGCTGCGCGTGCCTGGCCGCCACCTCGGCCAGGTCGTCAAAAATCCCGGCCGCCTTCCCGGCGATCATCGCGCTGCCCCAGGCGCCAAATTCAGCGCGGCCCAAGCGCTGATAAGGCACGTTCAGCACATTCGCCTTGATCTGATTCCAGGCGTTGCTGTGCGCTCCGCCACCAATGACCCGCGTCTCGGTCAGCGTCAGGCCGGGCACGGCTTCGCGTAAAATGTTCAGATAATAGGCATACTCAAAAGCGACGCTCTCCAGCACGGCGCGGGCGAAGTGGGCCTGGGTGTGGCTCCAGGAGAAGCCGTGCCACGCGCCGCGCATCGCCGGGGTAGAGGGACAGATACGCCCGCCCAAATGGGGCGAAAAGAAAAGACCATCCGCGCCGGGCGGGGCCTGCTCCGCCAGGGAAATCATCTGGGCGTAGAGATCTTCGTCGGCCGCTTGCCGGGTTCCGCGCCAGGTATTGAAAAACTCATCCCGATACCAGCGCAGCGCCTGCCCGCCGCCGCCGATGTAGGCCAACGGGTTCCACAAGCCGGGGATGACGGAGCGCATCGTCAGCAGGGCGCGCTGGGAAACATCGGCGACGAAGGTGTCGGTGGAGGCGGCCAACACGGAAGCGGTCCCGGCCACGTCGAACAGCATCCCTGGCCGGACGATGCCCGCGCCCAATGCGCCGGCGGCCGTGTCGCCGCAGCCGGCGGCGATGAGGGTTCCGGGAGCCAGGCCAAAATCGGCGGCGGCTTGCCCTTTCACCTCGCCTACCACCTGCCAGGGTTCGACAATGCGCGGCAGCTTTGCCGGGTCTACACCCAATGCGCGGCATAATTCGTCTGACCAGACGCCATTTTGGGCGTCGCTGAGGGCGGTGAAGTGGAGGAAGGTGGTGTCTATGTAGGCTTCGTCAGCGGCTAAGCCGCTCATGCGCCCGGCGACGTAGGCGGAGGGCATGAGGAATTTGGCGATACGGGCGTAATCAGACGGCCGTTCTTCCCGCCACCACATCATCTTCGGCCCATGATCGCAAGTGGGCGGACAGCCGGTCAACCGCGTTACCAAATCGCCATACTGCTGCTCAATCTGCTCGATATAGGGCTGACAGCGCATATCCAACCAGGAATCGAAGTGGCCGACCGCCTGATAGTCGCCGTCAATCGCCCCAACGCCAGCCATCTGGCTGTTGAAGGCGATGGCCGCCACCTGACGCGGGTCAATTCCACTGCTTTGCAGGCAGGTCCGCACCGTTTCCGCCGCCGTGCGATAAAAATCTTCGCTGTGCTGCTCCACCACGCCCGGTTTGATGCAGTAAAGCGGTACTTCGGCCATCGCTTCCGCCACCAACGTGCCATCCGGGCGATAGAGCGCCGCTTTGGTGCTGCTGGTCCCCAGGTCAACGCCGATTAGATACTGTGAGGCCATCGCTTTTACCCATCCTTCTTTCTAGCCTGTGATCCTGTCATTACAAGTCACCCAAAAAATTTTCCCCGGCAGGTTAGACCTGCCGGGGAAGAGGAAGTGGACCGATTAAAGGAGTTTTGCCAGATATTCAAAACTGCGAATCGCTTCCGGCACAGTGCCACATTCAACGCTGAAAATAATGTCGCGTTCCTGGGCCACCGGCTTGACAATCTCAATGACGCGCTGCCAATCCACCACGCCTTCGCCGCAGGCGCAGCCGACAGGCGTACCGGTCACTTTGCCGCGCTCTGCTTCGCCCTGCTGCATACTGATGTCTTTGGCGTGCAGATGGACCAGCCGGTCGCGGACCCGCTCCAGCCATTCATATGGGTCGGATCCGCCCGCCAGATAGCTGTTGCCGGTATCGTAATTGATGCCGATAGCCGGTGATTGGACCAGGTTGTAGATAGCGTCTAGCCCGTCGGGCGTTTTGCTGTATTGCTGGTGGGGTTCCAGGCCGATTTTGATACCGTGCCGCTCAGCGACCAGGGAAGCTTCTTTGAGCGTGTAGGTCATCAGGGTGAAGTCCATCTCTTTGCTGGTCCAGATGGGCTTGGGGCCTTCGTCGGTGTTGACGACGGGGGCGCCAGCGTGAGCGGCCCAGCGAATCGCCATTTTCAGATATTCGACGCTAATCTCCGGTTTGCAAAGTGGGGTATGGGAGGAGAGACCAGAGAGTTTGATATTGTGTTGGGCGCAGAGGTCGCGTACCCAGAGGGGATCGTCGTACATGGAGACGGAGTGGAAATACCCGGCCTCGCTGAGCAGCTCCCGGCCGATGTGGACCATTGGCTCAATGTATTCGTAGCCGATTTCGGCCGCTTTGGCGACGCCCCAGGCAAAGGGTTTGTCGTGATGGCGTACAAATTCCATGTTGACGCCTAGTTTAATTGCCATGTTTGGCTCCTTTTAGGAATGTGGATTAAATAACCTACGGAACTTCAAGATGTCATGCCTGCGAAGGCAGGCATCCACTCCTGTAACAACATGGATTCCCGCGAAGGCGGGAATGACAAGTTCCGTACATAACTGAATTTCCGTTCCTTATTAACGCAGAGACGCAGGGGCGCAGAGCGATGTCGGTGATGAAAGCGTCGGCTGCGGCTTGTTAATTTTCGGCCATGCGCTGGTTGGTAGCGGCGACGAGGTCGCGGACCCAGGTCAGGCTTTTTTCGATCATCGGGCCGCCCGCGCCTTCACATTCGATGCTGACGACGCCGTCGTAGCCGATGTCTGCCAGGATGTCGAAGCACTTCTGGATGTTTTCGCCATTGACGCCATCGCCAATGGCGGTGTTGCTGACGGCGATGCCGGTGAGTTCGCCGCGTAGGGAGGCGGCCAGCGATTGGCTGACGTCTTTGACGTGGACGTGGCTGACTTTGTGCTTGAAGCGGTTGAGGAAGGCGACGGGGTCTTGACCGGCGATGAAGGTGTTGCCGGTGTCCATGTTCATCCGCAGGAGAGGCGTGTCGAAGAAGTTGAGCATTTGCGCCATGAATTCCGGTTTGGTGGTGTAGTAGCCGTGTGGTTCGATGTTGATGATCATGTTGTAGAGAACGGCCGTTTCCAACACCTCTCCATAAATCCTTTTCATCAGCTCCAGGGCCTGTTCGTCCGTCTGCCCTTCGGGTTTAAACATGTGGTCGGTCGTGTCAATATGGGTACAGCCAGCCAGATAAGCCCAGCGGATGGAATTGTTGATATAGGTTGTGCCAATGGAGGCGGCATTGGGTAAAGAGAGGGGATACGCGGCGTCTAGCTGGGAGAATTTGACACCGTAGTCGTCCATTTTGCGGCGCAAGGCCAATGGGTCTTCCCACAGGGCGACGTGTGGCTGGTAGCCCAGGCCATGAATCCAGCTTACGCCGTCAATCGTGCCACACTCAATATAGTGGACATCGTTTTCTTGCGCCCAGCGCAAGCATTGTTCAAAGCTCCAATAGGCGCTGTTAAAAGCGTCGGTGTGAAAACCAATCTCGATCATGATAAGCCTCCTGCCAGTTGCGCCAAAAAATTAAGAGTGTGGACCCGTGTCCAGGCCCACACTCTTAATGGGTTAGATTACTGACCGCCCCAACGTGTTGGGAAGTCAGGCATGCCTTCGCAGCCGCACATGGCGTAGTGCAGCGGCGGCATGTTGGGCTGGATGTATTGATCCAGATTCTCGTTGGTAATCGTCGGTTGTGGCAGACGCCAGACAGCCGGGACTTCTTCACCATTCATAATGCGCAGGGCGGCGATGATCGGGGTGCGCCATTGGAAGGTGGGGAAGGTGGGAGAAATGCCAGAGAGGTCATTTTCCTGCCATTTCACCAGGAAGTCTTGTTGGTCTTCACCGACGATGATGGGATAGGGTTGACCGGCGTCCTCGAAGGCTTCCAGGGCAGCAACGGCCGTAGCCCCCGCATCCATCCACACCGCGTCAATCCGGCCAAAGCGGTCCAGATAATCATTGACGATGGACTTCACTTTGGCATTGTCGCCATCGCCAAATTCCACGCCGATCACATTAATGTTGCTGCCCGCGCCTTCAAAGGCGATCTTGGCAGAAGCCCAACGCTCTTCCAGAACGTCCACGCCAGGCAGGATGCGCAGCGCCAGCACGTTACAGTCGTCGCCGCAGTTGTCAATGATGTAGCGCGCGCCCGTCTCGCCAAAGGCGTAACCGCCGATGGGCTGCACAAAGCTGACCGGGCATTCGGTGAAGACGCCGCGATCAAAGACGATAACCGGCAACACTTCGCAAGCCTGTTCAACGGCCGGGGTCAGGGCGGCGGTGGTGTTGGGGGAGACGATCAAAACGTCGCAGTTGCCGCTGGCCACCAGGTCGGCGATGTCGGAGATTTGCTTCTCGTCATTGCCTTGCGCGTCCACATGGATCAATTCAGTGATCTCTGGGTGGAGGTCCACTTCAGCCTGCATTGTCGTCCAGCCGACCACGCGCCACGGATTATTCACGCCAGCATTGGAGAAGCAGAAGGTGTAGGGGCCTTCTTTGGCGTAGGCGCTGGTATCTACGAATTCCGCTTCCAGGTATTGCACCCAGGGTTCGCCCTCCGGACCTTCGGGGTTCAGGGTCATTTGGCGCATGGAGCGATCATACTGCTCCTGGCTGAAGAACTCAGAAGCGACCACAGCCGCGTCATTGGTCAGGCCAGCCGATACCGGCGCGGCCGGTTCGGCCGGGGTGTCAGCGGGAGTGTCGGCGGTCGCGGCCGGTTCAGCGGGGGTATCAGCGGCCGGAGCCGGTTCGTTGGTTTCGCCGCCGCAAGCGACCAGAGTAAAAACAAGGACCAATGCCAACAGCAAAACCCAGGTACGGTTAGAAATTGTGCTTAACATAGAACATCTCCTCCTCTAAAGAGAGTAATTGTGTGGAACTGAAAACGGTAAAGTGTGAATAGTAGTTGTTTGACACCTGCTTTGTTCTTTGGCATCACCTCCTTTTAAATAATCAAATGGTGTCTGGATTCGGTTGACTTATGCTCAACGAGACCGACCAGAGCGGTAGGCGGCATAAGCGACGGCGCCAATGATGATGAAACCTTGCACTGCGTCGCGCAGTGGTTTGGGTAAGCCCAATAAATTGAGCAGGGTAAACAATGCTTCCAGGGCTAACGCACCGGCGATGGCAGTGGCTACGGAGCCGCGACCACCGAGCAGGACGGCCCCACCCAGGACGGTGGCGGCGATGGCTTGTAGTTCAAAGCCCCGGCCGGCTTCCGGATTGACGCCGCCGAAACCACCTTGCAAAATACCGGCGATCACGGCCATCACGGCCGATATGATAAACGCAACAATGCGCATTCGCTCTACCGGTACGCCTGCCAGTCGCGCGGCGCGTGCATTATCACCGATAGCCAGAAGCTGCCGCCCCAAATTGGTGCGGTGGAAGATGTAGATGGCGATGCCGCTGACGATAATCAATACCGCCACTGCGTAGGGCAGGCGGTCCACCAGGGGGAATGGTTCAATCCAGCCCCGGCCGAAAATGCGGAAATTGTCGGTAAGGTAGCCGCGCGGCGCGCCACCAGTCCAATATAACCCAGCCCCGCGCAGCGTCAGCAGCATTCCCAGGGTAACGATAAGGGAGGGAACGTTGAGGTAGGAGACTATCAAGCCATTCAGGAGGCCAACGGTGACGCCGATGCCAAGCAGCACGAGGATCACCCACCAGGTGTTGGCGGGGTCGTTGTTGATAAGAAGCGCCGCGCCGATGACGGTAAGTGACATGATTGAACCGACGGAGAGGTCGAATCCACCAGTGACGATGACGAACAATTGTCCGGCAGCCAGGATCATGAGCGGGGCAGACCGGCGCAGCAGGTTGAGGAAGCCGGCCGGTTCAAGGAATGCCGGGTTTTGTGTGCCGATGGCGATGAGCAGAATGATGACAATGATGTAAATGGGCGGAATGCTGCGCAGACCGGCGACAAATCGGGTCCACAGCGTATTTTTTTCGTTTGAATGGGTTAATTCAGCCATGGTTTCCTCTCCGTTAAGCCGCTTTTTCTTTGGAGCGAATGGTGTAGGTGGCTACGGCCAGGATGATGATGGAACCGCGCAGCACTTGTTTGAGGAAGGGGTCTACGCCGAGTTGGTTGAAGGCGGTGTCCAGAATGCCGAAGATGAGAACACCAGCCAATGTGCCCCAAACGCCGCCTTTGCCGCCGGATAGAGCGGTGCCGCCAACGACGACGGCGGCGATGGATTCCAGGTCGTAGAGGCCATCAGGCCCGACCCAGGGCGCCCCGGAGCGCAGGCGGCTGACGATGAATAGACCGGAGAGAACGGCCGTTAAACTGCAAATCACATGCGCCACAATAATCACCCGGTCAGTGCGCAGACCGGAGAGGCGCGACGCTTCCTGATTGCCGCCAATCGCATAGAGGTGCGCCCCAAACTTCGTCCGCTTAAGGGCGACTGCGGCCACAATTGTTACCCCCAGCAAGACCAGGATGGAATAGGGAATCGGGCCGACGCTGTCGTAGCCAAAGGATTGGAAGCTGCGTGGGACAGCGCCGGTGAAGGTTTCAAAACTGGCGTTCAGAAAGCCTTTCAGCACCAGGCCGACGCCTAAGGTAGCGATGAAGGGGTTCACCCGCAGTTTGGTGACGATCAGCCCATTCACAAGGCCCACAGCCGCGCCGATGGCGAAGACGGTAGCGACGGCCATGGGAACCCGCGCCGGATCGCCTTGCATGAGGTAGGAGGCCATAACGGCCGTTACGCTAATCAAATAAGCCACAGACAGGTCAATCGAAGCGCCCAGCATGACAAACGTCTGCCCCATGGCCACAATACCCAATGCTACCGAACGGACCACCATGTTGGTGAGGATGGTCTGCGACGTGATCTGCCCCCGGCCAAAGATACTGTCCAGAAAAATGGCCGTGAGAAACACAATCACCAGAATCCCGTAGACGGGGGGAATTTTTGAGGCTTTTACCTTTGCCTGCACATTAGACCAGCTCATCGCTGTCATAGGTTCGGTTCCTTTGCTGGGTATCGCTGATCAGGGTGTCCGGTTGCCAGCAGCATAATCTCCTCTTCAGTCGCGCCGGCCGGGAGTTCGCCCATAATTGCCCCATCCCACATCACTACAATCCGGTCGCTCATGCCGATGACTTCCGGCAGTTCCGACGAGATCATCATCACGGCTGCTCCATCTCGCGCCAGCTCGCGGATCATCTCGTGAATACTTGCTTTGGCGTCTACGTCAATGCCTCGCGTCGGCTCATCGAATATGAAAATATCGCAGGTTGAGGCCAACCACTTCGCCAGGATCACTTTTTGTTGATTGCCGCCGCTGAGATACTGCACCTCTTGTTTCAGGCTGGGGGTGCGGACATCCACCCGCTCTACCAGATCGGTCACAAGCTGCGGCTGGCTGTGCGTCCCATTTTGCTTGATGCGTTGGAACACGGTGCGCAGCGCGCGCACGGCGACCAGCACGTTGTCGCTCACCGGTTGATTGGGCAGAATCCCTTCCGCCTTCCGGTCTTCGGTGACAAAGCCCATGCGGGAGCGAATGGCCCTGGCGGGGGTTTTAACGGCCGTTTTCCTCCCCTTAATCGTTACGCTGCCACTCCTGAACGGCGCCACGCCAAAAATCGCCTGAGCCAACTCCGTCCGACCTGACCCTTGCAGCCCAGCAACGCCCACAATCTCCCCGGCCCGCAGTTCCAGGTTGATATTGTGCAGCTTCTCATTGCTCGCCGCTTCAATGCCGACCAGCGGCTCGCCGATCTCTTCTGGTTTGGCCAGACCGGGGAAGTATTGCGATAATTCGCGCCCAACCATCAGGGTGATGACCTGAGAGGGTGTTACGGCGTCAACGGCCGTTGTCTTCACATGCTGCCCATCCTTCAAAATGGTGATAGTCTGGGCAATGTCGAACACTTCCTTGAAGCGATGAGAGATAAAAATAATCGCCATGCCCCTGGCTTTGAGCCGCCGCACCAGGTCAAAGAGAATTTCTACCTCATGCGTTGACAAAGCGGCCGTTGGCTCATCCATGATCAGCACTTTGGCGTCAAAGGAAATGGCTTTGGCGATCTCTACAAGCTGCTGTTCAGCGATAGAAAGCGTTTTGACCTGCGCTTCCGGCGCGATAATCGTCTCTGCGCCAAGCTGGCTGAGGACTTCAACCGTGCGCTTCTTTAACGTATTGAAATCAATCAGACCATAGCGCGTTGGTTCGCGCCCCAAGAAGATATTTTGCGCCACTGTGCGCTCCGGCAGCAGGTTAAACTCCTGGTAGATGATGCTGATGCCCGCCTCTTGCGCCTCTTGCGGATGCCGGAAGGTGATCGGGCTGCCCTGGAAGATGATCTCGCCCTCATCCGGTATGTAGGCCCCGACCATGATCTTCATCAGTGTGGATTTGCCCGCGCCATTTTCGCCAACGATGGCATGGACCTCTCCAGGGAAGAAGGGCAGCGACACATCATTGAGCGCAACCACGCCAGGGAAGCGCTTGGTAATCTGGCGCACCTCCAGGATGGGCTGTGGGTTTGTGCTGGTGGGGGACGATGGTTCGTTCATAGAGACGCGCTCATCAGTTGGCGTAAGAAGGCCAGCCCTTCTTGGGCAATGCTGTCTTGATCAGGAGCGATTTCGCGCCAGATGCAGACGGCGCGGGCGATGGATTGCACCTGGGGGGTGAAGGATTCGATGACCACCGCGCCCTGGTAATCAACGTCGCGCAGCGCCTCGGCGACGCTGCGCCAGTGGACCTGGCCCGTCCCCGGCACGCCGCGGTCATTTTCGCAGGCGTGGAAGTGGAAGATGTGGGCGGCGGCGCGGCGAATGGCGGCGGCCGAATCTTTTTCTTCCAGGTGCATGTGGAAGGTGTCCAGGTGGAGACCGACGGCCGGGCTGCCGACCGCCTCGATCAGGGCAAGGCCCTGGTCTACGATGTTGACCATGTCGGTTTCAAAGCGATTGAGGGGTTCAAAGGCGAGCCTGACGCCGTGCGCCTGAGCGTAGTCGCCCCATTTTTGCAGTCCGGTGATGGCGCGGTCCCATTCTTGTTGGCGAGCAACGGCCGTTGCCAACCGCTCCTTGCCTACCGCCGAATACATCGGCCCGGCCACTACTGGCGATTCCAGTTCCGCGGCGGCGTCAATCAGCCAGCCTAAGTAGCCTTCCGCGTTTTGCCGGATGGATTCGTCGGCGCTGCTCAGGTTTCGGTCAGGGCCAAACGCGCCACAGACGATAATGCCCATGCCGGCCGCCTGCGCCGCTTGCCGCAGCGCCGCCACGTCCACCAGCGCCGGATCTTCGACGGCTATTTCCAGCAAGTCGAAACCCATCTGCCGCGCCTTGTCAATCAAGTACAGATGCGTATCGGTGGAGAAAGGGGACTCCCAGATAAAGGTATTCGCGCCGAATTTCAATCTAGCCTCTGTGTTTTTCAAAGATTTTACAGATTTCGCAGATTATTCTCCATCTACGAAATCTGCGAAATCTGTGGATAACTCTTTTACATCTCGCTAATCGCTACTCGCTGCCCGGATTGGGCTGATTGGATGCCGGCTTGCAGCACTTCCACTTCTTTCAGGCCATCGTAGAAGTTGGGGGCGATGCTGCTGCCGGTCTCAATCGCTTTCATGAAGTCCACCACGGCGTGATGGAACTCATGCTCATAGCCGATGATGTGGCCGGGAGGCCACCAGGCGGCGATGTAGTCGTGCTGTCCGCCCTCGGTGACGATGATGGTGCGGAAGCCCTGGGCATAGGCCGGGTCGTTGCGCAGGAAAAGCTGCAACTCGTTCATCCGCTCCAGATTGAAGATGATGCTGCCCTCGCTGCCATAAATCTCGAAGTAGTTGTAGTTTTTGCGGCCAGGGGCGAAGCGGGAGGCTTCAAAGGAGCCGAGGGCGCCGTTCTCGAATTCGGCGAGCATGAAGGCGGCGTCGTCTACGGTGACTTCGCCCATTTCTGTCGCTCCGCCCGACCCGGCAGTGAATGTGGCGGCTCCGGCTCCGGGTAACGGCCGTTCCTTCACAAACGTCGTCATCATTGCCGACACCGCTTTAATATCACCCACCAGGAAGCGGGCCAGGTCAATACTGTGCGAATTCAGGTCGCCATGCGGGCCGCTGCCGGCCGTCTCTTTGCGTAAATGCCAGGTCAGCGGGAAATCCGGGTCCACAATCCAATCCTGCAAATAGGCCCCGCGCCAGTGGAAAATGCGCCCAATTGCCCCTTCGTCAATCAGCCGCTTCGCCAGCTTGACGGCCGGGCAGCGGCGATAATTGTGGTTCACGTAATGGACGATCCCGGCCGCATCGGCCGCCTCATACATCTCTCGCGCTTCTTCCAGGGTAATGGCGAAGGGTTTTTCGCAAAAAATGTGCTTGCCCGCTTTGGCCGCCGCCACCGCAATATCCCGGTGTAAATAGGTGGGCACGGAGATGTCTACGATGTCAATGTCATCCCGTTCGATGACCTTGCGCCAATCTGTCTCAATCTCTTCCCAACCCCAACGGTCGGCGAATTCACGCAGTTCAGCCTCGTTTTGGCCGCAGGCCACCTTCAACACCGGCTTGATGCCCATGTCAAAAAATCGTGGGGCGTTCAGCCAGGCGTTGCTGTGCGCTTTGCCCATAAATTTGGCGCCAATGATGGCGACGTTCATTGTCTTCATGCTGTTCTCCTCTTCTGCCTGATGCTCTTGTTATTCAGGCTTTAACGGTGAAGATATTTTCTAGCGCAAGCCAGATCGCGCCGACCATACCGGCGTCGCTGCCTAACTGGGAATACTCAACCCGCAGTTGGCGAGTGGACAGCGGATTGGCCCGACGCAGTGTGGCCTGGCGGATGGTGGACAGGAAGATGTGGCCGATGTTGCTTACCCCACCGCCGATGAAAATGGCCTCCGGGTTGAAGAAATTGACCAGACCGGCCAAGACACCCCCAATCATGCGTCCACTTTGGCGGATGATCTCATTGGCTACCCGGTCTCCGGCGGCGGCGGCTTCACCGACATCAACGGCCGTTATCACCCCATTCAACTCCAACCGTCGGGCCAGAAAAGGGCTTGCGCCGCCTTGGGCTTTAGCTGTCCCCTGGGCGGCAATGGCCGGGCCAGCCGCCATACACTCCAGGCAACCCTGATTGCCACAGTGACACATCGGGCCATTGTAATCCACACAAATATGCCCCACATCACCGGCGCAGCCATCGCTGCCGCGATGGATGTGCCTATCGGCGATGATGCCGCAGCCGATGCCCGTGCCTACCTTGATAAAGAGAAAGTTGTTTAGACCCTGCCCCGCGCCCGCTTTTTGCTCCCCTTTAGCCATGATGTTGACATCGTTGTCCACAAAAACGCGGGCAGCGGGGAAACGGCGGCGAAAATGCTCTTTGATCGGGTAGCCTTCCCAGGTGGGCATGAGGGGGGGAGCGATCAGAACGCCAGGAGCAAATTCCACCGGACCAGGCACGCCAATACCGGCTGCCACCAAAGCGGTTGGCGCAATACCCAACTGATTTAAGAGCGATTCGACCACTTCGCCGACTCGCTCCAGAAAGGGTTCTGGTCCGATAGTCACGTCTGCCTCTTCTGAGGTTTTCGCCAGGACGTTGCCCTGAAAGTCGGCCAGGGCAACGTCCATGCTGGTCGCGCCGATGTCCACACCAGCGACGTAGCCGAAAGTGGGGTTGATGTTGAGGAGTAACGGCCGTCGGCCTCCGGCCGATTTCCCTTCGCCCACTTCTACCAGGATGCCCATGTCGAGCATTTTGCCCACAATCATAGTCAGGCTGGCTCGTGAGTAGTCCATTTCCACCGACAAATCAGTCCGGGAAAGCGGCCCTTTATCTCGAATTGCCTGCACGACGGTCGCCTCGACATCGTACAACTCAAAAACAGGTTCGCTGCTGCGTGGGCTGATGGCAGTGGGTTCATACATTAGAGAGGAGTTCTCTTTGTTCGCCGGATGCGTGACTTAATTTGTATTTAGGCATACTTAATTCAATTAATGAAGTAAGATGTGTGTAATATAACCAAACTAGAGTCTTGTTGTCAAGCACTTTTGCCCAAAGGAACCCCTCGTTCATGGTCACCGAACGTTGGCGGCGATGCGTTTTAATTCTTTGACGCTTTGCTCAACTGCCCAATGTTCCTGATTTTCGTATTCTGGGTGCAGCGAATCGGTCTCCACGGCCAGGAAGCCCTGATAGTTGGCATCGTGCAAAATCTGGGCCAGCTTTTGGTTGTCTACCAGCCCCTCGCCGACCGGTGTGGAGGAGAAGAAATACCATTCCCGTGCATCAAGACCCTTCACTGGCTTCAAATCTTTGATGTGGGTGGCGTAAACCCGATCCGCCAATTTCTTGGCTCCTTCGACGGGATCGTCCAACAGGCGCAAGAAGTTGCCGGTGTCCAGGTTCAGGCCGAGGTAGGGGGAGCCAACGCGATCGAGCAACTCGACGCATTCATCAGAAGTGTAATCAATGTGGTTTTCGACGGCCAGTTTCACGTCGTACTCTTCGGCTACTTTTACCGCTTCCTTGAACCAGTCCACCAGGATGTCTAGTTGCGGACCATGCGGCTCGAAGCGGAACATCAGGCTGCTGGCGACCACCCGCATTACCGGCGCGCCAATCAGTCTGGCGTTGGGGATTTGGGCGATCATATCGTTGAATGCGTCGCGGTTTTTACCTGCTTCCAACCCATCCGGATGCCCCCAGGCATAGACCCGGTCAAAGCCATAGTCGTCTAGCTGCGCCTTCAGGTCCACAAACCATGCCTTGTCAAAGCTGGGAAAGAAGCAGGATTCTAGCGAGACGCCATCCACTTCGAGCTTTTTAGCAAAGGCTAAAAAGTCTTCCATGGTCATCATTTCGTCTTTTGCAGGGGCTGTTTGATGGGGATAGACTTCGCCGAAATAGCGATGGAAACAGTAGCTATCAATACCGACTTTCATTGCCATGGGACATCTCCTTTGTGAAAGGGCAGCGACTCACGGGTTAGGTGCAGTTGGCGTGAGTCACGGCGCTGATAAACGGATGGTTTTATTCGGGCAAGTTAATGCACTGCCTCGCCAATTAATGTTTCTAATGAGGGCTGTGGGCGTTCGTAGGCGCGGATCAGTTCTACTTCAAACATGGAGCGGTCGCCCCTGTGCAGAGCGTGGTAATACTCCAGCGGTGTGCCATCTTCCAGGTAACTAATACTGTCTAAGGAAATGAGTGGTGAGCCTTCGGCAATGCCGAGTAGTTTGGCTTCGTATTCACTGGCGACGACTGCTTCGAGAATGCGGCGGCCACGGGCGATAATCAGCCCGTGCTGCTGCTCCAGATAGGCGTACAGCGATTGGTGGGTGAGGTCTACTTCGACCAATTCTGGGCAAATGGACTGCGGCAAATAGGTAGTGACAAGAACGATTGGCTCGCCAGAGACGTAACGTACACGGTCAATGCAGATAACTGGCGTTTCCGGTTCCAATTGTAAGAGGGCAGCTACTTTGGCGCTGGCGGGTATGATCGCCTGTTTGAGGACTTTGGAAATGGGGGCGTGCCCTTTCTGGCTCATGTCTTGATAGAAGCCAGTTAACTCCTGAAAGAGACTCTCGCCGATTTTCGGTTCGGCAACAAAGGTGCCTTTGCCTTTGCGGCGAACAATCAGGCCTTCGTATTCCAGGCTGCGGAGCGCCTGGCGGATGACGGTGCGGCTAACATCAAACAGGCGACACAGTTCGGGTTCGCTGGAGATTTGGTCGCCTGGGCGCATACTGCCGTGGTTGATGCTCTCTTTGAGGGCGTCTTGAACCTGGGCATAGAGGGGGATGTAGCTACTGCGGTCAATTTTGCTTTCGTAGTTCACCCTGCACCATTCACCTTGTTATCCTGTTATCCTGTAATTACAACTTGCTCATTAGTCTATAGAATATGGGCAATTTGTCAAGATTATTGCGGGATATTTTGGTTGAATTATCTAAATTGGTCAGTTCTTCCAATGATTTTGCGGTTGACAACGGCCGTTTTCTCTCATATCATATGGTTATCAGGTTGTACGGACAACCGTATGAATTTAACTCCATAGCTACCCGAGAAGAGGCTAAAAGAGTCAGTATGACCTTGAAAGACCAGGTAAGTCACCAAAGCAAATCACCTCTCTACCAACAAATCTACCAGCTGCTGCGCCAGAAAATTCTGCACGGCCAATGGCAGCCTGGCGACGCGCTCCCCTCGGAGAATGACCTGATCGAGCAGTACCAGGTCAGCCGGGCGACGGTGCGGCAAGCCCTGGATGAGTTGGTCAGCGATGGCCTTATCCAGCGTCGCCAGGGAAAGGGAACTTACGTCTCGCCGCCGACTGTGGAGCAAGGATTGGTGCGTATTATCAGTTTTACCGAAGATATGCAGCAGCGCGGCTTTGTCCCTGGAACTAAACTGATCTCCGCCGGACTGACGCCGGCGACGAAACCATTGGCTGAACAATTGGAAATCGAGGTGGGCGAGCCTGTCGCGCGCATCGAGCGGCTGCGTCTGGCTGATGGTGAACCGATGAGCGTGGAGGTTTCTTTTCTGGTGCATCGCTATTGTCCGGGCATCTTGACGCAGGACTACACGGCTCAATCCCTCCGCCTGATGCTTGAGGAACGTTATGGGATTCGGATCACCAGTGCCCGCCAGACCATTCAGGCGATTAGAGCCGTGACCGATATGGCCGCGTTGTTAGCGGTTGAGGAAAAAGCCCCGTTGCTCTACATTGAGCGACTTTCTTACTCGGAGTTCAATGTGCCGCTGGAGTTTCTTCGCCTCTACCATCGCGGAGATCGGTATACGCTTCATGCGGAACTGCGGGGGTAGGGCGGGCAAGACATATTCCATAGCACCATGTCACGTTCACGGAACACGGCTAACCATGCACATCGTTACTTTAGGCGAAATTCTGATTGATATGTTTCCGGCAGAGGTGGGACGGCCGTTATCCCAGGTGTCCGCCTTCCATCCCAAACCAGGCGGCGCGCCGGCCAATGTCGCCGTGGCCGCCCACCGCCTGGGGGCGCAGACCGCCTTCATTGGCAAGGTGGGGGATGACGCCTTTGGGCACTACCTGCAGCGCGTGTTGGCCGACGAAGGCGTGGAAACTTGCGGGATGCGCGTGGACGACGAAGCGCGCACGACGATGGCCATCATCGCCATGCCCGACCCGCACACGGCCGAATTCATCTTTTACCGCAATCCAGGCGCAGATTTACGCCTGCGCCCCGACGAATTGGATCTGAATTTATTGCGCCACACGCGAGCGCTCCACATTGGTTCGCTCAGCCTGGTGGACGAACCGGCGCGCAGCGCGACACTGGCTGCCGTCAAGACAGCCCGGCAGCATGGGGCGCTTATCTCTTTCGATGTCAACTATCGTCCGAGCCTCTGGCCCAGTCCGGCGGCGGCCCTGGCCCAAATTCGCGCCCTTATTCCTCTGGTGGACTTGCTCAAAGTGAATGAGGTGGAACTGGCGCTGCTGGCCGGGGAGGGGGAAACGGCCGTTGCCCTCCAAACTCTCCTCGCCCTCGGTCCTACCCTCTGCCTGCTGACGCGGGGCAAAGAGGGCAGCTATGCCCAGACGGCCCTCCAGTCCATCACCGCCCCCGCTTTCCCTGTGACCACCGTAGACGCCACCGGCTGCGGCGACGCTTTCATCGCCGGTGTGCTATTTCAACTCACCCAGGTTGCCGACTGGCGCTCGCAGTTGGAACCAGACCGCCTGTTCACCATTTTGCGCTTCGCCAACGCTGTCGGCGCGCTGACTGCTCAAACTCAGGGCGTGATACCGGCGCTGCCCACGGCCCTGCAAGTGCAAACCTTTTTTACCCACCAATCCGAAATCCGAAATCCACAATCCGCAATGACCTAAGGAGTTCTTATGGACGCAATTCCCACAACGGCCGTTGGCGTTGACGAGTTAAATGAACTCGCCCGCCAGATGCGCCTCGACATCTTGGAGATGACCACCAAAGCCGGTTCCGGCCATCCTTCCAGTTCCTTTTCGGCCACCGACATTGTCACCGCGCTTTACTTTGGCGGCGTGCTGCGCTACCGGGCCGACGAGCCGCTCTGGCCGGAGCGCGACCGTTTCATCATGAGCAAAGGGCACGCCGCGCCGCTGCTTTACGCCGTCCTGGCCCACGCCGGTTACATCGAGCGCGACCTCATCTGGACGCTGCGTGAGGTAGACAGCCCGGTACAGGGCCATCCCATTCAAAATCTGTTACCTGGCGTCGAGGCGACCACCGGCTCATTAGGGCAGGGGCTTTCGGCTGGCGTGGGGCACGTGTTAGGCGGACGGCTCAACAAGTTTGATTACCGCGTGTATGTGCTGCTGGGCGATGGCGAGTGCGAAGCCGGGCAGGTCTGGGAAGCGGCCATGTCCGCCGCCCACTTCAAAGCCGACAACCTGGTCGCCATCCTCGATTACAACAAATATCAGGAGACCGGCCCCATCAGCCGGGAAATGGCCCTGGAGCCGTTGGTCGAAAAGTGGCAGAGTTTCGGCTGGCATGTCGAAGAGGCGGATGGTCATGACATGGCCGATTTACTGGCAAAATTCGCCGCGATACGCGCCGTCAAAGGGAAGCCGTCGATTATCATCGCCCACACCGTCAAGGGTAAGGGCGTCTCGTTTGTGGAAGCAGATTTCACATTTCACGGCCGGGCGCTGACTCCACAGCAGGCCGCACTGGCGCGGGAGGAACTCCATGGAACTCGGTAAACAAGCAGGACTCAAACCTTATCCCCAACCGCTGCGCAACGTCTTTGGCGAGGCGCTGCTGAACGTCGCCCGCGAAAATGAAAAGGTGGTCGTCCTCGACGGCGACCTGGGCAATTCCACCAAAACAGAATATGTACGCCAAACCTTTCCGGAGCGATTCTTCAACATCGGCATTGCCGAGAGCAATCTGGTGGGCGTGGGCGCGGGGCTGGCCGCCTGTGGTTTTGTGCCCTGGATCACCAGCTTCTCTTCCTTTTTATTATGCAACGCCTATGACCAGATTCGCCTGGCGGTAGCGATGTCCAACATCAACGCCAAGATATTGGGCAGCCATGGCGGCATCACTCTGGGCAAAGATGGTCCCACGCAAATGGGCATCGAAGATTTGGCGCTGATGGGCGGCCTGCCGACCTTCGTCATTCTGGTGCCCAGCGACCCGGCCTCCATGCACGCGGCCGTCAAAGCAGCCACCGACTACGTGGGACCGGTTTTTCTGCGCTCCAGCCGGGTGGCGCTGCCGGAAATTTATCCCATGGACAATTGCCCCTTTGAGATTGGCAAGGCCAACATGGTGCGCCAGGGCGGCGACCTGACCATCGTCGCCTGCGGCATTATGGTGGCGGCCGCCTTAGACGCGGCCGCGGAACTGGCCGCCGCGGGCATTGAGGCGCGGGTGCTGGACATGCACACCATTCGCCCGATGGATGTGGCGGCGCTGACGGCCGCGGGCGCGGGAAACGGGGGCCATCGTTACGGCGGAGGAGCATTTGTTGCAAGGCGGCATGGGCAGCAACATCGCCCGCGTGGTGGCCGAGCAGCACCCGGTCCCCATGCGCTTCGTCGGCCTGGCCGACACGTATACTGAATCGGGCGACCCGGATGATTTGCTGCGGAAGTATAAGTTAACGGCCGTTGACATCGCTGCCGCCGCCCGTGAGGCTTACGCCGCTAAGGCAGGTTGACATGTTACGTGACGAACTGCAACAACGCGCTGCCTCTGGGCAGCCCATTCGCATAGCGGCCAGTGGCGCGGGCTGGATGGGCAGCGGCTTTGCCGCCCAGATGGCTCACGTACCCGGCATGGAACTCTCTGTGCTGATTGATCCCAATCTGGCCGCCGCCCGCGCCGCTTTCACCGCTACGGGGGTGGATGCGGCCGATGTCGTTGCCGCAGGCAGCGTGGGGCAGGCGATGGATGCCATCAACCAGGGTAAGCGCGTCATCACCGACGATGTGGTCTTGGCGGCGCAGCTAGAGGCGATTGACGTGATGACCGATGTCACCCCGTCGCCCGCTTCCGGCGCAGCGACGGCTTACGCCGCTATCACCCACGGCAAAGATGTGGTGCTGATCAATATCGAAGCCGACGTGACGGTGGGGCGCGCCTTGAAAAAGCTGGCCGCCGACGCCGGCGTCCTCTACTCGGTCTCGTCCGGTGACGAGCCGGGCTGCCTGATGGAGCTATACGACTTTGTGACGACGTTGGGCTTTGAACCCATCGTCATTGGCAAGGGCAAAAACAACCCGTTGGACCCCACAGCCACGCCCGACACGGTCGCCAAAGCAGCGCGACGGGCCAACAAGGACGCCTATCAAACTGCTTCCTACGTAGATGGCAGCAAGACGATGTTCGAGATGACCTGCGCCGCCAATGCCACTGGCTGCCGGCCGATGCAGCGCGGCATGGTCGGGCCGGAAGCGGACCAATCAACCATCACTGAGATTTTCTCGCTGCGCGAGGATGGGGGATTGGCCCCGTTCCCCGGTGTGGTAGATTTTGTGCAGGGGACGGCGATGGCCGGGGGCGTGTTTGTGACGGTGCGCGTGCAGGATGACCGTATCGCCGACGATTTGAAATATCTGAAGGTGGGCAACGGCCGTTACTCCACCTTCTTCCGGCCTTACCATCTCTGGTTCATCGAAGCGCCCATCTCCATTGCCCGCGCTGTGATGCACCGGCAGACAACGCTGGTTCCTTTAGACTACCCGGTCGCTGACGTGTTGACCATTGCCAAGCGGGATTTGCGCCCTGGCGAACGGCTGGACGATTTTGGCGGCTACACGTTTCGCGGGCTGATGGATACGGCCACGGCCGTATCTGCCGAAAATGGCTTGCCGGCCGGTCTGGCCCCCGGCGCGGAACTCATCCGCCCGGTGGCTTCTGGGGCGATTATCACCTGGGCCGATGTGCGCCTGGACGAAAGCAGCCCCGTTGTGCGTCTGCGCCGCCTGCAAGATCAACAATAGCGCCACGGAGGCGCGGAGAACACAGAGTTTTTTCTTACTCTCCGTGCCCTCCGTGCCTCTGTGGTGAATTCTTCCGAGAAACCATGTCATACCAAACAGTTACAGACGAAAGCGAGCAAATTGTCGCCAGCGGCCTGACGCCGGAGCAGCTTTTTGCGGCGCTGCGCCAGATGCACCTGATTCGCGCCTTCGAGGAAAAGGCGGAAGCGCTGTACGCCCTGGGCAAAATCCACGGCACAATGCACCTTTCCATAGGGCAGGAGGCGTCGGCGGTGGGGGCGTGTCTGGCGCTGCGCCCGGACGATTACATTTTGAGTACCCATCGCGGACACGGCCATTGCATTGCCAAAGGGGCCGAGCCGCAGTTGATGATGGCTGAATTTTTCGGCAAGGAAGTGGGCTACTGCCGCGGGCGGGGCGGCTCGATGCACATCGCCGATGTCGCCGGCGGCAATCTGGGCGCGAACGGCATTGTAGCCGGAGGGCTGCCGTTGTCTACCGGTGTGGGGTTGAGCATAAAAATGCAACAACTAGACCGCGTCTGCCTCGCTTTTTTTGGCGATGGCGCGGCCAACGAAGGGGCGTTCCATGAATCGCTCAATCTGGCGGCCATCTGGGAGCTGCCGGTGGTTTACATCTGCGAGAATAACCAGTACGCCATGTCGATGCCGGTGACGGCCGCGTTTCCCATCAGCCAGATCGCGCAGCGGGCGGCGGCCTACAACATGCCGGGCATGACGGTGGATGGCAATGATCTGTTGGCGGTGTATGGGGCGGTGAAAACGGCCGTTCTTCGCGCCCGTTCTGGTGGTGGCCCCAGTTTGATCGAAGCCGTCACCTACCGCTGGCGCGGCCATTCCAAAAGCGACCGGCAGCGTTACCGCACCCGCGACGAAGTGAAAGAATGGCAGGCGCGTGATCCTATCATCCGCCTGGAAAATTTGTTGGTGGCTGCTGCTCTTTTTACGGCCGAACAACTGACCGATTTAGGCATGGCAGCGCGCCAAACCATTGACGAAAGCGTCACCTTTGCCGAAGCCCAGGCCGACCCGGACCCGGCGACCATTTTGGAGGGCGTGTATGCCTGATTTGACGCAAGCAGAAGTGGCGGGGGTACAGGCCAATGACGTGGATAAGGCCAATCGTGAATTGACCTACGCCCAGGCCATCCGTGAGGCGCTGCAACTGGCGCTGCGCCGCGATGAGCGTGTCTTTATGCTCGGCGAGGACATCGGCGTCTATGGCGGCGCGTTTGGCGTGACGGATGGCCTGATCGAGGAGTTTGGCGCCGAGCGTGTGCGCGATACGCCCATTTCTGAGGCGGTCATTGCCGGGGCAGCCATTGGCGCGGCGATGACCGGAATGCGGCCGGTGGCTGAAATTCAGTTTATGGACTTCATCACCCTCTCGATGGAGCAGTTGGTGCTGCAAGGGGCCAAGCTGCGCTTTATGTTTGGCGGCAAGGCGAGCGTACCGCTGGTGCTGCGTACCCCGGCCGGGTCCGGCACGGGCGCGGCGGCGCAACATTCGGAAAGTCTGGAGGCCTGGTTTGTCCATGTGCCCGGCCTGAAAGTGGTGATGCCCGCCACTCCCTACGACGCTAAGGGATTGCTGCTGGCGGCTATCGAAGACAACAATCCGGTGATTTTTGTGGAACACAAATTGTTGTATCGTACCAAAGGCCAGGTGCCGGAGGGGTATTACACTGTGCCTCTGAGCCAGAGCGAGGTAAAACGGGAAGGGGGCGACCTGACTGTTGTGGCGACTTCCATCATGGTTCCGCGCGCCCTGGAAGCGGCCGATTTACTGGCACAGGAGGGCATCGAATTGGAAGTGATTGATCCGCGTACGTTGAAGCCGTATGACTCAGAAACCGTGACGCGCTCGGTGTGCAAGACGGGGCGGGCGCTGGTGGTACACGAAGCGCCCAAAACGGCCGGTTTCGGCGCGGAGGTGGTGGCGGAGATTGTGGCCGGGGAAGCGTTTGATTACCTGGACGCGCCGGTGCGCCGTCTGGCCGGGTTGGATGTGCCGATCCCCTATAACCGGGAGCTGGAACGCACGGCCGTGCCGCAGGTGGCCGATATTGTGCGCGAAGCGCGGGCGCTGGTACGCGGGGAGTATTAGCCATGCCTGTGCCCGTCATTATGCCTAAATTTAGTATGACCCAGGAAGAAGGCCGGGTAATGACCTGGCTGGTCGCCGAAGGGGATATTGTGGAAAAAGGGGATCCGCTGCTGGAGGTGGAGACCGACAAGGTGACGATGGAAGTGGAAGCGCCGGAGAGCGGCGTACTGCGCGGGGTATCGGTAAAAGAAGGGGACGTTGTGCCGGTCACGGCCGTTATCGCCCATATCCTTTTGCCCAGTGAAGCGTGGTCGCCGGAACCAGTGAAAGCGACGCCGGTAGCGCGGCGCGTAGCCGCGGCGGCCGGCGTTGATGTCAACGACATTCCGGCGAGCGCCGGTAAAGTAAAACGGCAGGATGTGGAGGCGTACCTGGGCAAGGTGCGGGCGACGCCGGCGGCGCGGCGGTTGGCGCAAACGCAGGGGGTGGACCTGACGGCCGTTAATGGCAGCGGTCCGCGCGGTCGGGTTCAGGCGGGGGATGTATTTAGTCGGGTAGTCGTTAGTCCGGTGGCGGCGGTTAGCGCGATGCGGCGGACGATTGCTGAGCGGCTGACACGGAGCTACCAGACCATCCCGCACATTACCTTTACGGTGACAGCAGACATGACGGCCGTTGCCGATTTGCGCCACCGTCTGAATGCGCCAAGGGATGGGGTGAAGGTGTCGGTGACGGCCGTGTTGGTGAAAGTGTGCGCCTGGGCGCTGGGGCGGCATCCGCTGCTGAATAGTTCCTGGCAGGCGGAAGGCATCCAAACCCATGAGCAGGTCCATATCGGCGTGGCGGTAGCGTTGGATGACGGCCTGATTGTGCCGGTGGTCCACAATGCGGCGCAGTTGGGGCTGACAGCGATTGCGGCGCAGGTGCAGGATGTGACGGCGCGGGCGCGGAACGGCCGTTTGCAGCCCGCCGACGTGCAGGGCGGCACGTTTACCATCAGCAATTTGGGCATGTGGGGGGTGGAGCAGTTTACGGCCGTGATCAACCCGCCGCAGAGTGCGATTCTGGCCGTGGGCCGGACAATCAAGCAGCCGGTGGTAGTGGAAACAACAGGAGGCGATGAAATTGCCATTCGTCCCATCATGAAGATGACGTTAGCGGTGGATCACCGTATCATTGATGGCGCGGTGGCGGCGCGCTTTTTGCAAGACGTGGTTGCCGCTCTGGAACAGCCCGACCGGCTGCTCTGGTAGAAGAAATGGCGAATTGTGAAGTACGAAAGACCCTTTCCCAATTCACCATTCACCATTCAAAGTTCACAATTCACAATTCAGGAGGTTTCCCATGCGGATTGGCGTATTTACAGCGTTGTTTCAGAATTTGCCTTTTGCCGAGGCGTTGGATAAGGCGGTGGCAGCGGGGGTAACGGCCGTGGAAATCGGCGCGGGTGGGTATCCCGGCAGCCAGCATTGTCCAGTGGATGAGCTTTTGGCGAGTGAGGCCAGGCGTGAAGAATATCTGGCGGCCATTCATTCACGGGGCCTGATTTTGAGCGCCCTCAGCGTCCACAACAACCCCCTTCATCCCGATCCGGCTGTCGCCGCTGAAGCTGACACTGTCATTCGCAAGGCGGCGCGGCTGGCGGCGTTGTTAGGCGTATCTGTGGTTAATGGATTCTCCGGACTACCGGCCGGGGTGCCGGGCGACAGTATGCCGAATTGGGTGACGTGCCCCTGGCCGCCCGAATTTCTGGCGATGTTGGATTACCAGTGGAACCAGGTCGCCATTCCATATTGGCAAGAAGCGGGCCAATATATTGCCGACCAGGGTGTGAAATTCGCTTTTGAAATGCACCCCGGCATGTTGGTCTACAACGTGGAGACAATGCTGCGCCTGCGCGAGGCGGTGGGGCCGGTGTTGGGCTGCAATTTCGATCCCAGCCATCTCTTCTGGAATGGCGTTGACGCCGTGGCGGCGATACGCAAGTTGGGCGCGGCGATTTATCACGTTCACGGCAAGGATTGTTACGTGGACCATCTGAATGTGTCTGTCAATGGTTGCAACGACAACAAACCGTATGACCAGATTCTCAACCGCGCCTGGACTTTCCGCAGCATTGGTTATGGACATGGAGCGCAGGTGTGGAAGGACATCGTGAGCGCCCTGCGGCTGGTAGGCTACGATTACGTCATCTCTATTGAGCATGAAGACGCGCTGATGTCTACCGATGAAGGATTGGCAAAGGGGGTGGCGATGTTGCAGCAAGTGAACATCTTCGAGCAGCCGGGGGAGATGTTCTGGGCCTGATGCGGCGTATTTTTGTTGATGAGGCGGGGTGGGTTAACGGCCGTGGCTATCGCAAGCAGGTGGTGGCGGATACGGCCGTACTTGCCGCTCCTGGGGCGTTTGCGCAGGTGGTGGAGATGGAGCCGGGGGAAATTATTCCCGACCATGTCCACCAGAGTTCGCGGGAGTTTTATGTGGTGTTAAACGGCCGTTGTCAGCTCACCGTCAACGGCACAAATCATTACCTGAAACCAGGCGATATGCTGCTGATGGAACCGGGCGATGTCCACCACCTGCACAACAACGGCGGCGAACTCTTCCGATTGTTGGTTTTCAAGACCAACGCCACGACAGAAGACACGATTTGGAGTTAGAGCGGGAGGGAGCGTTTTTCTTCCTGCCCGCTCTCGCTTAAGGAGAGGCTCAGATGAGTGCAGAGATCCCCGAGATTGGCGTGGGTATGTTGGGTTATGCATTTATGGGGCGGGCGCATAGCAATGCGCTGCGCAGCATCCCGTTTGCGATTGATCCGCCGCCAGCCATCCCCAGGCTCGTAGCTGTTTGCGGACGCGACGAAATGGCGCTGAAGGCGATGGCTCGACGTTATGGCTACGAAACGACTTATACCGACTGGCGCGACATGCTGGCCGATGATCGCATCCAATTATTTGACAACGGCGGGCCAAATGACACCCATGCCGAGCCGTGCATTGCCGCGGCTGAAGCGGGGAAGCATGTGTTTTGCGAGAAGCCATTGGCAAGAACGGCGGAAGAAGCCAAAGCGATGCTCGACGCTGTGACCAAAGCAGGCGTGAAACATGGCGTGGCCTTCAACTACCGCTTTGTGCCTGCCATCCGGCAGGCTAAACTGCTGATTGACAGCGGGGCTTTGGGCCGTATTTACCATTTCCGGGCAATGTATTTGCAAGAGTGGATTTTGCCCCATTACAACACGCCGCGCCTGTGGCGCATGGACAAGAGCCGCGCCGGTACCGGGGCGATTGGCGACCTGGCCGCCCATATTGTGGACCTGGGGCGCTATCTGGTGGGCGAGATGAAAAGCGTGAGCGGGTTGACGCGGACGTTTATTGAGGAACGGCCGTTGCCCGACAGCCGTGGCATGGGCAAAGTAGACGTAGACGATGCCTTTGTCGCCACCGTAGAATTTGAAAATGGGGCGATTGGTTCCCTGGAAGGGACGCGGCTGGCCGCCGGCCGTAAGAATTACGAAGTGCTGGAAATCAACGGCGAAAAAGGCAGCCTGCGCTTTAACCTGGAACGGCTCAACGAATTAGACGTGTACTGGGTTGATGATGAACCCCAGACGACGCAAGGTTTTCGCAACGTCATGGTGACAGAAGGTGTCCATCCCTGGCTGCAACATTGGTGGCCGCCCGGCCACATCATCGGTTGGGAGCATACCTTCATCCATGAACTGACCCATTTTTTGGACTGTATCGTCAATAATAAACCGGTCGCTCCAGTAGGCGCGACTTTTGATGATGGTTACCGGGCTGCATTGGTGTGCGATGCGATTGTAGAGTCGGCGTTGAAAAAGCGGCAGGTAGATTTCAAGCCGGAAGTAGATCGTTCTGCAACAGAAAAACACAACCGTTTATAACTTCAGCTTTTATCAGCAAGACTGTAGGAGTTGTCCCGTATGGAAAAAGCCGCGATCCTTAATTTGACTGCAAGGCGGGCGCAGTGATCGAATTACCGCATTCCAGACAAATCGCTTCCTGCTCGATCACCAGTTTCCAGCCCCGATAAGCATCCCAGGCAGGTAACAAGCCTGCATCATTGAGCTTCTTCAGGAAAGTAGTGGATGGGCGATTGCCGACCTGACTGCCCCACCAGATGTTGCAGTCCTTGCAAATCCAAATGCTGCCTGAACCTAACTGTGCAATTTGTGACATGACAAAACCTCTCTATTCTTATTTGGTTACCGACCTGAATTTAAATTCCCGGGCGGAACGCTTACGGATAAAATTATTGGGTGCCTCGTTATGAGGCGCCTATCTTGTGATTGGTAATTGTTGACATAATCAGACGTTATGTTTTCATGGCATCTCTCCTTTCCGGTTTTCCTCTTCGTCACTGTCTTGCTGACTGCTGGCAGCAACGGCCGTTAACTTCACTGCCATAAACGCTTTCAACTGCTCAAGATCGCTGAATCCGTGCTTCCGGGGTTCGGCCGCTACCTCGCGCAGCTCAAACCGCCACGTTTCCGGCTCAGCTGCTGTCGTCGGCGGCATTAGCCAACAGCGCACCAAAAAAGATTGATAGACTCGTTTTGCTTGTTTCACCATATTGGTTTTTCCAAAAGCGCTGCTTATTTCAGGACTGTTACCAATATACGCACCAGGCGCTTCCCAAACGCTTCCAAGAAATAAAAACACGCTACCAGACTGGATATGGCGTATACTTTATTTCAATTGGGGAGTCTTCATAGCTTTTGGAGCGATTATGTTGGAGATATTTTTATTGGGTGAAATCAGAGTCCGGTTGTACGGTACGCCTGTCATCCAAATTCGCAGCCAAAAAGAGATAGCTTTGTTGGCCTATCTGGCGCACACCGGGCAAGCACATAACCGTGAAGCATTGGCTGATTTGCTGTGGGAGGCGCGTTCTACCAGGCAGTCGCTCTCTAATTTGCGCACCGTATTAGCCAGACTGCGCCAACAGGTGGGGGAGCATCTCATCGTCACCCCCAAAACTGTGGCCGTAACTCGCGCCGTTCATGAGCAACTGGATACCGTGCGCTTTCAGACGATGCTGGCTGGAATGGGCAAGGAACGGACGATAACGGCCGTCAACCTGCTCTCCCAAGGCCTGAAATTGTACAGCGGCGAATTTATGGCCGGATTCTCTGTTCCAGATGCGCCGCGCTTCGATGATTGGCTTGTGGTTGAACAAGAGCGCTTACGCCAAACCGCCATGCGCGGCTATCGCCAATTAGCCCGCTGGCAGGAAGAACAGGGCGCGTTTGCTGACGGGGTCATCACCGCCCAGCAGTGGGTCAGTTGGGATCCGCTGGACGAGACGGCCCAGCAGCAGCTCATGCGTTTGTTGGCTTATGACGGCCGTATCTCAGAGGCATTAAACGTCTACGAAAAATGCCGCCATCTTCTCCAGACAGAACTGGGCATCACGCCAGCCCCATCCACCATTGCCCTCTACCAAACCATTCAAGCCGGTTCCCTTTCGCCGCCCGACATCACCCCTGCGCCGCTGCATAATCTGCCTCGCGCCCTGACGCCGCTGTACGGCCGTAAAAAAGAAATCGAACAGCTCACCCAGGTTCTCTTAAACCCTGAATACCCACTCGTCTCCATCACCGGCGTCGGCGGCATGGGCAAAACCAGCCTGGCCCTGGCCGCCGGACGGCAGTTGGCTGCCGCCCCCCCACCGCTTTTCCAGGACGGCATCTGGTTCGTCTCCCTTGAGGAAATAGAAAACGACACCCCGGAAAAAGTCGGAGACAGGGTGGCCGCGTTGGTGGGGCGGGCAATGGGACTCTATTTCCATGGGGAAAGCGATCTCTGGTCGCAGTTGTTGGGGCAGTTGGCCGCGAAAAAGCTGCTGCTCATTTTAGACAACATCGAGCAGTTTTTGACTATCGCCTCCGACCTGATTGTAGACCTGCTGGAAGCGGGTGAGAATATTCACCTACTCACCACCTCCCGCACCACCCTGGCTTTGGCCGCCAGCGTCGCGTTTCCGCTAACGGGGCTGGAAACGCCGGCGCAGGTTTCGACCGAAGCCCTGCAAAATGAAAGTGTGCGCCTGTTTGCAGAAAGAGCCGCCCGGATGCCAACGCCTTTCCAACTAGAAAAGCATCTGGCAGAAGTCGTGGCGATTTGCCAATTTGTCGAGGGAATGCCGTTGGCGATTGAGTTAGCGGCTGCTGCGTTGGGACGGTTGATGATGGATGAGATCATGCCGGCCTTAACCGGCAATCTCCACCTCCTCGACACCACCCGGCATGACCTGCCGCCCCGCCAGCGCACGCTTCAGGCCGTTTTTGATACCACCTGGCAGTTACTCGACTCCCGTGAACAAATTCTGCTGGCGCAAATCTCCATTTTTCGCGGCGGCTTTACCCGCCCGGCGGCCGCAGCGGTGTTAAAAGACGCAAATTCGGGCTTATACATTTTGCAACATCACGCCCTGCTTGGCCGGGACGAAACGGGGCGTTTCAAAATGCACCCGCTCATTCGCCAATTGGCGGGTGAGCAGCGCGCCAACTTCCCCGACACTGCCGCCTTGTTTCAGGACAGCCTCGACAGTCACAGTCGCTACTACTTGCAGATGATGGGGCAGCAGGCGCAGATCTTGCAGCGCGGTGCGCCAAGCCAGCTTTTGGCAACACTCCAGCTTGAGCAGCACAATCTCCGTGCCGCCTGGCAGCAAGCCGTTAGGCAGGCAGCCTGGGCTGACATTGCCCAAAACTTGGAGGGCATTCAGCATTATTATTACCGCAGCGGCCTATTCCGTGACGGGATCGAACTGATCACCCAGGCTCTGGCAACGGCCGTTGCCACAGACGTACCGCCCCAACTCATCCCCAGCCTGCACCAGGCCAGAGCCGCGCTATTAGAACCGATCAGCCAGTTTGATCAGGCGCTGGCCGACATCAAACAAGCGCTCTGTCAAGAAACAGTCAGCCAGCAGACGCAAATCAGAGCTTATCTTGTCTGGGGATTGGTGCTCGATGGCCAAGGGGATTACCAGGGATCTCTGGCGCAATATCAAACGGCCGTTGATCTGCTGCAAGATAGTGATGAGTGGCTTTTACTGGCGAGAGGCAAGCAGGGAATCGGCTGGGCGCTGATTCAGATGGGGCAAACAGAAGCCGCCAGCGAGCCGCTGCAGCAGGCGCTTGAATGTTCACAGCGTGCTGATGACCAATTTGGGCAAATGATGACGCTGACCTTTTTGGGTGTGCAAGCACGACGGCGCAACAAGCTAATCGTTTGCGAACGCTATTATAAGCAAGCACTCGACATTGCCCGGCCGCTGGGGGATCGGCTGGTGGAGGGCAAGCTGTTGTCTAATTTGGGGGTCGCAGCTTCTATGCGATTTGCGTTGAGCCAGGCCCAACGATACCTGGAACAGGCCTTGACCATTTTTGAGCAGCTCAATGTGCCGAAAAATCGGGCCATCACGGAGGGTGATTTGGGGGTTGTGTATGCCAGAATAGGCAATTATGCGCGTGCCCAGCGCCTTTTGGAGCAATCGCTGGCGCTGGCGCGTCAAATTGGGGATCGCTACGGGGAGGCCTGGGGGTTGAACTGGTTGAGCGGCGTGGTATTGGCACAAGGTGACGCCACGACAGCCTTACAATTGGCCAGGGAAGCATTTTCGGTTGCCGAGGCTATCGGTATCAAGTCGCTGCAGGCTGGAGGGCTGGCAAAAATGGGGGATGCTTTGTTGGCGCATGGGGAGTTGGCTGAAGCGGCCGATTGCTACCACCAGGCGCAGATAATTTGTGCGCAGATAAACCAGGAGGCCGAGGCGTCCCTGATGCTCGCGGGTCTAGCCGACATCGCGCTGCGGCAGCAGCAGCCTGAGCGTGCCCTGACCCATGTGGAGACTGTTCTGACCACCATAGCAACCGAGCCAGAGATATGCCAGGGCATTCATTTGCAGGTTTACTGGGTTTGCTATCAGGTACTGCAAAATCTGGGCGACCCACGAGCAGCGGCCGTACTGGCTGCGGGTCATGGCATTTTGATGAGCCGTGCCGACCACATTGACGATAAAGCGGCCCGGCAACTGTTTCTGACTCAAGTTGCTGCCCATCAGCAAATTTTAGAAGCAATCACGCACAACCTGTAAAAGCGACAGTTTTCTGGCGGCCGTTCTATATAGGGCTTGTGTCGTAAGCGTCGGAAAACTTCCGGTCTTGTTAACATCACATTGCCATCCTTTGTCCAATAAAACGAGCGTTATCTTGGACGCCTGTGAATCATAGCTTTCGCGCTTGCCTCTGTCTGGAAACTGGATCCACAATAGTGGTCTGCTATTCAAGGTAGGGGAAAAGATAAGTGCCAGGACAAGGGAAAAAATTAAAATTGTGTTTCAACGCATGTTTGCTTATAATCTGGTTATGGTAGATGTGGCACACCCCGCGGAAAAATGGGCGAGAGACGCCCAACAACAATCGCCCGAATTGTCTTTGCGCCTGGCGGCAATGGCTGGTCACATGCGCTCTGACAAAATCGCCGCCAGACGCGCCGCACTGACCGATTTGCTGGCTGACGGCCGTCCCCATGCCCGCGAAGAAATTTGGCAAACAATCGCCGCTCAGCTCGGCCAAGAATGTTGGGGAAAACTGCCCCAAGAAGCGCTGGCCAGGGATTTGTCCGCTCTGCGTCAAGGCGGCATCCGCATTGCGTATAGCCGCCGCCCAGAAATATGCGGCTATTATTTGCAGTATCCGGCTTTGCAACGGCCGTTGTCCCATCCATATGAAGTGGTCAATTGGGAGCTTATCAACCATATCCGCCGCTTATCTGTTCCGCAAAAGAACAGCCGCGCTTTTGCCGCCGCCGATTTTGCCTTGCGTCAGAAAAAACTCATTCTAGCCGAAGCTCACCCCGATTGGTCGGCCGAAGGGGTCAGTAACGAAGCGCGGCGGCAGGTATTTGGCGTTGCAGCGGACAGTTTCGCATGACAAACTACGAACAAAGCCAGGCGTTTGGCGGCGTCATTGATGTCCTGGAAGCCGTTGGCGCCCAATACGCCATTTGGGGCGGTATGGCCGTTATTGCTTATGGCGAGCCTCGTTTCACCCAGGACATGGACATCTTACTCAGCCCGGAACAGTTCGCCGTCTCTCTATTTGTCCGCCGGCTGCGAGAAAGTCACTTTCATGTGGATGAAATGACTGTCAATGCGGCTTTGGGCGGCGGTTTTTTTAATGTCATTCACCTGGCCTATCACATTAAGACCGATTTTTACGTGCCCATTGAACCAGAGCTACAAGCGATGATGGCCGAGCGCGTTTATCTCCCTTTTGACGAGACGCGCCGCGCGGCCTACATTACACCGACTTCAGTGGTTATCGCCAAGCTGCGCGCCTATCAAGACAGTCAATCCACGCGCCACCTGGACGATATTGCTTCTATCGTTCGCTTACAAGGAACCGACTTGAATCGGGAACGCATTGATGTAGCCGCAGCTCGCTCGGGCACACTGGGCATATGGCGCGCCCTGTGGGAGAAAAACCGGCCGGATTAGCGCAAACTGGCGTGCTTGCCGGGGAATAGGCTGACATTTAGAACGGCCGTTTTTGCTGCAAAAACACCCCATTTGGCAGCATGGGTAAATAATGTATAATTAGTGAACAATGTTTACTTGATTTTACCCGATATGAACGAACTCTCCCCACAAGCGCGCCGGCTGGCGCAAACCCGTCAGGAAATCATCCACAATGCCCGCCATATCCTGGTGGAGCAGGGCATGGACGGGTTGTCCATTCGCGCGTTGGCTGACAGCATTGATTACACGCCGGGGGCGCTGTACAAATATTTCGGCAGCAAAGAGGAGTTGATTGACGCGGTGCGCGCCGACTGCTTTGCACGACTGAACGCCTTCATCGCCGTGCGCATTCACTCCGCCGGCAGTGCGGCGGAGATGCTGCTGGCCGGGGGTATGGCGTACATTGAGTACGCCGGGCAGCAGCCACAAGAGTATCACCTCATGTTCAACATGGAGCCGTCCAGAGCCACCTCTGGCGAGCAGCGGGTGTTGGCGATGCGCGCGCTGCTGCAAATTGTGCAGATGGGCATGGCGAACGGCGAGTTTTCCCCACAGGGCGCGTATGACACGACGGCCATCACCTACCATTGTTGGGCGACAGTGCATGGGATTGCTTCGCTGCATACCACTGTGCTGCTCGATGAGCGGGATGAGTTGTTGGCTGTGAGCCGCGTCATCATGCAAAAGGTGATAGAGGGTTTTACCGTCTAATTTTTTTGCCACCGAGTGAACATCGTTCACTCATTAAATTGTTTTTACGCAAGGAGTCGAGAAAATGATACCGACATGGCTTGACCAGCGAGAATACCCGTTTATCCCAAAGCAGTTCAGCCTGCCCATGGGCCAGATGAGTTATGTGGACGTAGGCGCGGGGGAACCAATTGTGATGGTTCATGGCAACCCGGTCTGGTCGTTTGTGTATCGCCACTTGATCAATGGGCTAAACGGCCGTTACCGCTGCATCGCCATGGACCACATCGGCTTTGGTCTGTCCGACAAGCCATACGATTGGACCTACCGGCCGCAGGACCACGCCGCCAACCTGCAAACTTTCCTGGACGCCCTCGACCTGACCGGCATCACCCTGGTGGTGCAGGATTGGGGCGGCCCCATCGGCCTCGCTTACGCCATCCGCAACCCAGAGCGCGTCAGGCGGCTGGTTATTTTGAACACCTGGCTGTGGCCGGTGAACGACGATTGGTATTATCGCGCTTTTAGCGGCTTCATGGGCGGGGTAATCGGCCGTTTCCTGATTCGCTATTTCAACTTTTTTGCCCGCTCCGTGGTGCGGACGGCCTACGGTGACAAGCGTAAATTGACGCCCCCCATTCACGCCCATTACCTCAACCACCTGCCCACGCCCGAAAGCCGCAAAGGGAGTTGGGTTTTCCCCGGTCAGATCATCGGCGCGACGGATTGGCTGGGGCAGCTTTGGGCGCAGCGCGCGCAGTTAGCGGATAAACCGGCGATGTTGGCCTGGGGGATGAAGGATATTGCCTTCCGCGAGAAGGAATTGCGCCGCTGGATGATGCTTTTCCCCGAAGCGAGCGTTACCCGCTACGCCGACGCCGGCCATTACGTGCAAGATGAAAAAGGGCCGGAGCTGGCGGCACTGATCGCCCAATTCATGTCTCTTTAGTCACCGGTTATAGCTCCCGTGGTAGCACCACACTTAATCGTGGTGAAGTTGCTATAGCGAGTTTTTTGAATTATGGCTTGCTTTATGTTCAGTAAACCATCAAGATCGGGCCGTTTTTAGGCTAAAATTCAGCTGATTTATGGAATTGGACTTTCGACAAGCCGTGCCAAGCTCAACTGCCACTGTTTGCATCTCTGGCAGGTTGCGTTCCCAGAGACGGGGCAGGCTGTTGGCCAGATAGCGTGCTACCCAGAGTTGCAGATAAGCGATATGCACCAGATGCCATCACGCTTCCTCTTTTTGTTTTTGAAAACGCTCCCGGAAAAGATTTGTCAGTCAATCAGGGGATCAGGCTGTTTTTTTCGAAGAACAGCACCATAAGGTCGGGCGGCCAGTCCGTCGCGCGATTCGTTACCTTGTCAACATGGGCAACGGTCATGAGGCAGCGCGATACACCCTGTCCAGCGGAATCGACCATAGTGCATTCTATGAGCGCATCAGGCCCGCGGAACTCACGTACGTAAGACGTGATAGTAATCTCCTGATCGCCCCGAACAGGCCGCAGAAAATCTATTTCCACTCTTCGAACCCAGGTCATGAACGGCAACGTCCCCAGGGTCCTCAGATCCCAGCCAACATAGTCACGTAACCCCTCCATCCGATGGTCGACAAAATAAGTCGCGTACTTCCCCGTACTCATATGATTATAGGGATCGAGATCAGAGAATTGTATCCGGTGTGTGCTCTTAAAAATGATGGGTGCCTTCGACATTCAGGACTCCTTTACTCTCAATCATAGATACCCGATTTTATTAAAGGTTTGATGTTTTGGTTGACGCGGAACAGGTTGCCGGGGTCGTATTTGGCCTTTATCTGCGCCAGGCGCGCATAGTTATGCCGGTATGCTGCTTCAACACGATCCACACCTTCATCCATCATCATATTCACGTAAGCGCCACCAGCCGAATAAGGGTGGAGGGCACTCCAGTAAGCTTTCGACCATTGGATCATACGTTCATTGTTAGCCGGATCAGGGTCTACGCCTACAATCACCTGGGCAAAGTTCGCTTCGCGGAAGCTCCAGGCGGTGTCATTTTCTCCTACCCGATGGGCTGCGCCGTTAATGGGATAAATGTGCATCGTGGAGTGGACCGTAGGCAGCTGTGAGGCGTGTTTAATATGCAGGTCAATAACCTCATCGTTGAGCTCGGTGAAGAAATCGGCATTCCAATACCATTGCAGGCCAGGTGGATACAAGCCGTCGAACAGGCTTTGCAAGGCAGGCAGAGGAATCGGCCCGGCAAAGTCCATGGCCAATGGCGCCAAGGCGCGGATGGGCGCGAAGATCTGTTCGGCCTTTTCCGGGTCGCCGGTATAGCACCAGGTGATAACGGCCGTTTTCTTCAAATGGTGCTCTACTGGGAACATATCAACCGGCGGGACGGTGTGAAAGCCAAACCAGCCGTTAAGCTCATCAGGGCCGGTCAGGATCAATTCGCGCCAGGTGCGCATGACAGTAGCCGCATGTTCCATCTCCCAGAACATCGGCCCGCCATACACCATGCTCACCGGACGGCCCTGGAAGAGGAAAGAAGTGACGACACCGAAGTTACCGCCGCCGCCGCGCACCGCCCAGAAGAGATCTTCATTTTCCTCAGTGCTAGCCGTGACCAAACGGCCGTCGGCCAGCACCATATCCACCTCTAACAGATTATCAATCGTCAGACCATAATGGCGGGTGAGATAACCCAGGCCGCCGCCCAGTGTCAGCCCGCCTACACCCGTCGTGGAAAGAAAGCCAGTCGGCACGGCCAAACCATACGGGTAAGTGGCGTGATCCACATCACCCCACAGACAGCCCCCTTCAACGCGCACTGTGCTTGCCGCCTGGTCCACGCGAATGCCTTTCATGAGCGAAAGGTCAATAACCAGCCCATCATCACAGCTTCCCAGCCCGGCGCCATTGTGACCGCCGCCGCGCACGGCCAGCAGCAGCCGGTTTTCACGGGCAAAGGTAACCGCGGCCTGCACATCGGCCGCATCCACACAGCGGGCAATAAGTCCAGGTCGTTTATCAATCATGCCGTTGTAAAGCTGCCGCGCCTCATCGTAACGGCCGTCTCCGGGCTGGATCAATTCGCCCCGTAAACTGCCTGTAAACGCAGTTACCGCTTCTTCATCTAACAAATTCACACTGCCCTTTACTTTCCGGTAAGTCATAGGTGCTGATGGCGACCAACTTGTTCATAATTGCAGGTAGCAAAAACACAAACTGCAAGGAGGACATATGTCAATCGCCATCATCCGAACTATACAAGTTCTGGAAGAAATCGTACAAATTCTGCCTGTGGGCACGAACCTGGCTCTTTTACATTTAATGTGGGTCATGCTCAATGGGTCCTTTCTCCAGAAGCCGAGGTGCTGTTCACGGCGCATTGGTTGAATCCGGTTTCACGCCAGGCCAGGTCAGGCGGAGTTGGTCAGCGCTGCGCTATGGCGTTTGGTCCATCAGCGAACTGATCGGGCGTTGGCGCGCGATCGTCCTGCGTGAAGGGCGTTGGCAGCCCCGTGAATATGATGGCTACCGACCATTGGCCGTGGACATCACAGCTTTTTTGGCGACCTAAACTCCAGGGTTGGGCCGGCAAGTTCTTTTATCGTCTAGCGAATCGGGCCGTCAAAGGCGTCGGCTACGGGGTCATCACGCAGGTGGGGCAAGTGGATGGACAACGGGTTCCTTTGCTCAAGCGGATAATTCGGGTCAAGCGGTCAGAGATGAGCGAAGCCGACCTCAAGGCGGATATTTTGCGCCAGGCAAGCACCTATCTGGACGAGAAGGAAGTTTGGATTCATGATGCTGGTGTGGGATTGGCCGACGTGCAGACAGCCAACATTGCCTGGTATGTCATTCGCCAGGCGGTGAATGTAACCGGGCGACGCAACTATCTGCCGCCGGCTAAGGATCGAGGCCGACCGGCTCAATACGGTGAAAAAGTGCGTCCGTTGCCGCGGGAACGACTCGAACACCTGATAGCAGCGACGTCGCCGGATGTCAGCACGCAATTTCAATTTCAAGGACGCACCATTCAAGTTCAAGGCTGGCAAGAGCTGGTGCGTGCTGACCAGAAAGTGGCCGATGCGACGCAAACCTTCACCATTTGGACCTTTTCCGACCCTTTGTATAAGAAGCCAATGGTTCTGGGCACAAACCTGGCGGCCTCGGCAGAGACGGTCTTTCTTCTCTACCTTGACCGCTGGCCCGTTGAGCAACCGCCACTGGTCGCCAAGCAAATGTTGGGATTACATCGTCAATCTGTTTTTGCCCCCGTCTCAGTTCTCCGGCTGCCAGAGTTGGCGTTGTTGGTGGCTAACATCCTGACCTACCTGGCTGCGGTGCTGCCGGCGATGCCTACCGGATTTTGGGACAGGCAGCCGAAGCGCACCTCAGGACGGTTGCGGCGCGTGTTAGCCAGGGCAGTTTTTCCTAATGAATACCTTTTGCTGACCGACTTCGAGAAAAGCAGTCGGTTACGGCCCATTTGCCCAAGGGAATTCTAGCCCATCGGCGAAGGAAACGACGCCAAACGGCTCCCTGAAACGGTATTTGGCGCTATTTTCGCCCACATTGTTAAAGTTCTTTGAGCCAAAGCTGGGCTTTGGATTGTTCGTTTTGCCCTTTTGGGGCAAGCAGTTACCGGAAAGTAAAGACTGCCTGTCATTTCTAAAACATCCATGTTCATCGTTTACCTCCAAAAGAATCTGAAATTGTTGTGGCCGGTTTCGGCCCGACCACCTCTAAAAAATGCAACTACGGCCGTTTCTGCGCGATCACATCCTCATGCAGAACAGCGTAAATCTCAACATCCTGATGTAAACCCTTGTGATACCACGCCCCACGGGCTGTGCCTTCGTGCCGGAAGCCGCATTTCTCGGCCAGCCGACGGGAAGCAACGTTGTCGGGGTGAATGACTAATCGGATTCGGTTGACTCGTTTGTTCTCGAACAGGTAACACACCAGCAGTTTGACGGCTTCGGTGGCCACACCTTTGCCGCGCTTTTCGGCGGCGTATACCTGGTAGGAGAGTTCGTACTCGTCCAGATAATTGACGGTTTTGAAAAATTCGATGTGGCCGACGATTTCATCGTTCGCAGAGACGATGACCAACATGCCGTCCTCTTTGTTCCAAAAACCACTCTCCTGGAACCGTTTATGGAAGAGTGGTTGGGCCAGAACACCGCGGGGAAAGAAGTCACCACGATTGTCAATGTCCAGGTGAAAAGCGTAAAGTTGATCCAGGTCAGTGTCGCGTACGGGGCGGAGTAAGATGATGTTACTTTTGAGCATGATGTCATCCTTTATTGATCATGGATTCTACCGCATGATGATGGGCAGCATGACCCGTATCGGCACAAACTCATCGTAGCCGATATCAAAACCGTTACCGGACGGCCGTTCATCCCCCTCAAAATCCACAGCAATTCCCGCATCCACGCCCGCATCAATCGCCGCAGACCCGACCTGTAGATGGAAGTCGCCCGCGTCAGGGTTCACAAACAGTGGATCACCTGTCACCCGGTTCTCATCCAAAGCCACGCTCCCCTGAATGTCCAGCCCGTTATCGTGGAACAAGGCATGGCTCAGCGCCACAAAGCCGGTGGTCACGTTCAGCCCTGTCGCATGGTTGGCAACAATCGTGTTTTGGATAAGGAGGATCTCTTTCGTCGTGCTTATCGCCGGGCTGTTCACAAGTTCCGAACTGGCGATCATCACATGCTTCAGGGCCGCTGTGCCACTGTCCTGGAGAGACACCACTGCTCCATCTGCTGGCGCGGTATTGCCGGCAAACAGCGTATTGACTATCAAGACATCCCCGGCACCAGATTGCGCCACGCCGCCAAGCGTATTATTTATAAACAGGCTGTTTGTCACCATCAGGGGGCCTTGCACCACGATGCCCCCACCATTGTTCACAAACTGGCTGTCGGCAATCGTCGCTTCTTGAGTAGCATCAGAAGACTCAAGTGCAATATGGTCGTTATTGGCAAATAACACGTTGGTTGCTTGCGTCCGGTAAGCAAAAGCAGCCGGGGTAGCACCTGAATTATTCAGAAACTGTGTGCCCGTCAGAACCATACTGCCCAACGCCACCAGTCCAGAATTGGCGTTGTACTCAAAACTGCCGCCGTTAACCACGATATCGCGCACCCGAGCGCCGCCCATGAAAAAAGCGGTGTTGCTGATAAAGCGCGTATCGGTCATTACGACGTTGTAGCCAAACAGACCGCCGCCATTAAGCGACGCTGTGTTTTGCTCAAATTGGCCGCCATGGATGGTTAGCCCCTCCTCCGCCTCAGCAACCAGCCCGCCGCCATGAAAGCTGGCAGTGTTGCCCACAAAATCCACGCTGTTTAGCGTCATCGTCACGGCCGTAGAAACGAACATGCCCCCACCGCTGCCGCCTGTACCATTGTTTTCAAAGCGGGAGTTTGTCACCTGAACCGGGACCGAACCAAAGATAGACGCGCCACCGCCATTGCCACGTGAGGCACTGTTGCCGCTAAATAAGGTTCCCGTGATGACCGCCGCGCCGTTGGCAAACAGTCCGCCGGCCGCACCACCTGTCGTGTTGCTGATGATTTCCGTGTTTGCCACTGTCAGCGTATTTGCCGCATAGAGACCGCCGCCGATGCAACTAATCGCTGTAACGCATTGATTGTTTTGGATGATGCTCCCGTTAACGGTCAACGCCCCCCCGGCGTAGATCGCCCCTCCTTCGTCGCTGGCGTTGTTCCCTTGAAAGAAGCTGCCATTCACCACCATCGCACCTGTACTGCTCACCCCGCCACCCGACGCGGCACTGCTGTTTAGCACGTTGATGCCGTTTAATGTCAGGTTGCCATTAGAGTTGATCCCGCCGCCGGACAGAGTGCCAAAAGCCACAGCGTTTTGCACCGTCAGGCCGGTGATAGTCACCGGTACGTTAGCAATCGTTAAACCGCGATAAAGATTTTGCCCATCAATCTTGAATGGCTGAAGAACAGTACCGGCAGCAGGCACATAGATAGTCACAGCTTCCGTGATGGTCGGCAGTGCGCTTTGCAGGTCGAGCTGGCCCAGGGCAATGATGGTAATTAAATCCTCACCCGGCGTGATATTGGCATTCAGGATGGCCTGCCGCAGCGAATTTAGCCCGCTGTCGTTCAAATTAGTGACCAAATAAGTTGTCTGTAAGGCTGCCTGAATGGCGTGTGTACCCGCCACCGCCATGGTAGTACCCAAAACGCTCATTATGATGATGCCCATCACGTATTTCAGCCTGCGTGTCATACAAACCTCCCAGCAACAAAAACAGTGTTCCACCCACCTGTTTGGTTAAGCCTGGCACATACCACACAACGCCCAGTTTGCCAGAGCCACAGACCGTCTATATAATTTTTTCAAACGATCTGGCGGAGAAAACAGAGTTAGCTCGTTCCGCCTTTCAGGATCAAGTTCACCTCATTTGTCATCACTGGTCCCCATTGTAGAAAACAACCCTCGCTTAAAACTCGCACAAACCCTCGCGCAATTGGCGGCCGTATGGGCCAAAATGGGTTTGGCCGGGCAGGAATAGGGCAAACTTATGTGGCGGTTCACACTATTTGGCGCACCAACACTAGAAGGCAACGGCCGTACTCACCACCTGCCCCGCCGCAAAGCCAGGGCCTTGCTCACCTATCTGACCGTCACCCAACAGGCGCACGGCCGTGAAGCCATAGCCACACTGCTCTGGCCCGACCACGATCAGCAGCAGGGCCGCGCCGACCTCAGCCGCATCCTGTCTAATTTGCGTCAGGTATTGGGCGCTGACACCATTCTGGCCGACCGGCAGCAGATAGCCCTAAATGAAAAAGCGCCGCTGTGGGTTGATGTGGTTCACTTTCGCCAGCAGTTGGAGGCTTGCCGAGAGAGTGCCGTGGGGGAGATGGACGATGATTGCCGCCAAAAATTGGTGGCCGCCGTAGATTGTTATCAAGCTGATTTTCTGACCGGTTTTACCCTGCCCGACTGCCCCGCCTTTGACGAGTGGCAATTTCTACAAACCGAAGCCTTGCGCCGTGAGTTGAGCTGGGCGCTCGAAAAGTTAATCCATATTGATGAAGCTCGGAATGACCTGACCCAGGCCATTGTTTATGCCCAACGATGGGTAGGGCTGGATCCGCTGCACGAACCGGCGCAGCGGCGGCTTATCGCCCTCTACGGCCGTAACGGACAGCGCGCCGAAGCCCATCGCCAATACCAAACGTGCGAACGTCTGCTGGCCGAGGAGCTGGGCATCGAACCTGAGCCAGAGACCAGAGAACTCTATGAACAGATCCGCCGGGGCGAGACAGCGAGAGGAGCAGCCGGGGTAGACGGCCGTTCCCTTGAGACACTGCCGTTTTCAAGCACCCCATTCACTGACCGCCCTCCCGCACCGCGCTCTCCATTTGTGGCCCGTACCGGGGAATTGGCGCAATTGAACAGCTATCTGGAGGGAGCGCTGACCGGGAACGGCCGTGTTGTCTTCGTCACCGGAGGCGCGGGCCGGGGCAAAACATCATTGCTTGCAGAATTCGCCCGCCGCGCACAAGAGGCGCACTCAAATCTGATTGTCGCCAGCGGCAGCGGCAGCGCCTTCGCCGGTGTGGGCGATCCCTATCTACCCTTCCGCGAGGTGATGGAACTGCTAACCGGGAACTTCACCTCCAGGTGGGCCAGTGAACAACCAGGTATTGAGCAGTCGCGTCGTTTATGGGCCTTACTCCCTCACACGGCCCAGGCGATCCTGAAGTGCGGTCCGCAGTTGCTGGATGTCTTTGTCTCCGGTAAACAATTACTGGCGCGGGCCACGGCTGCTGCCCCTGCTGGTTCAAGTTGGGTGGCGGCCCTGGCTACAGAAATTGCCAGAAATCAAAATGGCCCCAGCGCCCGAGAACAGGCCGCGCTCTTTGGGCAGTTCACGAACGTGCTGCACCAGTTGGCCCAAAACCACCCCTTGCTGATTACCCTTGACGACTTGCAATGGCTGGACGCCGCCTCCATAGGGCTGCTGTTCCATCTTGGCCGCCGTCTGGCTGGCAGCCGCATTCTCATCGTTGGCGCCTACCGGCCGGACGAACTCCCCCGAAGCGGCGATGGCAAGCCACCCTATCTGGTCCAGGTTTTAGATGAGTTCAAGCGAAACAATGGTGACGTGTTCATTGATCTGGCCGAGGCCGACAAGCGTGAGGGCAGGGCTTTTATTGATGCCTTTTTGGATACCGAACCAAACCAGTTGGATGCGGCATTTCGCCAGACGCTCTGGCAGCGGACAGAGGGTCATCCCCTATTTGTAGTGGAGTTACTGCGAGAGATGCAGAACCGGGGTGATCTGATTCAAGATAAAGCAGGGCAATGGCGCGCAGGTGCGGCGCTGAACTGGCAGACGCTTCCGGCTCGTGTTGAAGCAGTTATTACGCGGCGGGTGGAGCGGCTGAGTGGCGACTTGCGGGCTGTTTTGGATGCCGCCAGCGTAGTGGGGGAACTGTTTACGGCCGAAGTTGTGGCTCAGGTGTTGGGGGTGGCGGAACGGCCGTTGCTGCACAGCCTATCACAACAGTTGGGCAAACAACAGCGGCTGGTACGGGAACGGGGTGAGATAAAAGTTGGTCAGCGTTACCTCTCCGCCTACCAGTTTAGCCACGTCCTGTTTCAACAATACCTTTACCACGAACTTTCCCCAGGGGAACGCCGCCGCCTGCATGGTGCGGTTGCCGCTGTGCTGGCGGAGTTGTATGCGGAAGATATGGATCAAGTTGTTGTGCCATTGGCTTACCACTATACGGCCGTTGCCGACTGGCCCCAAGCTACACAGTGCCATAACCGGGCTGGCGACCTGGCCTACCAGAGAGCCTCCCTGCCCGATGCTGTGTACCACTATCGGACTGCTCTGGCTCATTGGCCCCAATCTGACCCGGCGGGACAGGCAGGTATATTGTCTAAACTTGGCGAGAGTCTGTGGATTCTGGGACAGCACCAGGAAGGCATGACGGCCGTTCAAGCCAGTTATGATTTGTTTCACGGGGTGGAAGATAACCAGGGGATGGCGACCGCCCAGCGGTTATTGGGCCGCATACAGTGGGAATTGGGAGAACTGGACGAAGCTGGACGCAGCTACCGGCAAGCCCTCGACATTTTGGAAGGCGAGCCTGAAAGCGAGGCGCAGGCCTGGGCGCTGGCCAGTATGTCCAATTATCACATGCACCTGGGCAATTATGAAGAGTCCATCAATCTGGGGCAGCAGGCATTGGCCCTGGCCCGTCGTCTAGGGGCTGACGCTTTAATCATTCAATGCCTGTGCGACCTCGGCTCCGCCATCTCCAGCAAGGGTGATTGGGAAGGGCTGGCATTGGAGCAGGAAAGCCTGACCATGGCTCTGGCCTCTAATCGCCCCCACGATGCCGGCCGTGCTTACCTGTACATCGCTGAAGCGCTCATCTACCTTGGTCGTTATGATCAGGCCAGGGAGCTTCTGCAAGAGGCCATTGTTTACACTCAGCGAATGCATGTCTCCTATATCGTCACCGGCGCATTCTGCATGTTGGCTGAATTGGACCAACTTGCCGGTCGTTGGTCGACCGCCCTGACGCAGTTACAGACAACAGTTGAACGCACCGGCAGCGAAGAATCAACCGGGCCTTCCCATCTCTATGTTAGCCTGCTGCTTGGCCGTCTCTACAATGACCTGGGGCTGGCAGAGCAAGCGCATAAACTGCTGACTGCGGCCCTGGCTGGCCCGGTTAAAAGTCTGGATCCGCGGGTGGCCCTGTTAGGCGAACTGGCACGGGCCGAAACCGTACGTGGTCGGCAGGAAGCCGTTTTAGCTGCCAGCAGGGAGATACTAAAATTGACCGGGCAGACTCGCTATCTCTTCCCGAACATCAGCCTGGCGTTGTTGTTCATCTGCCAGTTGCCACTGATGTTCAGGTTGCCCAAATTGGTTCGTATGGCCCAATCCGCTTACCTGCAGTTGGAGCGATTAGACCGGCAGTACAGTACGCCGACCACCGCCGCCTGCCTTCTGGAGGGGAAGGGCTGGTTGACCTTTGCTGAGGTTGACGTGATGGAAGCGACCGCCGCATTTGGGCAGGCGGTTACCAGATGGCAGGCGTTGGGTCATCCTTATGACCAGGCCCGCGCCTTGAGTGGATTGGGGCAGGCTCTGGCACAAGCGGGAGATAAGGATGGGGCCAAATTGGCATCAGCGCAGGCAGAGGAGTTAATCACTATCCTGGCGACGCAGCTAGAGGATTCAGCGTTGAAATCCTCATTTCTCGATTCGCCACTGGTACGAACCTTTCGTACCAGTTTCAAATGGTCGTTCAAAACATCACAACTCTAGCATGGGGTTCCCCCGTTTTAGTAGACACAGATAATGGTCATACCGCTAACGCCTGTTTTTGATAACTGGCTTCGTAGGCTTGCGGACTCACGTAGCCTAACGCAGAGTGCCGACGCTGTCGATTATAGAAGCCTTCGATGTAAAAGAATATATCTGTCATCGCCTCCTCTCGGTTGAGATAAACCGTTTGATAAATCAACTCCATTTTCAGGGCACTAAAGAAGCTTTCGGCCACGGCGTTGTCATAGCAATTGCCAGTGCCACTCATGCTCGCCTTGACCTGACAAGCCTGAAGTAATCGTTGAAACTCATGGCTGGTGTATTGGCTGCCGCGGTCGGAGTGAAACAGAAGGCCTGCTTGGGGCTGACACTGCCGCCAGGCCATCTGAAAGGCCTCTCTGACCAATTGCCCAGTCATCCGGGCATTCATCGCCCAACCCACGATACGGCGAGAATAGAGGTCAATCACCACGGCCAGGTACAACCAGCCGGCGGCCGTCCAAACGTAGGTGATATCCCCGCACCACTTTTCCGCTGGCTGGCTGGCGCTGAAATCCTGGGCCAGGTGATTGGGGGCAGCAGGATGGTTCTTATTTTGCTGGGTTGTCGTTTTGTACCGTTTAGACTGTTTGCCCCGGATACCATGTTGCCGCATCAAGCGTGCCACCCGGTTCACGCTGCACGGTATTTCATCTTTGATCTCGTGGTAAATGCGCGGGCTACCGTAACAACCACGATTCGCTTCATAAGCCGCTTTGATTTTGTCCAGCAGGTGTTGATTGGTATCTCCCGCTGACTGATGGGCCGCGTCCGCCAGTCATAATATCCGCTGCGGGAAATCTGTAACAGGTCACACATAAGACTTACCTCGAATTCTGAACGATGCCGTTCCACGAAATCATATCTCACTGGTTTGGGTGCGTGAAGCCTGTGCTGAGCGGAGCCGAAGCGATGGCCACTGCTTTTTTTAGGATTTCTTTTTCCTGCCGTAAGCGGGCGTTTTCCCGCTCAAGCTGCTTGACCTGCTCGGCCAATGGCTCTTCGGCCAGGGGACGATTCGACCGGGGTGCGATGACCTCGCCGGCCGCTTTGGCTTTCAAGCGGTTCCAGCGAGACAGCAACCCTGGTGTAATGCCCAGTTCCCGTTCAATATCTGCGGCGGAGCGGCCACTGCTACGCAGTAGGCTAACCGCTTGTTCTTTGAATACCTCTGAGTATTCTCGCATTTGCTTTTTCATTGGTTACCTCCAAAACAAGTGTACTCAATTTGTCTCTTGTATGTGTCCACTTTTTTGGGGGAACCCCAGTTATCAAGCAACGCATCTACAAGACAGCGAACAGATCCCTATCCCCCCTCTAGCTTCCACAACCTGGTCAGATGGGATAGGGTGGGGGAACACCAATGGATGCCCGCCGTTAAGCGATCACCTTGGGGCTTTTCGTCTCCTTTCTTGAGCTTGCTAAAGGGCCAGGTCTGCGCCATCGCCGAGGGCCACGTAGGCCGCCGAGAATTCCTGGTACAGTTTTTCGCTGCTGGGGATGCCGCGCAGATTGGCTAATAGCGCCAACGCCTGGTCATAAACCTGACGCGCCTTATCGGCTTTTCCCTGGCTGGCTAACGCCTCGGCCAGGCCGCCCAGGCTGTTGGCCTGGTTCACCTCGTCCCCCAACTCGCGCCAGACGGGAATGGACGTCGCAAAAAATGGTTCAGCCTCAGCAAAACGCGCCTGTTTGACGATAACCGCTCCCAGGCTGTAACAAATAGAGGCATATAGCACGAAATGGAGTTCCGGCTGCCGCGACATGGCGCTGTAGGTTTCGCGCAGATGTGCCTCGGCCTGTTCATACTGCGCCTGGTCGAAATAGATAACGGCGATGTTGTATTGCACGACCAATTTCTCCAGCCAGATGGACGTTCTTGCCAGGTGGTTGAGCGCTTGATGGTAAGCCAGTAACGCCTCGTCTATTTTGCTTTGCCCGCGTAAAACGTTGCCCAGGTTGTTGTAGACGCGGCCGGATTCGACCGGCCGCTGCAACGGCCGCCACAAATCAAGCGCCACGGTGTACCAATCGGCCGCTTCATCCAGTTGGCCTAAGGCTTCGTAAATGAGACCGATGCTGTTGGCGGTTGCCGCCCGCCAGGCGTCGCTTTGCCGGGCGGTAGCTGCCGCTTCCCAGGCGGTGAGCGCGTATTGTCTGGCTTGCTCATAGCGGAATTTGCGCCGGTAATCTTCGGCTAATTGGAAGGCGATTTCGCAGGCGGCCAGGCTATGCGGCGGCAAGGGGGCAATTATCGCAGCCGCTTCCTGGTGGATGGCTAAGGCTTCATCCAGCCGGTTGCGCAGCCGGTACAGTTGACCCAGGCGGCCCAGAAAACGGCCGTGTACCTCCCGCTCTCTATCACAAAAACGCTGGGAAACAGCCTCAAACAAGGGCAGCCACATCGGCCATAAGCTGCTGCTCTCCACCAAATGGAAGGTAGCCAGCGTCAGGCGCACTGCCTGGCGGCGCGTTTCCTCTAGCGCCAGCCCCAGTTTTACCGCCCGCAAAATGTTATTGTGTTCCACCATAAACGCCTGGTTGGGGGAACCGTTCAACTCGGTGACAACGCCTTCCCAATAATCAAGCGCGTAGCCCACGATGCGGACGCTTTCCGGAGAAGCAATCGCTGCCGAATCTGCCGCGCCATCGTCTATCATCTATCGTCTGTTGTCCTTTTCTCCGGCAAATTCATTTACAGGAAGTCATTGGGATAATGGATGATTTCTGTTTGCAGGAAGGTTTTGGTCAGGCTGTGGATACGGTAACGCAGCTGCTCATCCCAGATTGACCCTTGCGTTTCCAGCAGAGAACGGTTGATTAAATCGGCGATGGCGGCGTTGATGGCTCGCAGGTCCAGCGCCGGGCAGAGGGAGGCGAGGTAGGCCAGACTGGCCCCATCGGCCGAATCGGGGAGTTGCATCGCTTTGAGGACGGTTTGGCCTTCTCCGCTCAAGGCGCGCCACGCTTTCCAATAGATATGCCGGTACATCGCCTCAATTTCCGCCTCTACCTTCAATTCTGTCAGGTCGTTGAGGATGGCCGGGACGCTGTGCCGGTCGGAGAGGCCGACGATGAGTTTGAGGGCCAGCGGGTTGCCGCCCACTTTTTGCTCGATGGCGCTGATTTGTTCGGCGGAAGCGTCGGCCAGTTCCCGACGGCCGATTTTGTGGGCGTGCTGGCGCAGGAGGTCGGCGGCGGCGGTCGCCGTCAGCGCGGCCAGGGGTTGGACGAAAAAGGTGTTGTTGGCCGCCGGCCGGTGGCGGGAGGTGAGGATGAATTTGCTGGGGTTGGCGAGTTTGCTCAAGCCCTCGGCCAGGTGGGAAAGGTCTTCTTCTAGACCGTCAATCAAGACGAGGCAGGGGCAGGATTTCAGGAGTTGGGTGAGTTGCCGTTCTATGTCGGCTTCATGGGTCGCCGATAGGCCCAGCTCTCTGGCCAACCGGGCGAGGAGGTTGGGCCAGGGGCAGGTTACCCGATTCCAGGTAGAGGGCGCTGATTTTTTGGAAGCGCAGGGTGGGGGCAATCAGACGGATGGCGCGGTCGGCAACGGCCGTTTTCCCCAATCCGCCCAGCCCGCTGACAACAATCAACCAGGAATGATCCGGGGCCAGCAGCGCCGCTTGCAGCCGGGCGACGCTCTCCTCTGCGCCAAACAGGGTGTCGTAAGTTGGCTCTTTGTGCAAGCCTTGCAGCAGATGGTCCAGATGTCCCTGCCGGGCGTTGCCCTCCCACTGCATCAGAATGGCGGCTAACTGCTCAATCGCCCGGCGCTGTTCCCGGTGCGCCTGGTAGCGGTTTTCGTAGCCCAGCTTGTGGGCAATGCCGCGCATGGTCAGCCGGTCTATGTAATGGGCCTGGAGAATTTCCGCGCCGCGCGGGTTGCTTTCGGCCAACTGGTGGATGCCCGCCAGCAGCAGTTTGCCGCAGACAATGTGCCAGACCGGTTCGGCTTCTTCGTTTTCTGCTTGGAGGCGTTGGCGCATGATGAGCAGCTCTTTGAAGAAGGGCGGCGTGGGGGCGCCGGTGGAGAGGCTGGTCAGGGCAACGGCCGTTGCTTCCTTAAAATCGTCAAAGGTCACTGTTTTTCCTCCATGTTCAGGCATCTCTTTGTGAGCGCACAATTTTTCACATGAGCGCACAGATTTGCACACATCGGCACGCTTCCCGACCTGCGGCTCATGATAAACTGTTGTCGCTGGTATTTCAACTGGTTGGCGCAAATTGATGACGCAGAAAAAGGAAATCTCCCCGATGGTCTTGCTGTTGGTCGCCGCGCAATGTGATGAACCGTTTGTGGTGCGCTGCGTCTGCCAGATGCGGCAGAGGGGTCTTGAGGTGGCGCTGCTAGGCCTCTATCTCGGCCCGGTCATTGGCCGGCATGGCGTCTGGCTGCGGCCGGACCAAAGTTTGGCGGAGATGGAACCATCTGACTTCCATCCTCCACACCTGCTGATTTTGCCGGGGCCGCAGGAATGCACCCTGCAACTGCTGTTCAATCCGCGCGTCCCTGAGTTGATTGAGTTGACGCTGCGGGGTGGGGGATGGGTAACGGCCGTTTCCCCCAAAATAAGAGAGTTGCTTGTACGCAGTGGGTTGAGCGCGCCGGAGGGCGAGCAAGGCTTTTTGTTTCAGGGGCGTTTATCTGACGGGGAGTTTATTACGCAATTGGTCGTTCAGGCGCAGTTGTTGCGCGAAGGTATATAACCTCGATAAAGGAGAGATTCATGGTCGCTTTACAAGATTGACGCAAAGTTTTAGATGGCCCGTTTATCGGCCAGCCCCATGTGGGCGCAGACCTGGCTATTGCCTCTACCAGTAGTCGCTTCAAGTTTACGGTTGCCTTCTATCGAGACAAACCGAGCAGCAAAGTAAAAAACATCTGGCACTGGTAGAAACCCGTTTCAAGACATTTTTTCGCTTCTTGTATCAGACCCCTAAGGAGGACACAAATGATACACCGTTATACGACAAGAATAGCCTTTTTGTTTGGCACATTGGCTCTCTACCTTATTATCGGCCACAGCTTCCACCAACAACAAGTTCAAGCGACCTCTTTATTAAATTCGCCCACTATTGCTATTGATCCGGAAGCGTTGTCGGCCACACTGCTGGCTGATGAGCAAGCAAGCTATACGCTGACAATTAGCAACACCGGGACCATTGCGTTGAACTGGTCTATTGAGGAGGCTTATGGCCCAACGGGACACAGCAAAACCCACCTGCTAAATAGTTGGTCAGAAGATTTTGACGACGTGAGCCTGCTACCCGGACTGGGTTGGGTAACAATCAACAACAGCGAGCCACTGGGGACAGGTGTCTGGTCGCAAGGAACCCCCAACACCTTCCCCGCCCATCTAGGCGCGCCCAATTCTTACATCGCCGCCAGCTATCAAAGCGCCGGCGGTGCTGTTAATGCCGTCATTAGCAATTGGTTACTAACCCCAGAAATCACGATGAACAATAACGATGTCATCAGATTCTGGACACGACACCCTGGTGATGGCTGGGCAGACCGTTTACAGGTGCGCCTTAGCGCCAATGGGAATAGCGCGGATGTCGGCAATACCGCCCACAGTGTCGGCGATTTTACCCAATTACTGCTAGACATTAACCCAGAGTATGATCCACATGGTTATCCAGAAGTGTGGACGGAGTTCACCGTTGTGATTACAGGGTTGGCTGGGACAACAAACGGCCGTATCGGTTTCCGCTACTTCGTAGAGGATGGCGGCCCATGGGGAGATAATTCCGACTATGTGGGGATTGACACCCTGTCTTACACCGCTCCTTGTGTCAGTCCGGCAGATGTTTCCTGGCTTACAGTTGATCCCACGAATGGCTCTATATTACCCGGTGCATCAACGCCAGTGACCGTGACATTAGATTCAACGGGTTTAGCGGTGGGGGTGTATTCGGCTTATTTATGTGTGACTAGCGATGACCCTGATAACCCTGTGGTGCAAGTTCCCGTCACATTGAATGCCACCGTACCCCAAGACCCACCCGTCATTGCCTTTGACCCAACCGTGATTGACACGGCCGTGGCCGAAGGAAGCCAAACCAATCAGATTCTAACCATCAGCAACAATGGCGAAGAAGACCTCGACTGGCTCATAGAAGAATCTGATGACAACAATTGCGCCGCTCCTAGCAACGTATCTTGGCTAACGGTGAACCCAACCAGCGGTATCACCCCGGCTGATGCGCCTGGCGAAACCCTGCTCACATTTGATGCGACCAGCCTCGCCACGGGAACCCACGCCGCTTATCTTTGCATCACCAGCAATGACCCTGCTACGCCGTTGGCCTCTTTGCCAATCACATTAACCGTCTTCACGCCCCCGGACCCGGCCGTGATTGACCTCCAACCCACTGCCTTAGAAGCTACCCAATTGGCAAATATCGTGACAACCCACCCTCTCACCATCAGCAATATGGGCGAGGCAGATTTAACCTGGTTGTTTGGTATGCCCACCGCCCTATACGATAACGGCCCCTTCATTACCAGCTATGGCGATGGCCCCGGCGGCGCTGATGTGAGTTTGCTACAGGACAACAGCTTAGGGTTAGAGACTCCCGGTTACGGTAGCTTTATCACTGGTGTTGGGCCTCAGTACCGCATTGCTGACGAATTTACCGTTACCGATCCTGGTGGCTGGCAAATTGACCAAATTCGGTTCTATGCTTATGAACGGGATTCCTCAACAACCTCAACAATGATTAGCGTTAATTATCGCATTTGGAATGGCAACCCGAAACAGTTGGGGAGCAGTGTCATTTATGGCGATACGACGACCAACCGCATCGTTGATACTGGTTGGACCAATGTTTATCGCTACGCCGAAAGCAACAGTGGAAGCGTTGAACGCCCCATCATGTATGTTGACGGAGATGCCAGCCTGCATTTGCCGCCCGGTTCATACTGGCTTGATTGGCAATTAGACGCCAGCTTGAACAATGAACCGTGGCAAGTGCCAATCTCCATTTTGGGCGAAGTAACGACAGGAAACGCCCAACAGTTACGGGTGTCTGGCTGGGTTGATTTGGTGGATGACGGGACAGGAACGCAGCAGGGCGCGCCCTTCCAACTGTGGCTGGATGCTCCAACTGGTTGTGAAGACCCAACGGCCGTTTCCTGGCTCTCCCTCTCCCAAAACAATGGCGTCACTTCTAACGGCAATCCCACCCCAATCGAGGCCACCCTCGACTCAACTGGGCTGGCTCCGGGCGTGTACACAACCACTTTGTGCATTGTTAACAATGACCCCATAAACGCTGTAGCGCAGTTCCCTATTACCTTAACCGTCTCTGCGCCGCCCGCCCCGCCCGCCATTCTGGTTAGCCCCAGCGTTATCAGTGGAACGCAAGAGATTGACACGCAAAGCGCTTACACGATGACCATCAGCAATACTGGCGGTGGGTTTCTTAACTGGTCATTTACCGAGGTGGAGAATATCTGCCCAGACCCAACGGCCGTTTCCTGGCTTTCCCTCTCCCAACAAAATGGGGCCACCCTGCCGGGCCACCCTGCTAATGTCACAATCACCCTCAATTCCACGGGCATTCCCCCTGGCGTTTACACCACATCACTTTGCCTTCAAAGCAACGCTTCTAATACAACCTTGTCGGTTGTGCCTGTCACTATGACCGTCTCCGCTTCATCAGGGCATCAGTTATACCTGCCCGTGATTATGAGACCATAACTCTGTTGGTTGACAGCGACTAGTCGCCCCTGAAGCAAAAAGTTTTTGCTTCAGGGGCGCTTGGGCTGGGAGTTTGTTGAGCGCCTGGCGGCGCAGACAATGGTTTGGGAGCGGGTTTGAGCGCAACTCAGCACGCGCCCATAATTTAAGGAGGTTTGGTAAAAATGCGCGATAAAATTTTGTTTGGTTTGTTTGGTATTTTAGTTGGCGTTCTTTTCTCAACAGCCGCCGTGACCCGCGCTGGAGATCCAGTCGGCCCTGGTACGCCGCCAAGCGCCACCAATTCCTATACACTGCAAGATATATATAACCGGTTGGACAGCGGCGCGGCCGGTAGTCAGAGCGCGTTCACCGAACCTTCGGTAGCCCCCGGCACAGGCACAATGGTCACTTTGAACGAGATTATGACCGCGGCTCCGGCCGTTGATAATACCAATGGCGCGTTGACCGCTAACGTTCTTAGGGGTAAGACCTTTTGGGGATTAAACAATGGTCAATGGGGGGTGCAAACCGGAACGGCTTACCCGGCGAGCGTACCCCGAACTGGACAAATAACCAGTTATGACACGGGTAGCGATGGCCATTTGCAGCGGGGCGTCGTTTGGCCCAACCCACGCTTTACAATCAACCCAAATGGGACAGTAACCGACAACCTGACCGGCTTGATCTGGTTGAGAAGCGCTAACTGCTGGGGTACTCAGCTTTGGGCTAACGCTTTATCATTGGCTAACAATTTAGCCAGCGGTCAATGCGGCCTCACCGACGGCTCTGTCGCCGGTGACTGGCGGCTGCCAAACGTGCGGGAACTACAAAGCTTGCTTTCTTATCAACGGTTCAACCCGGCCCTATCGGACACAAGTGGAACTGGTCCGTGGTCCAATGGCAACCCCTTTTTAAGCGTTGCTTCCAACAGTTACTGGACATCTACGACTTATAGAGGAAGTACGGGCAATGCCTTTCGCGTTGATATGGTAAGCGGCGTTGTATTTAGTACGGGTAAAACGACTGGATATATCGTATGGCCGGTCCGAGGAGGGCAATAGCCATGAAAAAATATGGTCTGGTGTTTAGCTTTCTGTTGCTAACAATAGCGCTTCCCGTTTTGGCTAACATTGACACAATTGACAAATGGGCCTGGAGCGCTCACGTTGGCTGGATTAACTTTGATCCTGACGATGGCGGCGCTGTCGTCTACAGCGATCACCTAGAGGGATATGTCTGGGGCGAAAACGTGGGCTGGATTCGATTGGGAACATACAACGGCGGCGATGAACACACTTATGCCAATGCAACGGCCGCCGATTATGGCGTCAACAACGATGGCGTGGGCAATCTTTCCGGCTACGCCTGGGCGACCAACGCCGGTTGGATCAACTTTGCCCCCGACGATGGCGGCATCTGGATTGACCCGGTGACGGGTGACTTTCAGGGCTACGCTTGGGGTGAAAATGTGGGCTGGATTCACTTCCAAAACGACAGCCCGGCTTATAAGGCGAAAACAGGTTGGCGGGGCCGGTTAACGGCCGTCTATCAAAATGATATTGCCGCCCTTATCACTGCCTGGCGAGACGTTCCTGCTATCTCCGGCGGTTTGACTATTGCCGATGTTGATTTCCTCCATGACAGTGGCGACGGCATTATCCTGGGGCACGACGACGCGGCATTTGCCAATGTGGCCGACAATGTACCTACCGGCGTGGCGAAACGATGGGCGCGTATCTGGCAGTTGGACGTCAACGACAACCCGACAACTGGCGGCGGGCAGGTAACGCTCACCTTCGATATCTCCGAAGCGGGCGGCCAGGGCGACTTTAGCGCCAGCGGCGTCTACTTCCTGCTGAAGCGGGATACGGGCAGCGCGGATGATTTTGCCGTTGTCACTGTGGTTGATACGGTCGTTAGCGGCGACCAACTCGCTTTTACCGTCAACGTGAGCGAGTTAAGCTCAGAGTTTACCCTGGGCGCGGATGCCGGTTCGCCAACGGCCGTTTCCCTACAACAAATTCAAGCGCAGTCTGGCGTGGGGACGGGCGTAACGGCCGTGTTCCTCTTGGCGGCGCTTTGCCTGGTGTTCACCGCGGCTGTTGTGATGCGACCAACACGGCAGACATAGAAGGCCCGCTAAAGTGCTTTGCACCTGTTTTCACAAAGTTGACTTTTTCACCCAAAACTCTTTATTATGTTCACATTGCCCAACAGCCGTTTGACAAAAGATTCTGGCCCGTTCCACTGCACATCCCTGTTTGTGCGGCAAACGAATACGCTTGAGTAATCCAAAGAGCGACCGGGCCGCCCGGTTCGCTCTTTGCGGCTACGCATGTGGGGAGGGGGGATAACGGCCGTTGTTCCTTGCCGTCACTCGCCTGATCTATTAACCATAAATTAGCCATAAAGCGTTATTTTCAGTCAGGTTCAATCAAGAGTAAGTAAGCCAATGAGTGAAGAACAACAAATCATCGCCGCCGATCTGGTCTATGGCGACCGGGTCGGCGGCGACAAAGTGGGCGGCGACAAGATCACCCTCGGCGACCTCAGTGGCAGCTACAACGCCATCGGCGCGGGGGCGCAGGTCATCGTCACCCAAATTCAGCAGGCGTTGTCGGCCGTTGACGAGATGGAGAAGGGCATCCAGGCAGCCGAACGACGGTTGGCGGCGGCCATCACGCAAAAGATCGGCCGCTACGCCCACCTGTCCGCGCCCACTCAGGTAGACACAAGGGAAAATCCGTACAAGGCACTGCTGGACTACAAATTGGAGGATGCGCCTTTCTTTTACGGCCGTTCCCAGGCAGTAAGAGTGATGTGGCAAAAGATGGGAAACGGCCGTCTCACCATCCTCCACTCCGAATCCGGCTCCGGCAAAACCTCGCTGCTGCAAGCTGGCCTCGCCTCTCGCCTGCTGGCCAACGGCTGTTTCCCCCTCTACCTGCGCCCCTACCGCCAATCCCCCGACCAGTTCATCAAAAAAGAGTTCCTGCCCGACTATGCGGCGCAGCCAGAACTGCGCCGCTTCCGCGACGATCAGATGTCGCTGAAAGGCTTTTTGGAGCGGACGGCTTATTACCTCGGCGGCCGTCAGATTTACATTTTCCTGGATCAGTTTGAGGAATTTTTCACCGAGCAGTCGCCGGAAATGCAGCGGGCCTTCGCCGGGCAGTTGCAGGAATGCGTCGAGTCTGACTTGCCGGTGCGCTGGGTCTTGTCGCTGCGCAAGGAGTATTTTTCTGATTTACGGCTGTTTGGACGCGTTACGGCCGTTTGACAACGAATACTTCCTGCCCACCTTCCGCCTGGAAGAGGCGCAAGAAGTCGTCACCGAACCGGCCGCGCTCAAAGGGGTGCAGTACGAAGCGGGATTGGTGGACCACATCCTGAGCGATTTGCGCCAGGAGGACAAGGGCATCCCCCCGGCGCAAGTGCAGTTGGTCTGTTACACCTTGTTCGACGAGCTGCCAACGGCCGAAGACGGGACCGCGATCAGCCAGGCGCTCTACAACAAACCGCGCGGCCGGGGGGTGGGCGAGCCAGGGGCCAAAGGCATTCTCACCAGCCACCTGTCGCGGGTGTTGGACCGGGAGCTAAAGGGCGCGGAGCGGCGCATCGCCAACCGGGTCTTGGAAGAACTGGTCACGTCCGATGTGCGCCGGGCGGTGCGCAGCCGGGAACAGTTGGCGGGCGAATTGGAAACAGCCGATCCGGCCGCACTGGAGCATGTGCTGGCGACCCTCCACGAAAACCGTCTCATCCGCCGCGACCTGGACGAAGACGACCGGCCGCTCTACGAACTGACCCACGACTACCTGTTAAGCGAGATTGAGCTAAACCCGGAAACCCAGGCCCGTAAAGCGGCGCAGGAGTTGTTGGCGCGGGAGTTGGCCGCTTACCGTCAGTTTGGGGCGCTGCTCAGCAAAGACCGCTTTGACATTATTCACAGTCAGATGGCTTTTTTGAAGTTGGAGGAAACGGCCGTTGAACTCCTGCAAAAAAGCGAATCCGCCCTAACTGCCAAACAGCAGCACGAACTACAAATAATGCGCGACTTGGCATCGGCCCAAATGGAAGCTGCCCAGAGATTGCGCTGGGCCGTTTGGGGACTGGCCGGGATTATGGCAGCCATGTTGGTCATTATCGGTATTTTAATTGCCCCATTTATTCAGGAGAGGTGGGCCAGATCAGCCGCTATGGGTGAGATGGCCTTCATTCCGGCCGGAACGTTCTTATTTGGGAAATCTGACCCGTATACCTATCTACGTGTAGGGTCGTCTGCAAATCCTCCTTGGCCACGGCAAGAAGTAGAACTCGCCGAATTCTGGATCGACAAATACGAAGTTACCAACTACCAGTATGGGTTGTGTGTATCCTATAGCAATCAATGCATGCCACTGCTGGAAAACAACAATCGTTTAACGGACCCAGCTAGGCACGATCGTCCGGTGGTTAATGTTACGCTGCTGCAAGCAAATGCTTACTGTCAATGGTTAGGCAAACGGCTGCCAACCGAAGCAGAATGGGAAAGAGCGGCACGTGGTTTGACAGGTGATTGGCCATGGGGAAAAGGAGATCCCACGCCACAATTGGTAAACATGCCCCTAAATTTCGACCCAAATCTTACTGGCGATGCGGAACCGGTAAACACCCTTTCAGAGGGTCAAAGCAAGGAGGGTGTTTATCATCTTGTGGGTAATGTGTGGGAATGGACAATATCTTATTGGCAAGGTGACGAAGGACAAGGTGACCAAGGAAAAGAAACATACGATCCATATGCTTACTGGAATGGTGACTTAACAACATACCGGGACGATCAAGATTTTGTCTTACGTGGCGGTGGTTGGGAATATGGTATTAGCCATATTGCCACCGTTATTCCCAGCAAGGGAGCGTATCAAGGGCATGGCGTCGGTATGCGCTGTGTAACTGATACACCTCCATAACCCAGGTCATAGCAAGGCAAGGAGACGACAAGATGAGTGATGGACGTTTAGACAACCCAATTTATATCAACGGGATTAATGGCAGCACCGGTGAACCACTGGTACCCCAAATGGCAATCGACACGGCCACGAGCAGAGCCATGACCTGGCATGATTTACTTAAACAAATGACCGGCGAAGATGATGACTTATATAAGTTGTCGAAAAATCGAACCGAACGGGGTGAAGAGTCATTTGGAGTCAAAGCCGGAGTTGATCCCAACAAATTGGAAGAAGCAGGTTGGGGCATTGTTTATGCCAATAGTATCAGCGATGAAATTAAAGAAGCTCTGTCGCCATTGGTCAACTGGCGACGCTCACAGGCCAATAAGAATAAGGAATTATTCAAAACCTATCACTTTCAACCAGCATATGCCAATCCCCAACGAGGATTTCGTAACTTCATGCGCGATAATGATGCGGCCCCACGGGACGATGCAGACCCGGAAGAAATGCCTTATTATCTTTTATTGGTTGGCGATCCGGAGCAGATTCCTTACACCTTCCAATATGCGCTAGATGTGAACCGGGCTGTCGGCCGTATTTACTTTGACACGGCGACCGAATACGCCAATTATGCCGAAAGCGTCGTTGCCGCCGAACGAGATGGGGTCCGCCTACCCCGGCACGCTGCTTTTTGGGGTGTTACCAACGAAAATGACAGAGCCACCCAGTTAAGCGCTGAACACCTGGTCAAACCATTGAGTGAACATTTTAGACAAAAGCTGACCGGCGAAAACTGGGCCATTAACAGCTATCTCGGAGAACAAGCCAGCAGAGCCAGATTGCAGGCAATTTTAGGTGGTGACCAACAGCAAACACCGGCCTTTTTGCTGACGGCCAGCCACGGCATAGGCTTTAATTTAGACGATTACCGCTTGCTACCCCACCAGGGGGCTTTGTTGGGCAGTGATTGGGCCAACGAACCTGGGTATATCGGCGAAGAAATGTATCTGGCGGGAGAACATCTCAGCGATACGGCAAAGTTGCATGGGCTGATTGCCTTCTTGTTTGCTTGTTATGGGGCCGGAACACCCAAGCATGATGATTTTATGGGGAAGGTGAAAGGTACAGCCAAACAAATCGCGCCTCGTCCCATTATAGCCAAGTTGCCGCAGCGAATGCTCGCCCACCCGCGTGGCGGGGCCTTGGCCGTCATTGGCCACGTAGACCGGGCCTGGACATTTTCCTTTATGGAAGACTCCGGGATGATGAAGTCGAGTCTTTTATCGTTTAAGTCTACCTTGACCGAATTATTTCAAGGTGTACCCATTGGCCACGCTTTTGATTATTTCAATCGTAAACACGCCAGCTCATCTGTCAGTTTAGTTAGCTTGTTGGATGAACAACGGCGGGGTGAAGAAGTGGATGAGTACGAGTTGATAGACACCTGGATCAATAATCATGATGCTCGTGACTATATTATTCTGGGCGATCCGGCCGTTCGTCTGTGTACAAGTTTAGAAGATGAGCAACCTGTGCCCTCAACCCTAAGTCTAAGCGAAGTAGACCTGAAACATTTTCAGCCGCGAGTAGCATATAGCAGTTCACCAACGGTTATTAAAGAGAACACAGCAGTAGATCAAACAGTGCAGCCCCGAAATGATGAACCGGGCGCCTTTGCCGAAGATTTTGTGCCTGGTCAAGGTGTACGCCCTAATTCACAGTTGGAATTAGAACTGTTGGCATTGTATTCACTGCATAATATTGAAAAGATAACATATAGAGGTAGCCAAATAACAGTCGCTGACAGGGTTGAGCCAAGTGGTTCGGGCAAAGTCCTAAGAAAGATTCAGATCGACTCGACAACACTCAAACCCATTACACCTATCCGCTACATTGATAGCACATCTTATGGGGTTGTCAGCGCTCAAGACATGAGCATGATGGATAGCCGTTTAGGCACAACTATTCAGGAGGCAGTAGACAGATTTTCGGAACAAATTTCCAGGGCGATGCGGAATATCGGTACTTTGGAGATATTGACTTATACGAGTACCGATGATCTGAAAAATGTATACGATGCCGACAAAAAGACATTTCGTGAGGAGGCGCAGTTAAAGGCGGTGACGCTTTTGTCACTGGATGGGGATGTCAAGAGCATGGTGCCGGTGCGCCAGGTTGAAGTTGTCGTAGGTGATGGGGTCAAAGTTGTTGAAGAGATAGACGCTGAGTTATTGGAAATTCACAAAAATATGGTCGGTCTGGCCCAAGAGAATCAGGCGCGGTTCTTCCGCAACATCCTGGAAGTGGCGGCCACACTGGTCAATATGGGCAAATAGGGTTGTGGTATGACGGCCGTTTTCCTCTTCGCCCCCCAAACAGATGCAAAAATTACTGAGCCGTTGTCTCTGTGGGGGCTAAAGGTGACTGCACCAGCCATGAACAGAGCGCAGTCGTTTGGCGAACGGCCGTCTCAAACTGAGGAGACGTCGGTCTGGTCCATCAAACTCCCAGCCGACGACCAACAGGCCTACCAGGATTTAGCCCGGCAGGCAGCGATGCTGAACCAACGGGAAAGAACGGCCGAAACAGTCAACCAATATCTGCACCTGGCCACCCCTCCCGCCAGAACGGCCGAATCATTTAACACCGGTCAGCCTTCGTTTCAAGAGGAGTGGGAACTGTGGCAGCATCTCGATCTATTGCCGGAGAGTCGCGCCGAATCCCTGAGCTTCTCGGCCGTGACCAGTGGGCGAGAAGTTAGGCAGCAGTTCCGGCAATTTATGGGTCAGGTGAGTTATCTGCTAAGGCCGACGATGCAGATTAACAGTGACCAGGCGGGGTTTTACCTGGCCCAAACTATTGTCCGGGCCAGCGGTGGGCTGGAAACAGTCTGGCGTGACGGGCTTGATCTGCCACAGCGAGCCTTGCACCAGGAAGTTGTTGAGACGACCATGGCGACGCGCCTGGCAGTGCTGCGCTTTTTGAGCCACATCGTCACGGGCGCGGCGGCTTTGGCCGCTCGCCTGGCCGTAGCGCCGGCACTGGCTTTACCGGCTGCTTTTCGCTTCACCTATAACGTCATCCGTCGCGCTCACGAAGAACAGTTGTTCATGCACATGCAGCAGCTATCTGCACTCAAAACATAGGTGAGTTGGTATGCCAACACAAGGAAGCGCTTTTACACTGTTTGAAATAAACATCCAGCACCAGCCGAGAGGATACGAGCATTATCCTGTCGTGGTCGAATTCACCACGCCCGGCAATGAAGCTGTAACCCAAACGCAGGGGAAACTCATTCTGGATGACAATGTTATCAGAACCCTGCGCGAACACGAAGAGTGGGGAGAGCCAGATAAATATGGGCAAACATTAGGAGAGCTTTTATTTCAAGGCCCGGTGCGCGATGCGTTGCAGCAAGCTTATTCAGGCACCGAAATGCGTATTCTCCTGGCGGTCAACGCGCCTGAACTGCGCGGCCTGCGTTGGGAAAGGCTGGCAGCCCCGGTTGACAATGGCTGGCGTATGTTGGCGCGTAACGAGAACACCCCGTTTGCCATAAGTCTGGCTTCCAGCCGTCACGTTATTTTCCCTTCGCTACAGCAAGACGAGATTAAGGCCTTGGTTGTTGTTTCCCACCCGAAGGACATTGAGGCGCGTGGGTTTAGCGCCTTTGACGATCAAAAGGGGATCAAGGATGCCATCGTTGCCCTCAGCCACATCACGTCGGAAATTGATGTATTGGCGGTAGAAGCGCAATCAGGTATTGATGCAGCGCTGGCGGCCATTGAGCCAACGGCCGTTACCACCCCATCCCCAGACACAGTCAACGCAGCCAGCCAAACGGCCGTTACCGTCACCCACATCGGCAAACCAACGGAAGAGAGGCTGTGTACCGCCTTAACCGCCAAGTCGTACGCGATTTTGCATCTGATTGCCCATGGCCGCGTGGATGCCCGCTCCGGCCAGGATGAAACCTACGTTTATCTGGCCAACGATGCTGATGAAACAACCCGCGTTTCGGCAAAAAGCCTGATTGATTTCTTCATCCAAAAGGGAAATCTACCCCGCTTTGCCTTCCTTGTTTCCTGCGAGAGCGCCCGCCAAAGCCGTGTCCTTACTCTAGAAGCCGATTCTGGCCCCGGGCACAGCGGCCTGGGGCAGCGGTTGGTCCAGGAGGCGGGAATGCATGCAGTTGTGGCCATGACCGACGAGATCACCATCGCCACGGCCGAAGGTCTGGCCCCCAAATTTTACGAATGGCTCGCTAAACATGGGTATCCCGATTGGGCCTTGGTGCGGGCCGGAGCCGGGCTGCGGGGACGCCGGGATATGCAAGAGATTGTGCCTGTTCTATTCAGTCGCCTCCGTGGCCGACCGCTTTACTACCATCGTTACACCGAAACGGCCGGTATCCCCTTGAGCAAAACAGAAATTGAAAGCGGATTCGCCCGGTTGAAGCAGTTGATTGATGAACGAGCGCCCGGCCTCAAGAAGGATTTGATTAAAAAAGATCCCGGCGGCCAAAGAACATCTGATGCGTTATTTAAGCTAAAACTAGCTTTCCTCAAGCCAAAGCCCGATTGGGCCAGCCTGACCGACACCGTCTCTGATTGGAGCGTGGTGGAATGGCTGAACAATGTCTGCTACAACCTGTTGGACTTCGACTTTGTGGAGTTGGCCAAAGGGCGTGAGGCAACGCTGTACGCCGTTGAATGCCCTTTCCCCGGCTTGAAAGCGTTTGGCATTCCCACCGACCCAGAGAGCAAAGCGGCCACCGCTTACTTTTTTGGGCGCGATGCCCTGGTAGAGAAGTTGCAGCTTCGCCTGGTTGACGAACCGGTTCTGGCGGTGTTAGGAGCCTCCGGCAGCGGTAAATCGTCAGTTGTCATGGCCGGTCTGGTACCGAAACTGGAAGAGAAGGGGCGACGTTGGCAATATATGAAGCCGGGGGAAAGGCCGCTGGCTGTTTTTGAACGCCTGTTATTAGCCGCCGATCCCCATCTAATCGTCGTTGACCAATTTGAAGAGATATTCACCCACATTCCCAACAACCCGGAAGGGAAAAAGGAGCGGTTGGCGTTTATTGCGCGGTTGGTCGATTGGGTTGAGGATGCGGCGGCGGACCATACATTGATCCTGACGATGCGGGCCGATTTTGTCTCCGAATGCCACAGTTATGAAAAACTGGCGGATTGGATGACCGACCACTCGCAGCAGATATTACCATTAACGGCCGTTGAACTGCGTGACGTGGCCTGGCAGCAGGCGGCCAACGCTTTTCCCACGTCGGGCGCAAACGGGGCGGAGGGCAGCCCGATGGGACTTAAATTTGATCCCGGCCTGCTCAACACCATCATGAGCGACCTGCAAGAGGAGCGGGGAGCCATGCCGCTGCTCCAGTTCACCCTGCGTGAATTGTGGCAAAGACGAAACGGCCGTTGGCTGCGGGCCAATGCCTACGAGGAGTTGGGCGGCATTGGCCAGGCCATCGCCCACACCGCTGAAGAGATTTACCAAAGCCTGGATAAAGAGGAGCGGGCGCTGATGAAGTATATCTTCATTCGCCTGACCCATCTGGACGAGAGCGGCGGCCGTGGCCAGCAGCGGCGCGACACCCGCCACCGGGTCGCCCTCAAAGATTTGGTGCCCCAAGGCAGAACCCTGGAGCAGGTACAGGCCCTGATCTACAAACCGGAAATGCGCGGGCTATTGGTAACCACCCAACCGGCAGAACAGGCTGGCGAAGCCAATCCCGCCGAGCCTGAGACCCCCCGCCAGGTAGAAGTAGAAGTGATTCACGAAGCCGTTATTCGCCATTGGCAGCGGTTGCAAAAATGGTTGGATAGTGATTACGAAATGCTCCGCCAGCGGCAAAAAATCCAGCAGGAAGCCCATGAATGGCAGCATGAAGCCGATCCGGAAAAGAAAGCCAGCCTGCTGCTTCTGCACGCCTCCCGGCTGCAAGAGATAAAAGAGTGGCAAACTAAAAACAGGCTGGAACTCAACGAGAACGAAGACGCTTATGTCAAAGCTTGCAGTGCCAAAGAACAGGAGCAGTTACGGCGGGAAATTGAGCAACAGCAAGCCTTAGCCGAAGCCCAACGCCAACGCGCTGAAGAGGCAGAAGCACGCGCCAATGAACAGGCGCAAGCGGCCGTAAAACTGCGCCGCCGGTTTTATTATGTAGTGGGCACATTGATTTTGGCGATTGTTGCAGGGGTAACGGCCGTTACTTTTGCTATTAGTGCTAATAAAGAAGCCACACGCGCCAACATAAATGAACGCAATGCCCGGGCAAATTTGCTTCAAACTCAGGGAAATACACTATTTGGTAACAATCCCCTACTTGGTATGCGTTTATTGCTTGAGGCATATGAAACGGCTCAAAGTGAACCTGTAAAGAGCCGCATCGCAACAAACATGGAGTATAACCTGCGAACTGGTCGGGTAGATCTATTATCCGATCTAGTTGCCTTTATACGAGAAATTGTTGTTGGGAAATTGTATGTCATCAAATATGTGAACGGACATTCAGAACTTTGGTTAACAGCAGTAGATAAAATTATCATCCCAGCAGGCAACGCTCAAATAACCCCAGTCCCTAATTCATCAATGTTTTGGTTACGTCATCCTTTCAGTGCCACTGAGTTATGGTCACTGGAAAGTAATCAAGTTATTCTCGAAGGTCAATTTCTGCATATATATGCTATTTTCGATACACCCTTCTATGTTATGAAACACAATTTTGCACCAGGAGAATTACGTTCACTAAAAAGTGATGATATTGTAACACTTTCCGATGATGTGAGAGATGTATTTCCTATTCCTGACTCCCCTTCTTTCGTTGTGAAATATGTGAGCCAGCCTAGTGAACTCAGATCAGTAGAAAATAGCACTGTAGTTACACTGACTGGTAACGCATCTAAGTTGTATTCAATTCCTGAATCTCCTTTCTATATACTGCACTATGATAATGCCGATGATGAATTGAGAACGATGAAAAGTGCTGAAGTTTTTACTTTATCTGGTCAAGTAAACGGAGTATATCCTATTCCAAAATCACCATTTTATGTAATCCAATATAGTAGTTTAGTGGGTGAGTTAAGATCGATAGACAGCAGTGAAATTATCGAACTGACTAATAGTGTAAGCGGTGTCTACCCTATCCCTGATTCCCCCTTTTATGTAGTGATATATATGAATGGAGTAGGAGAACTAAGGTCGACTGAAAATGACAATATCATCATTCTTGATGGCAAAATAAGACATATCACGGCGATTCCTGACTCTCCTTTATTTGTGGTAGCCTATGAGGATTCCCCCGGAGAATTGTGGTCAGTCAAAGGCAATAAAGTAGCATCTTTTACTAGCGAGATAGCAGAAAGTTACTCTATTCCTAACACCAATTTATTTGTAGTGGACTATATCTATAACGATATTCCTAATGAAATATGGCGAATGGAAAACGATGAAGCTGTTCTTTTTTTGGAATCTTTCAGAAGGGTATACTCTGTGCAGGGAACTTCGCTTTATGTTGTAGTTTATCTTGATGGTAGCAGTGACTTATGGAAAAATGAACAACACTTTGCAGAGTTGGGGGGTGGCGTTAGCAATTTTGCTTGGTTCTCTGGATCCAATTCAATAGCTGTCCGTTATGGAAACGGTCAGGTTTGGTTACTTGACTTAAAATTGCTTGAAATACTCAGCGATGATGCGATAACACGAGGAGAAAGGAATTTTACCACAGAGAATTTAATACAAATAGCCTGCACATATTTGTTTACAAATAATCCTAATTGGGACGAAACAGAATTATTACCATACTTACTAGAAGGAGAATCACCACGTGCTTGTCAAGACAATTGATTGCAAAGTTATCTTGTCTTTTTTTGGCGTATGAAATCATAAGGAGAAAAATCATGGCTGTATTACATAATTGGCGCAAGTTGATGGATGGCCCGTTTGTTGGCCACCTTCATGTCAGCACATACCTTTCTGTTGCTGATACCAAAGGGGGCATCTGTAGAGGGTATGCTGCTCCACGAAAATGGAGATGTATGGCAAATTAGGGAGCAGCACAACCCCCGCCCCAATCTACCGGCTGGCGCACGGCCGTTTGCCTTTAGAGTAGGATGCAGATAAAGGGAAGTCACTCTGAATTTGAGAGCGAGGTATTTTTAGACAATACAATGGAGGATTTATGAGTACACCCATCAACAACGCAGCCGCGGCCGGCTTTACGGCCGCAACCAATCTCGACCACATCCCGGCCGGGACAACCTTCCAGGCGACCTGGGGCTTTACAAACACCGGCACGACGACCTGGCGGGGCGATTACCAGCTCGCCTACACCCTGACGCCGCACCCGGAAACGGCCGTTTACCCCCGCGCCCCCCTCTCCGCCAAACCAGCCTACACCCTGGCCGAACTGGGCGTTGGTGATGTGCCGCCAGGGGCGACAGCGCAGCTCAGCCTGCCCCTCACCGCCCCGGCCGCCGCCGCCGCCCACGCCACCAACTGGCAATTGCAAGCGCCCGACGGCCGTCGCTTCGGCCCGGTGCGCTGGCTGCGGCTGGTCGTCCCGGCGACGGCGGGAGCGACCCTGGCCTACCAGATGGTCCACTTCGTCAACAGCGTGGCCAACTTCAACAACATGCAGCCGGGGCAGCAGTTCACGGCGAAATGGACGCTGCGCAATACGGGAACGGCCGTTTGGTCCGGCGATTTCCAGGTAGCTTACCTGGACAAAAGCGTCGCCGACACCCAAAGCCACAGCCCCAACCCGATGGGCGCAACGGCCGTTGCCACCCTACGCGCCCTCGCCGGCCGCGAGCAAGTCCACCCCGGCCAAACGGTAGACGTGGAACTGCGCCTGATCGCCCCGACGACGGCCGGGGGCTACGCCTTCCACTGGCAACTGCGCGACGCCAACGGCCAGCCTTTTGGCGACACCCGCTGGCTGACTATCGGCGTGGGCGGCCAACTGCCACCGGAACGACCTGACCCACCGCCCGGTGACAAGCGGGTACAGTTCGGCATGAACGTCAACATCAACGACGGCCACCCGTTGGACGCCGAGCGGATGAACGGCCTGGGCTGGGTGCGCTTCGTCTTTTGGGCCTCGCGGATTGACAAGACGCCAGAGCAAGCATACCAGGAGCGGTATCGCCACATCATCCAGAGCTACGCCAGCCAGGGCATCCGCTCCCTCATCATCCTGCACCAGGACACCTACTGGGGCAATGGCCCCTGGAACAATAGCGGAAGCGGTGATTGGAACGCTTACGCCCAGCAGTTCGGCGAACAGTGCGGCCGCGTCGCCCGCGTCTGCGCCGAATTTGGCGATAGGGTCGCCTACCAGATTCACAACGAGCAGGACAGCGAGTTTGGCAATGACAAAGGCAATATCAACCATTCCGCCATCGGCATCGCCCCCGCCAATTACGCCCTGATTTTGCAGCACGCCGCAGCCGCTATCCGCCAGGCGCATCCGGGCGCGAAGGTGATTTTTGGCGGCTTAAAGACGGGGCCGGACAATGCCGCCGAGTACGCGCGCCAGGTGCAGCGGGCGCTGGGCGGCAAACTGCCGGTGGACGCCCTGGCGCTGCATCCCTACGGCCGTTATATCAAACACATCATCTTCAACTATGGCAGCATCGGCCGCTTGCCCGACGCCCTCAACGTCTTCAAACGCGCCTTTCCCAACATCCCGCTCTGGATCACCGAGGTGGGCGCGGCGTCGGACGGCCATATCGGGCCGGAACATTACGCCGACATCGCCACCTACATGCGCGAATTCGTCAACGAATTGACGACCAACTACGCCGATTACGTCCAGACCCTCATCTGGTTTGGCTGGAGCGACATCATGCGCAACTCCGGCGTCAACACGCGGGACAACCAGCCCAAGCCCCATATCTTCGACGCCTTTGTCGCCATGCGCGACCGCTACAAGGGGCTGGCTAAATCGGTGGACCCCTTCGCCGAGGTATCGGAGGCGGCCTTTGTCGCCTTTGCCGCCACCGAAGCCAATCTGAACGTCGTGCCCGCCAAAACGGATTTCACCTGCCGCTGGACCTTCACCAACATGGGCACGACGACCTGGGACGACAAGTACCGGCTGGTCTTTGTCGAGCGGGGCACGCACCCGGCGGCGATGACGGCGAAGCAAAGCTACAGCCTGCCGGAGGCGGGTGGCTTTGACAGATTGCGGCCGGGGGAAACGGCCGTTTTCACCCTCAACCTCACCGCCCCGGAGACGGCCGGGCGCAGCTACCGCAGCTTCTGGCAATTGCGCGACCCGCAAGATAAGCCGTTCGCCCACTTCTACGTAGACGTCACTGTCACTCCCGCCTCGACGGCCGGCACACCCGCCCGCACCCCGGACATGGCCTTCGTCGCCGACCAGACCATCCCCGATTTCGAGCAATTGGTGGCCGGGACCGATTTTGACAAGCAGTGGCGAGTGCGTAACACGGGCACGCGCCATTGGGGTGATGGCTTCCATCTGGCCTACATCGAAGGTAGTCTGGCGATGGCCCGCAACAACCCCTCACACGTCATCCCGGCGGCCAAATTGGGCGAAGAGGTGGTCATCACCGTGCCGATGACCGCGCCGCAAGGGACGAGCGGCCAGGTCTACTCGATGTGGCGGCTGAAGGATGACCGGGGCAACTTCTTCGGCGATCCCTTGTGGGTGAAGATTGTGGTGACAACGGCCGACGCCGACACACCCGCCACCAGCACCCCGCTGGCCCGCCTGCTGGCCGACCCCTCCCTGTGGTATTCGCAGGTGGATCCGCGTTGGCGCGGCGACCAACTGGGCTACGGCCCGGAGACCATCGGCACCTGGGGCTGCCTGATGACCTGCATGGCGATGGCCCTCTCCGCCTACGGCACGCGCATCAATCCGCAAGAGCTAAACCAACGATTAAAAAACCTGGACCCCAGCCAGGGCGGCTACGAGCGCACCAACTCCATCGTCAAATTCCTCGCTCCCTTCTACGTCGGCGGGCTGCAATTCAACAAAAATGTGCAATCCTGGCCGAATAAACCAGTAGATTGGGCCGTCTGGACCGGCGAAGACCCCATCACCCGGATTGATCAGGCGTTGGCCAGGGGGCATATTGTGGTGGCCCAGGTGGATATGCGGCTGAACACGGCCGTTGTGGACCAGCATTGGGTCGTCATCGTGCAGCGCTCCGGCGACGATTACCAGATCATAGACCCGCTGACGCCGCCGGACGCGCCCAACCGGATCACCTCGCTCAAAGCCAAATATATGCGCCACGTCCCGTCCGACTCAGTAGAGACCAATCTGCGCAACGCCATCATCTCGACGATGGTCTACACCAGAGCCAACGGGGCCGGGAATTAATGAGAAGTGAGCCGCAGATTTCGCAGATTCCACAGATTAAAAATCTGCGCAAATCTGCGAAATCTGCGGATAAATAATCCAATAGGAGAGTGCAGCATGTTACAAAATGGGAATTTCATGGCTGATTGGGAGACCTTGCCGCCGATAGCGGAGGCGAATCATTTGCGCAACCAACGGCCGTACCACTGGCAATTAGAATGGCTCAAGCCGGGACAACCGCTCTACGACGACCCCAACAGCCTGGTGACGGGCATCCCGGAATGTGTCCATAAACTCAGCGCCCAACTGCCGCCCAACGAACAATTCGGCCAGCCCAACGCCCTGATCCTCGACGGCTCCGTCACCTACAAAATCTTCAACTCGGCGGCCGTGTTTGGCGCGGCCCTGTCGCAAACCGTCAGCGGCTTGCAGCCCGGCAGCCAGGCGACGCTCACCGTGCCCATCCAGGTTCACCTGCACGGCGAAACCGACGCTTATGGCGCGGAGTCGGGCGTTTGGGTCAACGGCGAAGGGGGCTGGGTGCATGGCTTCGACATGGGCGACCGGCGCTGGTATCGCCACATCATCACCTTCACCGTGCCCCCATCCGGCGTCGCCGAGGTGGTGATCCGGGTGAAGAGCAAATGGGTCAAGGGAAAGGATTTCTTCTTTGATGGCATCACGCTGGAGGCGCAAGCGCCCCCGCCGCCACCGCCTGTTGAGGACCCGCCGCCTGGGGAAACGCAGGTTGTCTACGTGCAACTGCCGCCCGGCGTCCGCCTGGAGCAGGTCACCCACAATCAGGCCGGAGTCATCCAGGTCAACGTCCCGCCCGGCGTACGGCTGGAAATCATCTGAGTTTCGTATACCGTATTCCGTATTCCGTAAGCCGTTGTCCGTATTTCGTAAGCCGTTGTCCGTAAACGCGCCTCAGAGGTGTTGGACTACGGAGTACGGATTACGGTATACCCAAGGAGTCCCTCGTGTCTATCAACTTCGGCAATTTATTCAAACAGGCGCTTAAAGATGAGCGCAAGGTGTTACGGCCGTACTTCTTCCCGGCCGCGTCCGATGCAGCGGTCCCGCTGGTGACAGAAGAGAGCTATTTGCGGCTGCGGCTGGCGCGCATGTTCCTGAAGAACCGGCGCGAACTGTTCAAAACCCATTACCCGGTGGTCAACGCCCAGATGCACTTCCCCGGATTGGATGGCGAGGTAGAGGTCAATTTTGTTGTCCAGCCAGACTTGCCCGGCCAGGGGGAGGGGGCGGAATTGGTGGATGTGGTGACGATGAACCAGACGCTGCTCGGCCCCGTCCTCTACCGGGGCGGCGACCTGAAGCTGCTGCTCGGTCTCTATGCCGTGCCCGGCGAAGATTGGGCGCAGCGCTTCATCAAGGTGGCCGAGGGGGTGAGTCAGTTGGCGATGAGCGCGCCGTTGGCAACGGCCGTTTCCCTGGCCAACGTCATCAAAACCTCAGTGGAAAACTCCTTCGCCAGCGACAGCCTGGACCTGCGCCTGGGGCTGGACAGCGAACTGCGGGCGGGCGATTGGCTGCAAACGGGCTACCTGGTGATGATCGCCGCTCCCGACGAGCAGCTTAATCCCGGCGCGCTGCGCATCACCGATGGCGAACTGCGCGACGCCGACGGCAACATCTACACCGCCCACGACTACCTGGTGCTGGCCATCGAAGTGACCAGCCAGCGCTCCGACTGGCAGGCGTTGGGCTATGGGACATTATGGCAAAAATTGCTGAAAACGGCCGCCGACGCCGACGACATCCAGGCGGTCAAAGAGAGCTACACCACCTTCAGCGGGGCCATTCTGGCCAGCGCCGATTTAAGCTGGTCCGACCGCAGCGCCATCGCCACGCTGGCCCAACAGCGCATCAAGGCGATCCGCGACGCCCGCAGCGCCGCCGATTTCTTCGCTGGGATGAAGGGGATGGATGCCCTGTTGAAAATTGAGGCGTTGATGACGCAGGAGCCGGTTTTGCCGGATGAGGGGGTGGTGGGGAAAACGGCCATTGAACTTTTGCAGACCGATTGGCTGACCTGACAGGAGGGATTGATGAGCGCGATATTTGAACATGGTTACGCTCTGATTATCGGCGTAGACGCCAACCAGATGCCCCGGCTGGCCTTACCGTCCGTCGCCAAAGACGTGCAGGCCATTTATGATGTGCTGGCCCATCCACAGCGGTGCGCCTACAACCCGGAGAACGTCCGGCTGATCAAGGGGGAGAAGGCGACAAGCAAGGAAATCCTCGACGGTTTGTACTGGTTGCAGGAGAAGGTTAGGGGAGATGGGGAGGCAACGGCCGTACTCTACTTCTCCGGCCATGGCATGGTAGACAAAGCGGCCGACCAATACTACCTCATCCCCTACGACATCCGCGAACTGAGCCGCCTCCGCGCCGACGCCATCAAAGCCGAGACTTTTACAGCCGAAATCAGCGACATCCGCGCCCAACGGATGCTGGTGGTGCTAGATTGCTGCCACGCGGCCGGGATGGACGTGAAAAACGTAGACCTGGCGGCTTTGGACACCAGTCGGTTCCAAACGGCCGCTTTCCCCCTCGATTTGCCGGAGACGAAATCTGTGCCAGTTTTTGCGGCTGAACCGGGGGCGAAAAACATCAGCGATTTGCTGGATGGCGAAGGGCGGGCCATTCTCAACTCCTCCAACAATGCCCAATCTTCTTTCGTGCGCAACGACGGCGCCATGAGCCTCTTCACCTATCATCTGATAGAAGCCCTGACCGGCCACGCTCCCCACCCCGACGACGCCACCGTGGTTTACGTGACGGACGTAATGAGTTGGGTGACCCATCAGGTCAAGAAATCGGCCAGGGAGCAGGGGCGCGACCAGACGCCGGTGATGAAAACTTCCGGCGTCTTTCCCATTGCGATGTTGCTTGGTGGGCAGGGAGTGGCGAAGGGGATTGGGCAGTTGCCGCCGAACCCGCTTGAACCGCTGCCCACACCAGCGGGGGCAACGGTGAATCAGGCGGGCGGCAATATCGTCTCCGGCGCGGCCGGGGGAGATATGGCTGGGGGCGACATCAACAAAACAACGATTAAAAAGAAAGGCGGTGTCCACATTGAAGGCGGCTTCAGTGGCGGCAGTTATGTTGGTGGGGATAGCACAGTCATTCAAGGCGATCAAATAACGGGTGGCGAAAAGTTCACCGGCAGCAAAATTTCTATAGGCAGCGTATCTGGCAACAACAACGCCATTGGCGACAACCCCCAGGTGAGCAGTTACATACAACAAGGGATGAACAGTGACGAGTTGACGCAGCTTTTCAACTCGTTCATGGGGCAGGTAGCGCAGTCCGACCCAACGGCCGTCGCCAAAGTCGTGGCTCTTCAAGCCGAAGTTACCCGCGGGGAAGAAGCTGACGACGAGAAAATAGCCGATTTGATAGGTGACATTGCTGAGGCCGCCCCATCTGCGGTGGAAGGGCTGAGCAATCTGTTTGCCTACGCTGAGGTCGCCAAAGCAGCCGGGACAACAACTCAGTTTATTTTGCGCCGCATAAGCCGGTAAAGAGAATCTGATGTGTATTCGACTATTGACGCAACCTCATATAGTTTTTTGAGCATTTGAACATAAAGAGCGCGAAGTTTTCATTTTTAATTCTTCGCGTTCTTTCATTTTGAGTTTTTGGTCGGTTCTAGGGGTAAATTCGGGATAAGTCGAACGATAATAACCAACAAAAATCTGGCATTGGCCTAAAATTAGAATGTCTCAAAAAATGGGCCACATGGGCGGCCTTTTGGCGTTTTTGGGCTTGCCGGGCATTCTGTCAATCTTTTTTGTGCTTCACAAAACACCAAAATAGGCCACCTTTTTTTGCTGGAAACAGCAATTCTAAATGTAAAACTTGCGAACAGAAGTAGATCGCGCTATACAATCACCAAAAGCCAAAAGGGTGATGTGTGGGAAAAGAGCGCAAGTGAGTCGGTTTATCCAGCATCTGGGCGAGTTGACAGAGAAGATGCCTGACAAGCGGGCTGGGCGGCATAACCAGATATATGCTTTGCAAGACGCGGTACGCGGCGCCTTCTCTATCTTTTTCATGCAAAGCGCTTCTTTTCTGGCGCATCAACGCCTTATGGCGCAAAAGCGCGGGCGGAGTAATCTGAAAGCGTGTTCCAGATGTCGCGCATTCCACTGGCAATCATATCCGTACCCTTTTGGATGGCGTGCCAGCCAGCCATTTGCGGGAGCCTATCAATGGCTTTGGCAGCAGTTGGTGGCTGAGGAGAAGTTGGCCGGATTTCGGGCATTAGGGGGCGGTTGCTGGTTGGTATCGATGGCATTCAATTCTTTAGTTCGACAAAGGTGCATTGCCCCCAATGCAGTCAGCAAGTGCGCGAAGGTGTCACCCACTACCATCATCGGGCATTGACGGCTTTGGTTGTTCATCCTGAGCAATCGGCGGTGCTGCCTCTGGCGCCGGAATTCCTGCTGCCACAGGATGGCAGTGATAAACAGGACAGCGAACTGGCGGCTGCCAAACGTTGGTTGCCGCAGCAGGCCACCTGGCTGCAACAACAGAAGGCGGTCATCCTGGGAGATGACTTGTTCAGTCATCAACCGTTCTGTGAGTTGGTGCTGATTTACGGGCTGGACTTCATTCTCGTGTGTAGCCCAGTTCGCACGAGACGCTCTATGAGTGGGTCGCGGCTATTGAGCAGGGCAAGCTGCCTGAAATTAGTCGTCGCGTCTGGAACGGTCGTCACGGGGAAATCTGGCGGTATCGGTATCTCAATGATTTACCGCTGCGTGCGGGTGATGATGGTCTTCGCGTGAACTGGTGCGAGTTGACGATTACCCATGAATTGACTGGCGAACGCCTTTATCAAAACAGCTTTGTGACCAGTTTACGCCTGGACGCGCCTCTGGTCAAGCTGTCACTCACGCTGGACGCGCCCGCTGGAAACATGAAATGGGGACATAATGTCCTGACCACCCACGGCTATCATATTAAGCACAATTTTGGTCATGGGCAAGAACATTTAGCGACCGTCATGTTCACGCTAATCTACTCGCCTTTTTCCTGCACCTTTCTGGAGTTGGTGGATACGACCTACAAACGGATTCGTGCTGCTCTAGGTGCGCGTCGCACCTTCTTTGAGGATGCCCGGTCACTGATGCGTTGGCAAATCTTTGAAAATTGGGAAGCCCTGATTCAATTTATGGCCGAGGGTCTAGGTTAGAACCCGCCCCTGACTAACTGTTTCGTTTCTTACGATTGGGCCATTGTTATTGGATGCTCACAAGTCGCCTCGGCAGAGGTGGCTAAATGCCGCGTTGCTATCATCTGGGTAATTACCTGGTTTTGAGGTCGTTACTGTACTCGGAACCGTGCCACATAACACTGCACTTTAATCTGATTAGCGCAGAGTGCGACTCCTCGCTGATACATCGGCATTGCGCCGCTATTTTCCCGATACCCGTTTTCTACATTTAGAATTGCTGTGCTGGAAATCACTACATGTAAGGGGCATAAACATGTAGTATAATGGGGGAAAAGTGGCTGGCTTTTTGTGTTGGCTGCGGCGGCTGTTTTTGGGTGCTGTGCTGGATTTTTGAGGCTGTGGCTGTTTTGGGTGATGCGCCTGTTTTTGGTGCTGTGCTGGATTTTTGGGCTGCGGCTGTTTTTGGTGATGGGCTGATTTTTAGGTGGTGTGCCGATGACTGTTCAAGCTGACCCCCCATTTGCGCTGGCGCCTTCGGAGACCGACAAAATGATCCTGGCGGGACAACTGGCCAATGAGAAGGCCGCCGGCGATGTTTTTGCCGATCATATGCGGCACAAATCCGAAGAGACGAAAAAAGCGTACAAAATTACAGTGAATCTTTTTAGCCAGGCGCTGGCTGAAATTCACATCAACCGACCCACAGATCTACACTTAACAGATCCGCGGGCATGGCGCGGCGTGACCTGGGCCATGGTGCAGGGGTATCGGGATTGGCTGTCAGCCAAAGGTTATGCCATTGGCAGTATCAACCAGCGGTTAAGCATCATTCGCAAAATGGCCGACCTGGCCGGACAAGCCGGAGTCATCCCGGAGGATGAACGCCTGCGGATTCGGGACGTGGCCGGGTTCACGCGGAAAACAGGCAGACGTGTCAATGAGCAGCGGGAGGTGACCCGGATTAGCAACCAGAAGGATGCCAGCAATTTCCTGGACCGCGACCAGGTAAAGTTATTATTAACAGCGCTGCCCGAAAATCCGCAGGGACGGCGCGACCAGCTCATGGTGGGCATGTTCATTTATTTAGGGATGCGTGTCTCAGAGCTGGTGGCCTTATCGATGAGTGACATTGATCTGGTGGGCGGTATCCTGCACATTTACCGGCAAAAGACCGATACCGATAGTCAATTGGATATGCCGGCGCCTTTGCGCCAGATTTTGCGGGAGTATTTGAAGGTACGGCCGGAGGAGCTGGGGGACGGCCGTTTGCTGGCGGCGTCCCGGCGGGTGGCAGTCAGTGTGAACTTGGAAGGCAGTGAACTGCTGCCTAGAGCCATGAGCAAACGAGCTGTACAAGGCCGCGTGCGGCGCCTGGGCCAGGACATCCTGGGAATTGACGATTTATCGCCCCATGACATGCGCCACAGCCTGGCGGAAACGTTCGCCGAGAAGGAGATAAGCGAGGCGGCGGCGATGGATGTGTTGGGGTGGTCTACCAGTGTTATGTATCACCATTACCGGAAACGGAACAAGGTGGTAAGTGTACCGAATGTTTGGGGCTAATCTGGCCCACAGGCCAGAGACGAATCTCTGGTCTTCGTCGGCCAACGACAAATAGAAATACCCATCGTGTTGCCTCGCAAGTTGTGACCACTTTTAGTCCATAATGACCGGGCAGATCGCGCTCAAGCGCTTTGATGAGTAGTATTTCATTGACACGAGTTCAATACCGCAGCCTCTTCAACCGGATAAACTGTTTTTGCTAGTGGAGATTCAGGTAGAACGTCGAAATGGCTAAATTGACTCTCCAATGTGGCACATTTTCTACCGTATTCTGATTTGAGGCCATCCACGCGTCTGATAAGTCAGAACAATTGTGCTATCATATTGGTGGTGAAGATACCCTGGCTGCCTGCTGGCAAATATGCTCGCAGAGAAAGGAATGACAATGAGTGAGGATAAAGCATTAGTACAACTCCAATTTGAGGATTATCGCATTCGGCGCATCATGGATGAAGTCACGGGAGAATGGTGGTACGCTGTTGTCGACGTGATTGAAGCGCTAACAGATAGTCAAAAGCCCCGCGATTATTGGTACCGAATGAAAAAACGGGTAGCTGAAAATGAAGGCGTTGAACTGTCGACAAATTGTCGACAGTTCAAATTAAAGGCGCCCAACAATCGTTTTTACGATACCGATTGTGCGGACACAGAGGGTATGTTGCGCATTATTCAGTCAATTCCTTCTCCCAAAGCAGAACCATTTAAGCGCTGGCTGGCTGAAGTGGGTAGGGGGCGATTAGAGGAGATAGACAACCCTGAGCTGGCAGCGGAACGCCTGCGGCAAATCTACAGGGTCAAGGGATATTCCGACGACTGGATTGAACGACGACTGCAATCCATTGTCACCCGCAATGAGCTGACAGATGAATGGCAAAATCGCGGTGTAGAGGCTGGCCGAGAGGTAGCTATGCTCACGGCCGAGATTGCCAGGGCAACCTTTGGCCTAACCCCGAGCGAGCACAAGAAGCTGAAGAAGCTAAAGCGGGAAAACCTGCGCGATCATATGACCGGGCTGGAATTAGCGTTCACGATATTAGGCGAAGCGGCCACAACGGAAATCACGCGACGGGATGACACCCAAGGCTTTAATGAAAACCAAACAGCTGCTCGTAAAGGTGGGCGAATTGCCGGTAATGCGCGCCGGGAGTTGGAGGCCGAAACAGGCCGTCCGGTCGTCTCGTCTACAAATTACCTGGAACGGCCGCAAGTGGAACAAGAGCAGTTACCGGCTGGTGAAGAAGAAAACGATGAGGCGACGTCTTGAGAGTATTGAACGGTTTTAAGCCTACGTGGTTGTTACAACCATACAGGGGAAGCTAGATCATCGCTGGGATATACTTTAGTTCCGCTTAATGGTCACCAACGGGAATGTTATCGGGTCTTGGCCGATGCTTTTGTCAGCAGCACCATGCCAGATGATTGGATGCAAACAAACCCGCCTACTTTCGGGATATTCTGATTTTGGGCCGACCTGGATACCGACCTGGACGTACACCATCTTGTCAGGCGTACTATGGGTGGTGCGGACACGTTAACAAACACCGTTCTTCTGCAGGCCAATTGTCACCGGCAAGTTCATGCCCTAAACTTAACCGTGTTGAAACCGTGTCTTTCACCGGGCATTTGAGAGGCATGAGCGGTGTGCCTTGAAAGGGGCCTGTACCGTTCTTAGGGAGCGAGAGAGCAGAAATGGTCTCTTGCTACCCGACCATCTCACTTCAATTTTAGGAGCATCCAAATGTTCAAGAACCTTATCCCGAAGATCTTCTACGATCACCTACAAGACGGGCTCGAGTTTTTTGTGGACGGCTTGGGATTCGAGGTCCTCTATCAGGACGCGGATATGGCGGTCATTGGACGTGACGGCGCCAAGGCTTATATCGTCCAGAGCCCTGAGTATGCGGCTAAGGATCGTCCAGAGCTTGGCATCGACACAGATAACATTGACGAAATATTCGATGAAATGTCCGCTCGCTCGCCCCACCTCTTGCATCCCAACTCAAGCACCGTCTCGCTCAAACCATGGGGTGCGCTGGAGTTCGCCATGTTGGACAAGACAACGGTGTGTGTGATCTTTCGCCAGTGGCCGGCTGCGGGCTGAGACGCCTAACAATTCATTCAAACCGAACCCGCTTCGCGGGTCGGCTTAACGGCACGGCAGACTGCGTCCACTTGTAGGTCTGGCTCTCTACGCTTGCGGCGGCCTAACAAGCGGATGAACTTGATCATATTCCTGGTTTCTTTGACACAAGCCAGTGACTTTGTGTGAATCAGTTGCGGACGGTTGTGACCTGGTGCGGGTTTTACAGCGGACATTGGCAGGCGAAGTGACAGCTGCCTGGTTTTGGGGAGGTCTATATTCGATATGGGTAAGCCGCAACGATTTACATCTCTTAAGAAGTTGACAGTGGGAGCAAATTTCAGAGCCAGTCTCATTATTTACCGATTCAGTCTCATGATTTACCGATGATTCTCATTATTTAGCGAATCCTACAATCCCACATGTAGGATTTCGTAATTTTTGAGAATAGCCTCTCATCCAATTAGCTGGCTATTCCACAGTTTTTGAGACAACTATTCCGCAGTTTTTGAGAATTTCCTACAGTTATGCCTTAATTTTTGAGAATAACCTACATGACTTGTTCGCCCTTATCCCACAATTATTGAGAACAGCCTACAAAATCTTCTACCGGCTTCCAGAGTAGCCGGTTTCCAAAATAGGCCATTCTCAAAAACTGTGAAACGGAATTCTCAAAAATTGTGGAACAGATTCTCAAAATATATGGAACAGTTCTCAAAAATTGTGGGATCCTACATGCAAAAAGGTTCCCAACCGCCGCAAAACCCAACTTTATATCAACATAATACCTTATGATAATCACCGTTAACAAAAGCTATTGACAGATTGCAGAATTTGACATAACATAACCACATGGACAGACAAAATACAGCCCTCATCCCCCAAGATGACTGGTATGCCATCATTGATTTGGTGACGCAGAGTGTGGACAGCCCGCACAGCAAGCGGGCCTACAGCCGCGCCCTCATTGATTTCCTGGATTGGTATGAGCAAAACGGCCGTCCCGGTTTCAGCAAAGCCACGATTAACGCCTACCGTGAAGAATTGGTGCAATCCGGCAAAAGTCGCAGCAGCATCAACCAGGCGCTGTCGGCCATCCGTAAGCTGGCGGCCGAGGCCGCCGACAACGGTTTAGTCCCCCCCACCCTGGCCTATGGCGTGGAACGAGTCAAAGGGGTCAAGCAGGAAGGGGTGCGCGCCGGCAACTGGCTGACCAAAGAGGAAGCGGAGAAGCTGGTCAACACACCGGTCACCCGCTGGCGGCAGGAAGAGATTCCCCTGCTGAAAGCCACCCGCGACCAGACCATTCTGGCGGTGATGATTGGTACCGGTTTACGACGGGCAGAAGTGGCTGGTTTGACCTGGGAGATGATTCAGCAGCGCGACGGCCGTTGGGCGATTATCGACTTGGTGGGCAAACGGGGCCGGGTACGTTCGGTGGGCATTCCGCCCTGGGTGAAGGTGGCGCTGGACAGTTGGGGGCAGGCAGCGCGGCGACAGCACGGCCGTATCTTTCTGGCGTTGAACAAAGACGGCAGCCTGGCCGGGTCGGTGCGCACCAAAGGGGGCGGCCTGACCGATGGTCATTTGACGCCGCAGGCGATTTACAATGTGGTCAAGGAGCATGTGCTGGCGGTGGGGTATTATAATAGGAAGGGAGAAGCGGCTTTAGCCGCCCACGACTTGCGGCGAACGGCAGCTGCGCTGGCTTTAAAAGGGGGCGCTGATTTGCGGCAGATCCAGCAGATGTTGGGCCATGCCAGCATCACGACAACCGAGCGTTACCTGGAGCCGATGCGCAGTTTGCAGGTGACGGCCGGTGACTTCATCCAGATTGAGCTGGCGCTGGCGGCCAATGCGCCAATCCCTCCAGTTTAGGTGGCACTCCCGTCAGCTAACCTTTGATTTCACGCGCCTACATGGGCTTCTAATTGGTTCAGATGTGCAACGCCATCAATTTTCCTGAATTTGCCGCCTAGAACGATGTAGAGAGCGCTTGCGGAATAGATATACCCTTTCGTGTGGCCGGGTATCTATTATGTATTTGCCCCATTATGCTGTACGCCGACTGCCTACTCCCCACATTTGGATAGTCTCGTATAATTCAGTCTCATGGATAACATACCTGGAATTGTGCAAGACAGGATTGGATTGGAATCAGATCGCTCCAGCGGCCCTACCATCCAGAGCGCCAAACTGTCATTGCAGCAGGCGCGTCAGGCCAATCGTCCATTAGACGTTTTTATGGCGCTTATACGTCTGGCGCATTTGCATTTTCGCCAGGGACATTACGACGAGGCCCAGGTTCTGGTGAGAGAGGTGATCCGCGATTCACCACCCGATTCATTGCCGCGTTGTGATGCGCTGCGCATCCTGGGCAACTGCGCCGCCGAACTTGGCGATCCCGCTGCCGCCGAACTGTATTATCACCAGGCCATTGACCTGGCGCGGCAGTTGGATTACCGGTATGCGCTGTACAAATGTCTCCACAGTCTGGCGACCAACATCTATTGGCCGCGGGGTCAATTTGACTTGACGCTGGCGGCCGGCAAAGAAGCGCTGGCTCAGGCCCAGGCGCTCCATTTGGGTGATGAACTCTGGTTCCCACTCTCCGACATTGCCTGGGTCTATTGGAGTACCGGGCGTCGTGATCTGGCGGCGGAAATCGCGGAGCAGATGGAACGGGTTGTGCTCCCAGGTTCGCTGGGCGAGGGGTTTACCTGCTGTTTACGCGCCGGGTTGGTAGAACCGGGACCTGGATTTTTAACGGCCGTATTGCCACTGTATCAATGCGCCCGATCCATTGCGGAAGCAACCGGCGATCCCGGCCTGAATGTGGAAGTCCGCCTGGGTTTGTGCCGCAGCTACCGCGCCGCGGGCAATCTGGCCGCGTCCGCCGCCTGGGCCGATGACGCCGCAGCCGTCACGTTTCGACTGAATTACCGCCAATTTCAAGCCGTCGCGCTCATTGAACGCGCCCGGACGGCCATCGCCGCGGCCGATGACCCGCTGAGCGCTCTGAACGACCTGGAGTCCGCCATTGCGCTTGCCACCGAACTGCAAGCCGGTTTTGATTTAGCGCGGGGCAGTTTGTACCGTGCCGCGCTACTGTTCGCCCAAAATCATCCCCAGGCCGATGCAGCCTGGGCGCAAACCGTCCGCCTCAGCCAGAGTAACGGATATGATTTTCTCCTGGGCCAGGAACGCTCGTTGGTGCTGCCTTTTATCGCCGCTGTTCTGGATTCGGCTGATCCTTGTCTGGCCAGGACGGGTAAAGAATTATACGAGCAACTGCTGCGCGTCGTTCCGGCCCCTCTCCGATTTGAAATGCTGGGGGACTTTTCGGTTTGGGTGGGCGCGAACTCTATTCCCAAACAGACCTTGCGCCAGCGTCGCGCCGGAGAACTGCTGGCCCTGCTGCAAACCACTCAGAGCCATACCCTGACACGGCAAGAAGTGACAGACGCCCTGTGTCCGGAAAAGGATTCAGATGCGGCCCTGGATTTTTACCATCACGCCGTCTCGGCTTTACGTCACTTGTTGGAACCCGACCTACCTGACCGCCGCTTTGCCTGCCGCTATCTGGATGTAGACGACGAGCGTATCAAACTCGTTCTTCCGGCTGGCTCAACCGCCGACTGGCAAGAATTTGCGGCGGCTTTCCGGGATAAGGATTGGGAAACGGCCGTTACCCTTTGCACCGGCGAATTTCTCCCCATTTTTTGTACGGCCGAATGGACGATTCCCCTGCGCCAGGACCTGGCCGATCAATTCGAGTTTGCCCTGCTCGCTCTGGCCGACAGCCGGTTCCAGGCCCATGATCCCACCGCCTGTCTTGACCTGTGCCGCCGCGTTCTGCGGCACAATCCCTGGCAAGAGCAGGCTGTTGCCCTGGGGATGCGCGCGGCCGTTGCCCTGGGGGATCGCATAACGGCCGTCAAGCTCTATCAACGCCTGGAAAAGGTGCTGCAAAAAGAGCTGGGTCTTGCGCCGCAAAAAGAGGTGCAGCAGCTTTATGCGACGATCAGACGCCAGTCGCTCAAATAACCCCGGCAAATTGCTCTGTTGGAGGCGAGATGTGAACAACACCTCGCCTTTTTTGTTCCCCGACGCCAGGTTTTGGGGTACGGGTAACAACTGTACGATATCCGCCCACCTCTCGAGTGCAACACGACATTCTATAGCAGAATATAGACCTTTTAGAAGTAGTGTTACTCGAGAGGGTGGCGCTCGTTACACGTTTGTCACCCGTGCCCCTGATAAGACAATAGTGGTGATGGCTGCTTGGTTATTTCAACACCAATGGCAGCAAGACATGAAACGGCCGTACCACTATCTGCCCAGAACGGCCGTAGCCATCGGTATACTCATAAGTCCCCACCTCGACAAACTGGCGGCTGTAAGCCTGTCCGGGGATCATGCGGCCGCTGTCAAAGCCCAACACGTCCGCTAACGGATCCAACTCGCTCAGGATGTGCTGCATCGGGTTCTCGCTCAGGCTGATGTACTGATCGGGCGCCAACCACGAATCGTCGGCCGTCCATGTCACCAACTGCCCCACGAAAATGGTCACTTGCGGCAAACTTAGCGCCGATTCGTCCACCGGGATGTTCTGCACGGCCGTTGCTGTTACCGGCGTCAGCGGCGCATTAACATGGACAATCTCGTTAATAACTTCAATCACCGGGCTGCGCCAGGATTGATAGCCATCCGGCGCAGCCACTTGCAGGTAATACTGGCCGGGCGGCGTAAAGAAAGCAAAATAACCATTCTCGCCCACCACCTGCGGATTGATCTGGTCGTTGTACAGATGCGCCGGCCAGGGTCGCCAGTTGTCGGTCGCCGGGACGTATTCATAGGCGGTGACGGTGGCCCCTGGCAGGACGTGGGCGGTGGGGTTGTCGGGGTCGAAGCCCAGGGTGCTGTCAAAGACATAACCGTCGGGATCAATCAAAATCACGCCGAAAACTTCGTCACAGTTAGAGGCGATGGTCACATGATGCGCCACGCCGGTAATGTCGAAGTGATAGACGGGGCCACCGCCGGGCTGCGGCTCGTATTGGATTCCGTCGGCGATGACCCAAACGGCCGTTGGCGGGGTGGCTGTGTCGGGGCAATAACCGGCAGTCAACGTCAGGTCGGTGTCCCAAAAGCCATAAACGCCGGGGATCTGCCAGTTCTGGCTGGAAAATTCACCGGTCGCATCGCGGAAGCCATACACCAGATGCTGCCCGGCCAGCGGCCCGGCCGTTGGCGTGCCTTCCCAACGGGACTCCTGCGGACACCAGAAGGACTGCGGCTCTTTGAGCGTGAGCGTTGTCGGGCTGGAACAGGTCTCCGGCGCGGTCAAGGTACAGGCGCGCACTTCCAGCAGCGTCGTCGGGTCTATTCCGACGTGCGTTGAGGCATAACTGAGGTTGAACTCGCCATCCGTCACGGCCTGGGAAGCGGCCAGAGTGCCATTTTCATAGACGCGAACCATCACGTCCGGTTGGGCAAAGCCGCGCAGCGTTACCGGGTTATCGCTGCGCGAGCAATATTCGCCGGTGCCGGGGTGAGCAGGATGGGTGCAATGAGCGGGACGACGCTGCTGGTTGGCAGGGAATACACGTCGGCGCCGGCGGTGATAACGGCCGTGTTCCATAACGTCTGTCCGGCCGTTGGCGCGCCGTTGGTGCGCAAAATGATCTCGCCCGAATCGTCCTTTTGCACCGGTTGGTTCACATTCCAGGTCAGGACCTGGCCCGACTGCGTGAAGGTCATGGCCGGCGAGTGGGTATCGGACACGTAATTCAACCCAGCGGGCAGCGTGTCGGCAACCGTTACGGCCAGCGCGGGCGGATTGGCCGCCAGGCTGCCATAGGCGTAGCGCAGCAGATAATCCTGCTGCAATTCGGCCACCGGATCACCGGTGATCGGGTCGCTGGTGAAGGACCACACCGGCGTAAAGGCGGTATTTTCTACGTCGAATACGTCCAGGGGATTGTAAAGATATTCATCCGCGCCCAGGTCGGGTTGAGTGCCGGCGGGCAACGGCCGTGCGTCGCCATCAATGTCCAGCGCAACGTCGCTGTTGGCCTGCCCAATAGCCGCCGAATAGCGCGTCAGGTGGCAGCCATCAGCCATCAGCCCGGAAGGGCCGGTTATCGGGTTGGTTTCCGTGACCTGGCCGATGGCGGCCGCTTCGTTTTGCGTCAGCAAGACAGTATCCAGCGTGATGGCGCCATAGGCGTCGGTTCGCGCGCCGGTTCCACTCAGGGCAATGATGGAGTTGGTCAGCGTGGCGGTGGAATTGAGTTCATACACCCACAGCGCCTCGTTGACAATATCGCTCAGGGTGACATGCTCGCCGCTGAGCGCGCCGTGGTTGCGCACCACCAGGCCGTAAGCGGCCAGGTCGGAGAAAGCCACGTTACGCAGATGCACCTGCGTGGCCGTAAACACCAATAGGCCGCTGTGGCTGCGCAAAATGGTGCTTTCTTCTATCGTTACGTGGCTCAGTTCACCGATTACGGCCACCGCATACCCCCACCGGCCCAAATCGCTGAATTCAGTGCGCCGGACGGTGACGTTGCTGTTATTAATATTGAGGCCGCCGTTGAGTATAATGCCCACCGACCCGGCATCTATTATCTGGCTGTCTTCAATTAATAATTCACCCGCCTGAATGTTTTCGGCAGCGATATTCGCATCATGGCCGTAGCGCACCGTGACGTGGCGCAAATGGCCGTCGCCGCCGCGAAACCGGAGGCCATTCCACTCGTTCGGGGCGCTGTTGGCCGCAGATGTGAAGAGGATGGGCTGAACGGCCGTGCCCAGCGCTTGCAAGTTACCATCTATATAAAGCGTATCGCTGCCCATGAGCGTAACGCCCGGTTCCACCGTCAAGACAACACCGGCGGGAATCACCCAGTAGCCAAATTCGTACCCTTCCAGCCCATTTTGCGGCGTAAGGGTCACGTTCTGCCCGCTCATGGCATCATTGTTCAGGTACACGCGGTCTACGAAATTGTTGCTGAAGGTGTTGTTGGTCAGCGTGACGGCGCTGGTTGGCCCGACGATGTACAACGGGTAGCCGCCGGTTCCCAACCCGCTGAACGTTGTGTCGCTAAGGGTCACATGGCTGTAAAAGACGCGGATGCCTTCGTCACGGATGGAATTAACCAGGCCGCCATCCATGATCTGGCTGTTTTCAATCAACAATTCACCGGACTGGATGTTTTGCGCCAGGATGGTGTAATCGGTGGCATAGCGTACCGTGACATAGCGCAAATGGCCCGTGCCGCCGCGAAACTCCATTCCCCACCACTCGCCCGGCCCGCTGTCGGCCGCCGAGGTGAAGATGATGGGTTGAACGGCCGTGCCCACCGCCTGAAGATCGCCATCCACGTAGATATGGTTGGCGGTTTTCACGGTGACGCCGGGTTCAATGGTCACGGTGACGCCGGCCTGAACGGCGACGTAATCGCTCACGGTATGCACGCTGCCGGTGGCCAGACACCATGTCTCGTCGCTGGTAATCCAGCCGTTGTGCTGGGTGGTTGGGGTACAGTCCTGGGGCACAGCCTCGGCTGCCGGCGACAGGCCCAGCCAGATGACCAGTATGATCAAACCGCCGGAAAGACTAAGCAACAGTTTCGCTTTCATGAAAGGGTCTCCTTGTATCTGAATCTTGATTTTGTACTGCGGTGACGCTCAGTTGATGCAGCAGGGCGATTAGCTCCGTTTTGTCTTTGAAAGGGAACACCTCCCGGTCTGACGGCCGTTGCAAATCACCGCACAAAAGGTCAGGAACATCCGGGTCTATCACCAGGCGCAGAACAAAAGTTTTTATGAAACGCATAAGTGCCTCAATTGGCCCACTATACCAGGGCGAGTTGCCAGACGTTTGCCAAAATGGGGGCGTGAACGCCGCAAAACGAGGCACGGGTAACAAACGTATAACGAGCGCCACCCTCTCGAGTAACACTACTTCTAAAAGGTCTATATTCTGCTATAGAATGTCGTGTTGCACTCGAGAGGTGGGCGGATATCGTACAGTTGTTACCCGTACCCCGCCCACCGCCAGATTTAAGGTAGATTTAGCATTGTTTAGGCTGCATTTAACCCAGCGACACCCTATATGGGCTAAGATACCCATCGTTACGCACACAATACTTTGTAACGGGAGTCGTAAACGGTACAAAAACATTTCTAAAACGACTGCTCACCGGTGGCTGAGCCATCTCTGAAAATCATGATGATTAGTCGGTTAGTCCCGTAGTCGGACAATTAACTTCTTGACTACCAGACTAACTGACTACCAGACTAAAAAGAGGTACTACAATGAATCGCACGAAAGGTATTTTAGCGGCCGGGACGTTGACCGGCCTGGTCCTCATCACATTGTTAGCGTTGGGCTTTGGTAATTTGCGGGCGGCGGGGGGCAGCACAACGGCCGTTCCCACCACGACCATATCCACCACAACCACCGACCTGCCCCTGCCTGAAACAGGCAGCCTGACAAACGAAGAAGCGCTGCAAGCCTGGCAGGAATACAGCGTCCAACTGGAGCAGACAGTGCGCACCATGCAAGAGCGCGAGACGGTCTACCAGGCCCAACTCGACGCCGCTAACCAGACGATTTTGCAGCTACAAAACGACATCAACAGCGCCAACGCCAACAGCGCCCCGGCCTTTACCGGCGGCGACGACAATGGCGAACACGAAGAACATGAAGAACACGAACACGAGGAATACGACGATGACTAAACCAACAACAAAATCCTCCGCCCGACCCAAACAACAAACAGGCGCTCTGGCCGCCGTGCTGCTGACGGGCAGCGTCATTGCCACCCTGGCCGGAACGCGGCTGCTGTCTTTACAAGACGTGGGGCAGCCGGCAACGGCCGTCAACTCTACCGCCCCCACCACCATCATGGTCCCGGCCGCGGAAACGTCTACCATCGCCCTGCCCCCCGCCGGGCGCGGCGTGCAAATCGAACTGCCACCCATCCCGCAAGCGGTGCAGCCACAAATTCAACCGGTAGCCCGCACGCGATCGTCGCAGTAAGCGACAGGGAGCCGTAGACCATAAAACGTAAACCCTATTCCGAAATCCAGAATCCAAAATCCGAAATGCCCCCTGCCACCTGGCAAACGCATCAATTCTGGGCTATGGGCTGCCAGATGGCAGTCTGGTTGGAGGCCGAACCGGACGTGGCCGCCCAGGCTTTCGCTGACGTGGCGGCCCTGTTCGCCGCCCACGAGCAGACGCTCAGCCGCTTTCGGCCGGACAGCGAACTCTCGCGGCTGAACGGCCGTAGTGGGCAATGGGTAGTGGTCGCCGACGTGTTGTGGGACGTGTTGACCCTGGCTCTGGGGATGGCGGCGCTGACCGACGGCCGTTTCGACCCCACGCTGATTAATGGAATGCTGCATGCGGGATATAGAGACAGTTTTGAAAACGTGGCGCGCGGCATGGGCAACGACTCCTGGTCCACCGCCGCCTTGTTAACAGGCCAATGGGCCGACGTGCAGCTGGATGAAACGCGCCGCGCCATCTGCCTGCCGCCGGGTGTGGGTGTGGATTTGGGCGGCATCGCCAAGGGTTATACGGCGCAGACGGCCGTCGCCCACTTGCGCGCCTCCGGTCCCTGCCTGGTAGACGCGGGCGGCGACCTGGCGGTCGGAGCCGCCCCACAGGGTTATCCCGGCTGGCCGGTAGCCATCAGTGCCCCGTGGTCGGGCGCAGGCGCAGCGCGGCCTGACCTGGCCTCGTTCTGGTTGGCGGAAGCGGCCCTGGCGACTTCGGGCATTGATTACCGGCGCTGGCAGCACAACGGTCGTCTGGCCCATCATCTGTTGGACCCGACCACCGGCCAACCGGTAGTCACCGATGCTCTCACCGTCACTATTCTGGCCGAAGACGCGGCGCAGGCCGAAGCCTGGGCGACGGCGACTCTGGTGGCCGGTTCGGCCGACGGGCTGGCGGCCTTATTGGAAATGGAGCTGGCCGGGCTGATGGTGACGGATGATGGCCGTATCCTGGTAACACCGCCTATGTACGCGGTGTTGCAAGGCAGCCCGGCAGACATGGCATAACCCAGATTTCTTTCTTTAATCGGTGAAATCTGCGGATCGCTTTTTGGGAGATTGAGAATGACGACGATAGAACCTTCAACGACGAACGGCCGTATGGCCACCCTGCGCGCTTTTGTCGGCAGTCTACTGCTGGGCCTGTTAGGCGGCCTGCTGTTGCTGGGCGGGGGTTGGTTACTCCTGACCATCACCCCCATCGGTTCGCAAATCGCCCTTTTTGTGGGCTTGACGACCAAGACGCCCTGGTACCTGTCACGTTCGGCGGGTACGGTAGCCTATTTGCTCCTGACCGGGTCTACCGTGTGGGGGCTGTTGCTCAGCAGTAAAATCATTAAGGAGACGGTCCCGGCCGTGCTGTCCCTGGCGATGCACAACCTCCTCTCCTGGCTGGCGGTCGCCTTTACTGCTCTGCACGCTCTGGCGCTGCTGTTCGACAGCTATTACCCTTACTCGCGGGCCGATGTGACCATTCCTTTTATTGGTCCCTACCGACCCGGTTGGGTCGGGATAGGCATTCTCAGTCTATACTTCATGATCTTTACCTCCCTCAGCTTTAACTTTCGTAAGCAGTTGGGGCAGAAGCGCTGGCGGCAGTTGCACTACCTGACCTTTGTCATCTATGTGGCGGCGACGGTGCATGGGGTGATGGCTGGTACGGATAGCAGCAAGCCGGGGATGCAGTTGGTGTATTGGGGCAGTGGGCTGCTGGTCTTGTTCCTGACCAATTACCGGCTCCTGGCAGGCAAGACGGCACGATAAAGGATGAAAATTAAACAACGTCAAAATTGAGATTGGAGATTGGTTCAATCTCCAATTTCCTGTAGGTTATTTAATCCGAAGAGCAGAAAATTGGTCATTCGGCCAACGACAATTAGAACGCGCATTGACTCAAAAAGAATCTTACTTTGCGTATCTCGTAGGATGGGTTTAGTTTCCTCCCAACACGCTTGTGATTAGATGCAACGAGGGCAATAGCGAATCCCGAGATTCATGGAGATCAGGAAACACCAAATTCCGTTCCCCAATCTTCGGGTCATCAAGGACCGCAGAACGAGAATAGGGGGCTGAAAACGCCGTTTTCAGCCCCCATTAGGGTACTGTGCATAAACGCGCAGAAAAATATACGCTAAGGGCTTTGTGAATCAAGATAACCATATTTTGCCCGTAATTTAGTTCAATACGAACTAAGTTGTAGTGATTATCATTGATCAAAGCAACTCAAGAAAACGGTCGTTTTCATTTGTCAGCATAAACTCTCCAGATAAAATACTCTTAGCGTATATTTCTACGCAAATATGTTTAGTACCCTATCATCGAAGCGCCAAACTGGACGAGCGACGGCCGTTACCTCATCTACAACAGCGGGGGCGGATGTACACCTATGAACTGGCAACTGGCGCAATCTGGGAGATTGACACCGGCTTTGCCACTGACTGCAACAACGACCACGTCCTCTCGCCAGACAACAGCCAGCTTGCCGTCAGCCACCACACCCATGAAGACGCCGCATCGCGCATCTACATTCTGCCTCGGGCCGGTGGCGAGTCTGTATTAGTTACCGAAAAAGGCCCCAGCTACCTGCACGGCTGGTCGCCTGACGGCGGGCGGCTGGCCTACTGCGCCGAGCGCGGCGGTCAATACGACATCTATACCATTTCGGGGGTTTTGGCCCAAACCCCCAAGCAGGAAATCAGACACTGGCATAGATCACCGGAACCATCAATGGGCCTTCTCGAACAGATCGTGGTTCTTCTCGTTGAAACCTTCAGGCCATACAGTGGCGTCATCCGCGTACACCCCATCAAAGTGAGCCTCTTCAAATCGTACCTGCGCCAGGTTGGCTCCCTGTAAGTTTGCAGCAAAGAAGGCTGCTTGCACCAAATCTGCCTGGCTGAGATTAGCATGGCTCAGGTTAGCGCTAATTAAATCGGCATACCTCAAAACCGCCTCAGACAGATTCGCTTCAGTGAGATTGGCGCTAAAAAAGGCCGCATGATGCAGGTCTGTTCGTGATAAATCAGCTTCTTTCAAGTTGGCGTAGGAGAAATCGACGTGGGACAGGTCTAGATATGACAGATCTAGTCCTGAGAGATCAACACCGCGCAAACGGATGGGTTGGTGGGCTGCGGCGACAAGTTTGATAATGTCCTGTCGGGTTAACTCGGCCATGATAACGGCATCCTTTTATTAGGGATGGCAAACTCATAGCACATAAGTTCTTTTCTGGCGAAAAAACGCCATCTGCAAGCGTCTATCTGGAGACCATTTCAAACCGGGGGCAAACTCAGCTAACTGCGATAATCGGGGGCGATGCCGATAAGGCGTAAATACGCAATAAGTCGAACGATAATAACCAACAAAAGTCAGGCTTTGACCTCATATTCTACGTGCCCAACAAACCAAGGGTTATTTTGACTATCTGACTACGGTATCTTATAAACCTGTCTGTCTACGGCGCTGTGGGGAGGGAAATTACGGGCCAGTTGCTTTGCTCCACGGTTGTCACCGTCCTGGTTGTGCTTATGTGCTTAGGCCACGGCCGTTTGCTACCGCGATTTCTCACTTTCTCTGCCCTCAAATGACGTGCATGCTGCAATGGTATTTCATACATAGTAATTATAATGTTTTACATGTATAATAACTTTGTGCACCCATTCATTGGCCGTACTTCAGAGATACAGACCCTCAATACCTATCAACAGCGTCACGAGTCCGCTTTGCTCATCGTGTATGGGCGGCGGCGTGTCGGCAAAACAAGGCTGCTCACCCATTGGCTGCAAACAACACCAATCGCCCATGCCTTGTATTGGGTGGCGCAACCTGATTCAGCTACGGCGCAGCTGCGCCAATTCTCGCAAGCGCTTTATCGGTTTGAACATCCAGAAGGAACCGTGCTGACCGATTTTAGTTACCAGTCCTGGGAACAGGCGTTTGAACGGGTTGCCCGATTGGCTGAAGGGGAACGCTTCACCCTCATTATTGATGAATTCACCTATCTATTAGCGCGAACGCCGGAGTTAGCCGGTCTGCTACAGAACACGTGGGATCATCACCTTAAACAAAAAAATATCATGCTCATCTTAAGCGGCTCGCATCTGGGCATGATGCAAAAACAAATTCTAGATTATCAGGCGCCTTTATATGGACGCGCCAGCGCACAACTGCACGTGCAGCCGCTGCCCTTTGGTACAAGCCGGCTGTATTTCCCGGATTATGATGCGGCGGAAAGAGTTGCCATTTATGCCATGTTTGGCGGCATTCCAGCTTATTGGGAACGCCTGGACCAAACTGTCTCCCTGTCGGAAAACATACGCCACCAGCTGCTGACCGCCAATAATCTGATGCAAGCTGAACCACGTTTGTTGCTGCAAGATTTTGTGCGCGAACCCGATAATTACATCGCCCTTTTCAACGCCATTGCCAATGGCTACCGGACGCAAAAAGAGATAAAAACGTTTACGGGTTTAGCGCAAGGCCATGTCTCCAGCTATCTCAGCGTATTAGAAACGGCCGGTTTTATCGCGCGGCGCATTCCGGTAACGGCCGGCATCCAATCGCGTCAAAGCCGTTATCATATTTCTGACCCCTATCTCCGTTTTTATTATCGTTTTCTGGCAGCACGCCAAACCCAATTGGCTTTGGGAATACAAGAGCCAGCCCTGGCTGAAATCAAACGACATCTGCTTGATTTTATTGGGACGCATACGTGGGAAGAACTCTGCCGGGAATGGGTTCTGCGGGCTGGGGCGGCCGGTAAGCTGCCTTTTTTGGTGAATCAGGTGGGCAGCTATTGGGACAAAACGGCCCAAGTAGATGTCGTCGGCATCAATAACATGGAAAAAACGCTCATTTTGGGCGAGTGTAAATGGTCGCCTAAGCCAATGGATGGCGCTGTTCTGGATACCTTACGTCGCAAAACAGAGGCCGTTGTCCCGAGGCAGGGTAATTGGCAAATTGCATACGTGGGCATGGCGCGTGGGGCTGGGTAAAAGACGCCCAGATAATGGCCAGCCGGCTGATGACTGATGAAGAGGGAAACGGCCGTAATTGGCGCGTTTCCCAAACGATATTGGTTGATCTGGCGGAGATTGACCAGGATTTAGCCAACTGGAGCGGTTAGAAAATGGCGTATCCGCATTCTGGTTGGGCTGAGGCAACGGCCGTTTTCTTCCTCGATGGATGCTCGGAAAACGGCCGTTTTCGCCTTCTTTTTCCCCTTCATTCCGCCCTTTTTCCCTCCCCAACTCACCGTACATATTTTAATCGTATGGACAGAGAGAAAGTGCCTGGGTGCAAACCCGCGGAGGTATCGCTGAAAACACGAGTCAGGTATGCGCTGGTAGCCTATTCACAAACCACTCGTCAGGCGAAACGATAACCAACACCTGGCTCGGTAAGGACATATGTTGGACGCAAAGGGTCATCTTCAATCTTGCGACGCAGTTGTGATATAAAGACTCGCAGATATTCCCGTTCATTGCCATATTCAGGCCCCCAGACTACCTGTAAAATTGAACGATGCGTGATAACTTTTCCCTGATTCTGAGCCAAATAATATAACAACTTGAACTCTGTAGGCGTTAAATGAATCTCTTCACCTCTTAAGGAAACCTGATGACTATCACCGTCAATATATAAATCGTTACAGGCTACGGCGTGTTTAGCCGGCCGATGCTCATTTCTTTGAATTGTCCATCGTCGCAAAGAGGATCGTACCCGCGCCAAAAACTCCTCCATACTAAAAGGCATCTCCACGTAATCATCGGCGCCTAAATCCAACGCTTTGATTTTCGTTTGTTCAGCCCCAATTGCCGAGAGAACAATGATAGGCGCGTGCGTTAATTCACGAATTTGACGACAAATTACCAAACCATCTACTTCAACAGTCGCAAAATCCAACAGCAGAATAAATAGGTCAAACTTCACATCCCTGACAGCCTCAAAAACGTCTCGGTCATCTAAAGCAATAGACACCTCATACCCTCTACCGGAAAGATTCCGGCGCAAGGTACGCAAGATCGCTGGTTGATCACCGATAAGTAATGTCTGTATCGCTTCCATCTAGGCTTCTGTTACATACGGGACGTATAGAACCAGGGATGTGACTTCTTCAACTGCACTAGACGTTGTCAGTTTTATTGCCTGCAATGTCAATAATTGATACGAAACCAATGCCTTTAACTTGATTTCGGCGCGCAGATTGATAGGGAAGAGGAATCGTTCAGGGGCATGGTGAGATAACCAATTGATGAGGTCATTGGTCAGGCCAGAAGAATCAGTTTCAATTACAAGCTGCCATTCAGTGGCCTTTTCTAGCATTTGAATTGACATTGGTGCGCAAGATTTGACATTGGCGCTAAGCAAGACTTCGATTAACAATCGCAGTGCCATCCGCAAATACTCGAAATCTACAAACGCCGGGCGCGTTTCTGTGGGCAATGAGAGTTCAATGATTGCGTCCGGTAAATCTTTTTGCACCAGATCTTTCGCCTGGGACAATATCTCTTGGAGGCTGTTGGGTTCACGATGAACGATGAGGGTTTGGCTTTCACAGCGCATCGCCAGGGTCATCACGGCCGTTAAACTAGAGCTGTCATCCACACTTTTATCAATTGTCTGCATAAATTCATGTTGTGCGGCCTGATCCCAAAAAATATTGCCATCCAAAAGACTGGAAACAGCTGCTTTAATAGAAGCAAAAGACATCTGCAAACCCTGGCTAATCTCCGAAACCAGGTCCCACATGATTCGTTCGTCATCCATCACAGCGCGTGTATCATCTTCGGGTAAGGGTTTGTGTGCATTCATGAAAAACAATCACTTTGTCATTCTTGTGGTCCAATCTCAAACAAATAAACCACTCGACCCTTGTTTCATTCCGATTCGCAAACCCGCTTTGCCGTCCAGTGTTGCCGGCAATTTACGCAGCGTGGTGATAATCACTTGCTCCCCACCGCTGTGCAAAAAATTCGCAGCAGCTTGCAATTTACCTTCAACCATTTGTGAAACAAACGTCTCCTGACTCAAGAGCGAATCCAGGTCTTCAAGTGACAAATGTCTTTGTTGCTCTGTATTGAGTCCCATGAGGGCAAATTTGTCATTGCGGTCAATAACCATGAGCAGCAGGGGGGCACGCAACTGCACGGCCATCATGCAGCCCACACGATCCGTATCTACCACTGCTTCTACGCCTTGAAGACGGCCGTTGTTCCCGCGCACGACCGGGATACCCCCACCACCAGCCGCAATTACAATGGTGCCACTTTCCACCAACTGTTTGATCCCTTCCATCTCCACAATCTCGAGAGGAACCGGCGACGAGACTGCTCGCCGATAGCCGCGTCCAGGTTCAAGCAGCATATGCCAGCCCCGACTTTGTCGATGCTGTTCCGCTTTGTCTTTGTCAAAAAATGGCCCGATTGCCTTGGTTGGTTGATTAAAAAGCGGATCTTCAGAATCCACAACGGTTTGGGTGACAACGGACATAACGGGGCGGTTCAATTGGTTTTCTGCCAAAACATTATGCAGCGACTGCATCAGCATATAGCCGGTGGCCCCTTGTGTGTCCGCGCCACAAACGTCTAGGGGAATAGAATGCAAGGCATGGCTGGCCAACTCAGACCGGTATAACACATAACCAACCTGCGGCTTATTGCCATGCAAAATCGCTACTTGCACATCACTCTGGAAAATTGGCAGCAATACTTCGGCCAATTCATGGGCTTTGTCGCGTTGGTTGTCAATCGTTGAGCTGAACTTGTTAGAAAGCACTTCTCCATTTACAAGAATAACGATAGCCTTTTTCATCACAGAAATCCTCGTCAATCTCCCCTATTCCTTTGTTCGATAGAGCTAAATCATGACATGGAATGAAATCTGGTTAAAAGCCCACAAAACTGAGGACAATTCACCTGAGCCTTTATTGTACCAAACAAAAACAATCGCCCCACATCCATCAGGAATAGTCGAAGAACCGGGTGAGTAGTTAGCATAAACCCACAAATGAATAACTTTACTTTCCGGTAACTGCTTGCCCCAAAAGGGCAAAACGAACAATCCAAAGCCCAGCTTTGGCTCAAAGAACTTTAACAATGTGGGCGAAAATAGCGCCAAATACCGTTTCAGGGAGCCGTTTGGCGTCGTTTCCTTCGCCGATGGGCTAGAATTCCCTTGGGCAATGGGCCGTAACCGACTGCTTTTCTCGAAGTCGGTCAGCAAAAGGGGTATTCATTAGGAAAAACTGCCCTGGCTAACACGCGCCGCAACCGTCCTGACGTGCGCTTCGGCTGCCTGTCCCAAAATCCGGTAGGCATCGCCGGCAGCACCGCAGCCAGGTAGGTCAGGATGTTAGCCACCAACAACGCCAACTCTGGCAGCCGGAGAACTGAGACGGGGCAAAAACGAATTGACGATGTAATCCCAACATTTGCTTGGCGACCAGTGGCGGTTGCTCAACGGGCCAGCGGTCAAGGTAGAGAAGAAAGACCGTCTCTGCCGAGGCCGCCAGGTTTGTGCCCAGAACCATTGGCTTCTTATACAAAGGGTCGGAAAAGGTCCAAATGGTGAAGGTTTGCGTCGCATCGGCCACTTTCGGTCAGCACGCACCAGCTCTTGCCAGCCTTGAACTTGAATGGTGCGTCCTTGAAATTGAAATTGCGTGCTGACATCCGGCGACGTCGCTGCTATCAGGTGTTCGAGTCGTTCCCGCGGCAACGGACGCACTTTTTCACCGTATTGAGCCGGTCGGCCGCGATCCTTAGCCGGCGGCAGATAGTTGCGTCGCCCGGTTACATTCACCGCCTGGCGAATGACATACCGGGCAATGTTGGCTGTCTGCACGTCGGCCAATCCCACACCAGCATCATGAATCCAAACTTCCTTCTCGTCCAGATAGGTGCTTGCCTGGCGCAAAATATCCGCCTTGAGGTCGGCTTCGCTCATCTCTGACCGCTTGACCCGAATTATCCGCTTGAGCAAAGGAACCCGTTGTCCATCCACTTGCCCCACCTGCGTGATGACCCCGTAGCCGACGCTTTGACGGCCCGATTCGCTAGACGATAAAAGAACTTGCCGGCCCAACCCTGGAGTTTAGGTCGCCAAAAAGCTGTGATGTCCACGGCCAATGGTCGGTAGCCATCATATTCACGGGGCTGCCAACGCCCTTCACGCAGGACGATCGCGCGCCAACGCCCGATCAGTTCGCTGATGGACCAAACGCCATAGCGCAGCGCTGACCAACTCCGCCTGACCTGGCCTGGCGTGAAACCGGATTCAACCAATGCGCCGTGAACAGCACCTCGGCTTCTGAGAAAGGACCCATTGAGCATGACCCACATTAAATGTAAAAAGAGCCAGGTTCGTGCCCACAGGCAGAATTTGTACGATTTCTTCCAGAACTTGTATAGTTCGGATGATGGCGATTGACATATGTCCTCCTTGCAGTTTGTGTTTTTGCTACCTGCAATTATGAACAAGTTGGTCGCCATCAGCACCTATGACTTACCGGAAAGTAAAGAATAAAGGTGAATGGTCAATCAAACAACTTGCTTCCATCGGCCACAAGGATTTTCCCGTTTTTCACTACATAGGTGCGGTGGGGTTGTTCGATAACCGCTTCTGCTGGTGTCTCGCCCCCCAAGATCACAAAGTCGGCCCGCTTCCCCACTTCAAGGCCATAATCAGCAGCGCCCATCACCTGCGCGCCACCATAGGTGGCTATCTTTAAGAGCATCTCAATCTCTTCGTCTCTGCGTAAGCCGCTGCGATAGCCCATCAACTTCACCCGTTCCAGCATGTCAATGGTGTAATATGGTCCCCAGGTGTCGCGAACGCCATCGGTTCCGGTGCAAAGGGAGACCCCAGCGTCATAGAGCGTTTTGATGGGCGGAAACGGCGAATGACCGGAGCCAAGGGTCATGATGGTGATGCGATTTTCTAGCAACAGGTCAATCAGCGCATGTAAGTAACCCTGTTCAACCGTGCCCAGACAAAAGACGTGGCTAATGGTGACCCGCCCTTGCAGGCTCAGAGCGCGGGTACGTTCGGCAATCAACTCGACGGTGAACGCACCCAACATGCCCGGTTCGTGGAGATGGATGTCCAGGTCTACGTTGTAACGGGCGGCGATGCCAAAGATGGTGTCCAGGTGCTTCACTGGGTCACGGTCTATCACCGCCGGGTCCAGGCCGCCCACGCAATCTGCGCCAGCTTTGATGGCTTCTTCCAGCAGTTCGACGGAGCCGGGGCGACTTAACATACCGCCTTGGGGGAAAGCCACGATCTGCATGGTCAGCATATCTTGGTACTGTTCGCGGGTGGACAAGACACCTTCGAGATTTCTCAGACCGACACCGGCATCTACGTCTACGTGAGTGCGGATGTGGGTGACGCCGGTGGCAATAGATGCCTCTACCTGCCGCGCCGATTGGACCTGGGGCGAGTGATTGACTTCGCGTTGGACGCGCCGTTCGTATTCCACGAAGTCTTGGACACGGTGACCCGCAAGTTGATTTCTATGCCAGGGCAGGCCCATCAGATTTTTGTCCAAGTGGGCATGGGCGTTAACAAGACCAGGGAGCAGCAAGTGAAAACGGCCGTCCACTACCATCCCATCGTCAGCCACAATATTCGGCTCTATCCGCTGAATTAAGCCATCCTCAACCAGAACATCTACAGTGGGGCCGCCCCACGGCCGTACCTGCCTGATCAACAGCTTTTTGGTCATAGAATGCTCCTTACTCCGCAAAGAGGGGAAATTGTATCGCTAGCGATTTCACTTTTTCGCGCAAATTCAGCAAGTAGGGATCATTGTCCACCTGTTTCTTGAAAGATTTGATAAAAGTGCCCCGCTCTTTTGGTTCTTCGGGTAGCGTGGCATCTTTGACGTAAGCCACAACCTGGGTGATCCACTGCCCGATTTGGACCATTTCCGCTTCCTGCATCCCCCGTGTGGTCACCAAAGGCGTACCCAGACGCAGACCGGAGGGATAAAACGGCGAGCCTGGTTCGTTGGGGATGGTGTTCCGATTGGCGTAGATTCCAGCCACATCCAGGGCATAGGCGGCCTGCGTTCCCAGACCCACACTTAACGGCGTCAGGTCTACCACCATCAAGTGATTTTCACTGCCGCCTCCGGCCAGCGTCAGGCCGCCAGATAACAGAGATTCTGCCAGGGCATTGGCATTCAGGCGCATTTGCCGGGCGTAAGCGCGATAAGCGGGCTGGGTGGCCTCTTCTAAAGCGATGGCAATGCCGGCCGTAGTCGCATTGTGTGGGCCACCTTGCAAGCCGGGGATGATCGCCTTGTCGATCTTCGCACCCAATTTTGCGTCACGCGCCAACCCGCGTTCAGTGACCAGGATGATGGCCCCGCGTGGGCCGCGCAACGTCTTGTGTGTGGTGGTCGTGATCACGTCGGCGTAGGGCACGGGCGAGGAATGTTCACCGCCGATAATTAGGCCAGTAATGTGTGAAATGTCGGCCAGCAGCCAGGCCCCAACAGCATCGGCCACTTCGCGAAAACGGGCAAAATCGAGCATAAAGGGATAAGAGGTTGTGCCCGCGATGATTAGTTTGGGCTGATGTTCTCGCGCCAGGGCGAGCATGTGGTTGAAGTCTATACGGCCGTTCTCATCCAGCCTATACTGCACCGACCGGAAATACTTACCAGAAAAGGTCACGTCGGGATGACCGTGCGTCAGATGGCCGCCGCCGCCCAACGTCAGCCCCATGATGGCGTCGCCGGGTTCTAGTAAAGCATATTGCACGGCCGTATTGGCCGGCGACCCGGAGTATGCCTGTACGTTGGCAAAGGGTACGTCAAACAAGGTCTTAGCCCGTTCAATCGCCAGGTTTTCTAGCTTATCTACGATCTGGTTGCCTTCGTAGTAGCGCCGTCCGGGGTAGCCTTCGGCGTATTTGCTGGACAGGCAGGAACCTAATACTCCGGCTACCTGGGGGGACATATGGTTTTCAGAGGGAATGAGGCCGATTTTTTCTTTCTGGCGTTGTTCTTCTTCTTGTATCAATTGGTAAACGATATTATCGGTTGTCATGGTGTCTTCTCGTTCCTAAAAGGGGTAGCGAGCGGCGAGCAGCGGGTTCTTTCTGGACTCGCTACCCGCTACTATTCATCCAACAAATAAACGGGTTCGGCGTAGAAGCGGATACGGCCGTTTCGTTGCTTCTCCAATAATTGCTCATGCAGCCAACGGTTTTTTTCACGCAGCGTTTGGTCAGTGCGTAGAACTTCCAGGTCTAAATTGACGCGCAAAATCCGGCCGGGCACGATAAATCGCGTAATGCCCGCTGGCAACCGTCGCCCCGCCTGTGCCAACTGAATCACCTGATCCACCGTATAAACCGGAAAAACAACCAGCGCTGTCATGTCCGGAAACTCATGTTGGAGTTTGGCCATGTCCTGAATCAGGGTGCGTGATGTGTGGCTGGCATCAATGTAAGCGGCAGTTAACTGGTTAAGCGCCTCCAGACGATTGACGCCCGACCGAGCCTGCACCAGATAGACCGGCCCATCGGCAAATTGCATATAACACAAACTGCCATACGCCAACTGTTCTTCGGTGACATCAGCGACCGTGCTAACAGCCAGTTCAATATCGGGCAGCGAATGAAGCAAATCGAGCAAGTCAACCCGGTCAATCTGACGAATGACGTGATACCACGTCTTAAGCTGCAAACCCTCGGCGTCCGATCGGAAAACTTGCACCAACATATGGGGAAGACCCAATTGGCGCAGCGCCGTCGAGCGTGTCGCACCATCCAGCACCATGTACCCTTTCTCTGTTTCCATGACCAGCGGCGGATTCTTCAACTGGCCGGAAGCCAGCAAGCGGTTCGCCAGACGCAGCACGCGCTTCTGATCAAACAATTCGTGCGGGAAAACTTTGTCCGAGGGCACAATGCGTAACGGTAAGACAGGCTCCACTTCGTTGGCAGCGAAAAAATCGAGAAACTTCTCGGCGACGGTGATGGCTGCTTCACGCGCTGCATCTAGGGTATAACCGGCGATGTGGGGTGTCACAATCACCCGTGGGTGCTGCACCAATGGATGTTGGGGCGATTCGTCGCCCGCCAACACGTCCAGTGCGGCTCCGGCAATTTGCCCGTTGTCCAGGGCTTTCAGCAGCGCCGCTTCGTCTACAAGCTGGCCGTAGGCCGAATTGAGCAAATAAGCGGTTGACTTCATGTGCGCCAGCTCTTGAGCAGCGATGAGGTGATAAGTCTCCAACGTCACCGGCACGTGCAACGTCACAAAATCCGACAGCACCAGCAGATCGTCCAGGTCTACGGATTTGACGTTGGCTTCCAGGGCTAGTTCCGGCGTGAGTTGGGGCTGGTTGACGAGAATTTTCATGCCAAACGCCTGAGCGCGCACGGCTATCTGTCGACCAACCGGCCCAAAACCAACAATACCCAATGTTTTTCCGTAAAGCCCCATGCCGGTCAACTGTTCCCGTTGACCTGTGCCCAGGCGCAGACTTGTTTCTGCCCAGGGTAGACGGCGTGCCATGGCCAGCAGCAGGCCCAGAGTGTGTTCGGCAATGGCCATGGTGTTGGCCGCCGGGGCGTTGACCACCTCGATGCCTCTGGCTTTAGCCGCAGCCACGTCTATGTTATCTAAACCAGGTAACGCCCTACCGATAATTTTCAGGCGAAAGCCAAAATCTAGCAGTTCGGCTGTTACCTGGGTTTCGCGGCGCACGATGAGACCGTCATAACAGGGCAGCAGGGCGCTGAGTTCGGCCTGGGTCAGGTCGGTTTGCACGTCCACGTCAACGGCCGTTGCCAGCAGTTCCAATCCTGCCTCATGCAGTGGTTCACACACCAAAACACGCGGCAATTGTTTATCAATCATATCCAAACCTCAAACAACAGTTAACAGTGAACAGTGAACAATTAACAGTTCACTGTTAACTGTTAATTGTTCATTGTTAGCTGGCTCTGCCGCTTATTCATCGCCCGCAGCTTGCCCGCTTTGAACACGTAACACTTCTCCGCCTGGCCGACGATGGCCGCTGACGCGGAGGGCGCATCCAGCAACACCATGTCAGCGATGCAGCCCGGTTCCAGGCCATAATCGGGCAAGCGCAGGGCGCGGGCAGCGTTGGTCGTGCTCATGCGCAGCAGCGTCTCCAATTCGACCACGGTGTCCATGTGCGCTCCGTAAGCCAGAATGAGCGCTTCTTCCAGCAGGTTCAGGTTGCCTAACGGCCGTAACGCATCCCTTACATTATTCGAGGCATACGTCACGTTCACTCCGGCGGCCAGCAGTTCCTTCACTCGCGTCAGGCCGCGCCGGACGTGCTGCCGGTCTTCGCGCCCCAGGCGGTACAGGTCTGGCTGGCTGGTCACGGTGATGTCGGCTTCTTGCAGCAGGGCGATGGCCTGCGCGGCCACCTCCGGCGATGCGGAATCCAGTGTGCAGGCGTGGCCGACGGTGACGCGACCCTGGTAGCCATAGTCCAACGTGCGCCGGGCGATGTGGACGACCTCTAAATCGTCCAGGGTCACATCCGGTTTCAGGCTCAAATCGGCGTGGATGTCCAGGTCGCGGTCCAGTTTCATCGCCAGGGCGAAGGCGGCGTCTATGTGCTCTTGCATGGTGAAGCCGGTTTCGATGTTGGCCGCGCCGCCCATCACGTCCGCGCCACAGCGGAAGGCTTCGCGGAACAAATCCAGCGTGCGCGGATCGCGCAGCAGCCCTTGCTGCGGGAAGGCGACAATTTGCAGGGTCAGCCAATCGGCCACGGCCTCTTTGACCGCTTGCAGGGCAACGATGTGCTTGAGGCCGATTTCGGTGTCCAGGTGGCATTGGGCGCGCACGGCCGTTGTGCCATGGCGCAGACCCAATCGCAACGCGGCCGTCGCCCGCTCCACAATCTCTTCATGGGTGAAGGCGCGTCGGCGGCGCTCGATGGCCGCGTTGAGTTCGGACATGGAGGCGTAGGGAACGGTTCGGCCAGGTTTATGCGGGTCATTGCTGAGAGCGATGTCCAGATGCAGGTGGCTTTCGACAAAGCCGGGGATCAGGTAACGGCCGTTGCCCGCCACCTCCTGTTTTGCCACGTAATTCAGGGTTGGACCAATGGCGAGAATACGGCCGTCATGCACCGCTACACACACTGGTTCGGGGGCAACGGCCGTTACCACGTCCCGCAAAAGCAAATCAATCATTTAGAAGACCACATCCAACATGCGCAGATAGCTGTCTATATTGACCAACAATTCCTCAATGTCCGTTACTTGCCAATCGCCCATGTGACCAATGCGAAAACATTTGTCCTTCAATTTGCCGTAGCCATTAGAGACGACCATGCCTCGCTGCCGCAAGAAGGCATTCAGATCTTTCACCACCAGACCATGCGCGTTGGCAATCGTCGTGACGGTGGGGGAAGCATACGCTTCTTCGGCAAAAAGCTGGAAGCCGCGAGTTTTGGCCCACCGCACCACCAGGTCGCGCATCGCCAGATGGCGCGCCCAGCGCGCCTCCAGCCCTTCTGCCAGGATAGCGTCTAGCTGCATGTCCAGCGCATACAACAGGGAGATGGCCGGCGTCGCCGGGGTCTGATCCTTGACCATATATTTTTCCAACGTGACATAATCAAAGTAGTAACCGCGATAGGGAATGGTTTTCGCTTTTTCCAAAGCGCGGTCGGAGACGGAGGCGAAGGCCAACCCAGGCGGCAGGGCGAACGCTTTCTGGCTGGAGGTCAGGACGATGTCCAGGTCCCAGAGATCGGGTTCCATCGCCATGCCGGTCAGCCCACTGACGGCGTCTACCATGATGGTGATGTCTTGACCGCCGGGTAGCTGGCGCACGGCCGTTGCAATCTCTTGCACCGGATTCGCTACGCCGACGCTGGTCTCATTTTGCACCAACGCCACGGCGTCGAAGCCACCGGTGGCCAGCTGTTCGACCACCATTTCCGGCAAGACAGGCTTACCCCATTCCACGTCCAACACGTCCACTTCTTTGCCGTTGGTTTGCGAAACTTCGATCCAGCGGTCGCCAAAGGAGCCGTTGGTGCAGTGCAGCACTTTGTGCGCCACACAGTTACGGCTGGCGGCTTCCCACATGCCCGTCCCAGAGGCGGCCGCGACGTAGACGCGGTATTGGGTGCGAAATACCTGGCGCAGTTTGGGTTGGATGCGCCCAAAGAGCTGGATGGCTTCGGGCATACGGTGGCCAACCATCCAGTTGGCCTGGGCGTCGAGGATTTCTGGCCGGACTTCGGTGGGGCCGGGCAGAAATAGTTTGAGATGTTCTGCTTCTTTTCGGATGCTCATGGGTTGGGTGTGTTCCTCAGATTGGGCCAATCTTGAAGATTGGCCCAATCTCTGAGTATGATTTTTAACGATAGGCAGGGGTGTAAAACGGCCGTTTCACTACCTTCACCTTCTTCAATTTATCGCGCACCTGCACGTCCAGTTCCGTGCCGATGGCTGAGAATTCGGCGGCGACCAGAGCCATGCCCAGGTAGCGCCCTGTGGTGGGTGAAAACATGCCACTGGTGACGACGCCGACGTCACGGCCGTTGCCATAAACCGGATACGTTTCGCGTATCACCCCACGTTCCAGAAGTTCGATGCCCACCGACACTCGCGCTGGCTTTTCTAGCTTTTGCTTCAGCAGCGCATCGCGGCCAATGAAGGGTTTGTCGAAACTGACGGCAAACGTCAGCCGGGCCTCGACCGGGGAAATGGTGGGCGACAGCTCGTGACCGTAGAGCGGCATACACGGCTCAAAGCGCAGACTATCCCGCGCCGCCAGCCCAATGGGCAGCACGCCATCGGCCTGGCCGGTTTGCAAGATGCCTTCCCAGATGGTCACGGCGTGTTCGGCCGGGAAGTACAGCTCGAAGCCGTCTTCGCCGGTGTAGCCGGTGCGGCCTAGCAGAACCGGCACGCCAAAGAGGGTGTCGTGCAGCGCCGTAAAGCGCGGCACGCTTTCCAGATTGGCCTGCGTCAGCCGGTTGAGGATGGCCGGAGCCTGCGGGCCTTGAAAAGCGAGCATGTATGTCTCATCGGAGACGTCCGTCAGCGTGACGTCGTAGCTGGCGGCCTGAGCCGAAGCCCATTGCACGTCTTTGTGCCGGTTGCCGGCATTGATGGCGATGAAAAAGTAAACGTCGCCGACCGCGTCGGCCAATTTGTAGATGAAGATGTCGTCTACCACCCCGCCATCCGGGTAACACATCAGCGAATAATGGGCGTCGTTCAGCGCCATCCGGCGCACATCGTAGGTGACAAGATAGTTGACGAACGCTTCGGCCTGCGGCCCGCGCACTTCCATCTGGCCCATGTGGTCAATGTCGAACAGCCCAGCCACGGTGCGTGTGGCTTTGTGTTCTTCTAACGGGCCGGTGGGATATTGCACGGGCATTTCCCAGCCGGCAAACGGCACCATCCGGCCACCGTTGGCCGCGTGCCAGGCATGGATGTTGGTTTTTTGTAAAGGTTTGGTCACGGGTGTCCCTTTTCCCTGGGAGCGCAGGCGTCCCGCCTGCTTTTGCGGGCGGGACGCCCGCGCTCCCAGGCTGGTATTTAGTCTGTAGGCGCGTAGGCTTCGATGGGCGGGCAGGTGCAAACGAGGTTGCGGTCGCCGTAGACGTCGTCTATGCGGCCGACGGGCGGCCAGAACTTCCAATCTTTGACCCAGGCGGCAGGGAAGGCGGCCTGGGCACGGGAGTACGGCCGTTCCCACGTTTCACTCGTTGCGGCCACGGCCGTGTGCGGCGCATTGACCACCACGTTGTCGTGCAGGTCAGCCTGCCCGGTCTCAATGGCGCGAATCTCTTCCCGAATTTGAATCATCGCCTGGCAGAAGCGGTCTAGCTCCACCTTGGATTCGCTCTCCGTTGGTTCGATCATCAGCGTGCCGGGGACCGGGAAGGCGACGGTGGGCGCATGGAAGCCATAGTCCATCAGCCGCTTCGCCACGTCCATCACCGAGATGACGTCTTTCAGGGGGCGCAAATCCAGGATGCACTCGTGGGCGACACGGCCGTTTTGTCCTTTGTACAGCACCGGATAGTAAGGATCGAGTCGCTCGGCCACGTAATTGGCGTTGAGAATCGCCATCTGCGTGGCGCGGGTCAGCCGGCCGCGCCCATCATGGCGATGTAGGCGTAAGAAATGGTGACGATGCTGGCGCTGCCCCAGGGCGCGGCCGATACCGGGCCAATCGCCTTCGCGCCGCCCACTCGCCCTACCGCCAGGGGATGTCCCGGCAGGAAGGGGGCCAGGTGCGCCGCCACGCCAATCGGCCCGACGCCCGGCCCGCCGCCGCCATGCGGAATGGCGAAGGTCTTGTGCAGGTTCAGATGGCAGACGTCCGCGCCGATGTGACCCGGCGACGTGAGGCCCACCTGGGCGTTCATGTTCGCGCCGTCCATGTAGACCTGCCCACCGTTGGCGTGGATGATCTGGCAGATTTCCACGACGCTCTCTTCAAAGACGCCGTGCGTGGAGGGATACGTCACCATCACCGCGCCCAACGTCTCTTTGTATTGCTCGGCTTTGGCGCGCAGATCGGCCACGTCAATGTTGCCCGCTTCGTCACAATCCACCACGACCACTTCAAAGCCGGCCATGACGGCGCTGGCCGGGTTGGTGCCATGCGCCGAACTGGGGATGAGGCAGACGGTGCGCCGGTCGTCGCCCCGGTCGAGGTGATAGGCGCGGATGACGAGCATCCCGGTGTATTCGCCGGCTGCTCCGGAGTTGGGTTGCAGGGAAACGGCCGTAAAGCCTGTAATCTCCGCCAGCCAGCCTTCCAGCCGCCGGAACAATTCGTGGTAGCCCTCCGCCTGGTCGGCCGGGACGAAGGGATGCAGCGCGCCAAACTTGGGCCACATCAGGGGCAGCATTTCGGCCGTGGCGTTGAGCTTCATGGTGCAAGACCCCAGCGGAATCATCGAATGGGTCAGCGAGAGGTCGCGCGATTGCAGCTTGTTGATGTAGCGCATCATCTCCGTTTCGGAGTGGTAGCGGTTGAAGACGGGGTGGGTGAGGTAATCGCTTTGCCGGTCGTAGGGTGCGCCGTAGGCCAATTCCACGCTTTGCGCCAGGGCTTTGATGTCCACAGAACCGGGCGCAGCGCCGAAGACAGCCAGCAGCGCTTCGACGTGGTTGAGGCGTGTGATTTCGTCGAAGGCGATGCCAATACGGCCGTCTTCGTAGTAGCGCAGGTTGATTTCCTGGGCCAGCGCGGCGGCGCGGATGGTTGCCTGGTCGCGGGGGCCGCCAGCGATTTGCAGGGTATCGAAGACGGGGGCGTCGTTGATGGTGTAGCCGAGTTGTTGCAGAGCTTTGCCGAGAACGGCCGTTAACACCCGAATCCTTTGCGCCCGCAGCCGAATCCCGTCCGGCCCGTGATACACCGCATACATCGAGGCCAGAATCGCCAGCAGCACCTGCGCCGTGCAGATATTGCTGGTGGCCTTTTCGCGGCGGATGTGCTGTTCGCGGGTTTGCAGCGAGAGGCGCATGGCCGGGTTGCCGTTGGAGTCTATCGAGACGCCGATCAGTCGGCCGGGCATGTTGCGTTTGTAGGCTTCGCTGGTGGCGAAGAAAGCGGCATGTGGCCCGCCAAACCCCATCGGCACGCCAAAGCGCTGGCTGTTGCCCACCACCACGTCCGCGCCAAACTCGCCGGGCGGGCGCAGCAGCGTCAGCGCCAGCAAGTCCGTCGCCACGACGACGAGGACATCGTGGGCGTGGGCTTCGACGACGAATGGTTCATAATCGAGAATGTCGCCGTTGGTGGCCGGGTATTGCAGCAGCGCGCCAAACGTCTGGGCAAAATCGTAGCTGTTGTGGTTGCCGACGACGACCCGGATACCCAACGGCGCAGCGCGATTTTCGACCACGGCGATGGTTTGCGGATGGCAGAGTTCAGAGACAAAAAAAACGTCGGCGGTGGATTTGCGCGGCCGTTGGCGCAGGCAGAGGGTCATCGCTTCAGCGGCGGCCGTGCCTTCGTCCAACAGCGAGGCGTTAGCGATCTCCATGCCGGTGAGGTCGGTGATCATGGTCTGGAAGTTGAGCAGCGCTTCCAGCCGTCCCTGGGCGATTTCGGCCTGGTAGGGGGTGTATTGGGTATACCAGCCTGGATTCTCGAAGATGTTGCGCATCACCACCGGCGGCATGATGCAGTCGTAGTAGCCCAGGCCGATGAAGGAACGATAGAGCTTGTTGCGCCCGGCCAGTTCGCGCAGTTCGGCCAGGATTTGTGATTCGGTGCGCGGCGTTTCCAGGTTCAACGGGGCCGTGAGCCGGATGCGTTCCGGCACGGTTTGGTGGATGAGGTCGTCGAGGGAGGTGGCGTGAACGGCCGTTAACATCGTCTCAATCTCCTCCGGGCGCGGCCCAATATGCCGGTCTACGAAGTGGTCGGTCGGGTCCAATAATTCAAGTACAGAGGGTGTGGGTTTTATCATAGTTCCTCTTGGTTCCGTATTCCGTGTTCCGTATACGGTTTACGGAATACGGCTTACGGAATACAGTTTACGGAATACGCCTTACGCTTCCTCATGGTACGCCAGGTAGGCGTCGGCATCCATCAAGGACGTTACCTGCTCCAGATCGCTTAGTTTGATGCGGACCAGCCAGGAGGCATACGGGGCGCTGTTTAGTTGTTCGGGGCTGTCCACCAGGGCGTTGTTGACGGCGATGATTTCGCCGGCGACGGGCATAAACAGGTCGGCGGCCGCTTTGACCGATTCGATGACGCCAAAGGCATCGCCTTGTTCGAAGCTGTCACCGACGTTGGGTAGTTCCAGATAAACGATGTCAGACAAAGCGTCTTGAGCATGGTCAGAAATGCCGATCACCGCTTCATCACCTTCCACTCGTAACCATTCATCGTCTTGGGTATAGAATAATCCAGGTTCTATTTTGCTCATGGGTTCCTCTTTGCAGAAGTTTGTTCGTTGGCCGGTCAGCAGACGATCCAGTGAACAAACCAAAAAATGGATGCACGGCCGTATACAGGTTACGGCCGTGCATCCAAATCCGTAAACCGTAGTCCGTTTACGGAATACGGTTTACGGCATAATCGCGGCCATCACACCTTTTTGCGCGTGCAAACGGTTTTCCGCTTCGTTAAAGCAGGTGTCGCCCCACTTGCCATCCAACACAGCGTCGGACACTTCCGCGCCGCGTTCGCAGGGCAGGCAGTGCATGTATTGGGCGGTCGGTTTGGCGAGATTCATGCGTGCTTCGTCGGCGATCCAATTCTTGTATTTGCCGAACAGTTTCATCATCTCGTCTTTTTCCGGCTGTGCGGTGACGGGCGGCAGCAGGTCCAGGCAAACGTAATTCTTGGCGTAGACCACGTCGGCATTTTCGCAGGCGTCTTCCATGTTTTCGACGACCTGATACGTACCGCCGCTGGCGAGAGCGTTGGCGCGAATGTCGTTCTCGATGCCGGGATCAATGCGCATTTCGGGCGGCCGGGCAAAGACCAGGTCGGCGCCAAAGAGGCTGGCCATGTACATGAAATCGTGGTGAGGGGCGATGGGTTTTTTAGGGCTGGAGCCATAGGTCCAGGTAACGGCGACTTTACGGCCGTTCAAATTCTTGCCATACAACTCCCACAACGCCATCGCGTCGGCCATGCCCTGGCAGGGGTGATATTTGTTGTCTTCCATATTAATCACCGGCGCATGTGACCATTTGGCAAATTCTTCAATGATACGGAAGCTCTTGTCATATTCCCAACCCACCACGTCACCCAGAATACGGATGGCGATGGCGTCGCCCATGCGCGAGAGGACGCGCGCCACGTCGGAGATGCGCTCGGAGGCGTAGCCCAGGTCTTCGCCTTCCAGGGTTGGCAGCCGTGTAGACGATGGTTCCAGAAAATGGCCGTGGCCGCCCAACTGGAAGATACCGGCCTCAAAGCTGTTGCGCGTGCGCAGGCTGGGGTTGAAGAACATCATGAACAATGTGCGTCGCGGTAGAATCGTGTCATGGGCGCGGCGCATGGTATTGTCCGCCTTCAGTTGCAGGCCCAATTCCAGCATGGTCTCCAGTTCCGCTTTCGTGAAATCTTGCAGGCGCAAAAAGTCCCGCCCTTTTAATCCTTCAGTAACCATTTTAATTTCTCCTCAAAGTGTATATGTTGGTTGTTGGTTAGTTGGTTGGTTTTGCTTAAACCAACCAACTTTTTCTGATTTTTTGGTAACGGCCGTCTAACCCTTATCAAACAGCTTGCGCCATTCACGACCGACCTTCTCCATAACCGAGTTTGCCCCGGTACGGCGCAGGCGATGCAGCCGGGGCATGCCCAACCGCCACTCTTCCATCCAACGGGCGGCAAATTCGCCGCGCTCTGTCTCCTGAAAAATCTTTTTGACTTCGTCGTAATTGATCACCCGCGGCCCGCTGGTGCGCACGGCAAATTCGCAGGTGCGGCTGCTGCGTTCCGAGATGTAGGCTTCAATGCCGATATCATCCATCACGTCAATCACCGTGCGCAGCGAGCGGATGGCTTTGGCATAGGCAAAGTAGGGCGGGTAGCCGTTTTCCACCATCGTGTCGAAAACCGCTTTCATCAGGTGAATTGCCCCACCGTAAAGCACCTGCTCTTCAAAGTTGTCGCCCTCAGTTTCATGCTGAAACGAGAGTTCCACCACGCCGACGCGGGTGCTGCCGGCGGCTTTGGCAATTGCCAGCACAATCTCGCGGGCATCGCCGGTGACGTCTTGTTCCACGCTGACCGCGCCGTAAATGCCGGAGCCTTCCAGAAACTTCTCGCGCACTTTGTGGCCGGGCGCATTCGGCACGTAGAGGGTGATGTTCACATCCTGCGGTGGTTTGATGGAGCCGTAAAGGACGTTGAAGCCGTGACAAAAGCTCAAGGTTGCGCCGTGCCGCAGGTTGGAGTGGATGGATTCCCGGTAAACGCCCGGCTGAGCCGGGTCGGCCAGCAGTACATGCACCACGTCGGCGCGCCGGGTGGCCTCGCCGATGTCGTACACGTCGAAACCATCTTCTTCCGCCTGGTCCCAATCTGGATAAAGCTCCCGTGGCCCCGCCCCGACGATGACCTTGACACCGCTATCCCGAAAATTCAACGCCTGCGGCCGGCCCTGAATGCCATAGCCAAGCACAGCGACAACTTTGTTGTTCAAGATAGATATGTCTACGTCGTCGTCACGATATACTTTTTCAGACTCCATGCTTAAACCTCTAGAAACTATCAGAATGGTTCAATGGCCAAGATTGAACCATTCTGACAATAGACTACCACGTCACTTTGTGGTGCTTTTCCAATCTGGCCGGATCGTCGAAGCGTGAGAGAGGCAGCTTGTCAATGAAGAACGACGTTTCGCCGGTCATAATGTAGCGGGCAATGTCACGGCCGATGGTTGGCCCTTCGATGACGCCGTTGCCGCCGGCGCCAATCGCCAATACATACCCGTCTACCGAGGTCGGCCCCAATACCGGCATGTAATCTTTCGGTTCGGCCCGATAGCCCACCCAGTCGTTGGCGACGGAAGATTCCAGCAGCCGGGGATAATGCTGCATCAGCTCTTCGGTCAGGAAGTCCCAGAAGTAGGGGTCTGTGCCGCCGGTCATGGGCAGATCATCCGGATTCCACAGACCGGCGTGGTCGGGATTGTTGAGATCCATCGTCAGGTGGGCTTTGCAGATGAAGACGTTGTCCTTATCTTTGCGGGCGTAGAAGCGCGGGTATTTGAGGACGGGGAAGGGGTAGCCCAGACTTTCGGCCGGTTCCAGAATGAACACTTCGGCTTTGGTGTGGATGATGGGCAAATCCAGGCCCACTTTCTGGCCGAAGAAGGGCGCCCAGGGGCCGGTGGCGTCTACCAGCACGTCCAGGTCGAAGTGGCCTTTGGTGGTGTCTACGCCGGTGACTTTGTTGTTGACCATGTTGACCGTTTGCACTTCCGTGCCAATCATGACGGTGGCCCCTTTTTCCCGCGAGAGGCGGGCCAGGGTGTTGGAGATCATGGTGGGGTCGAAGAAACCGTCGTCGGGGCTGTAAGCCGCGCCCAAAACGCCATCCAGAGTCAGGTCGGGGATGATGGTGCGAATTTTTTCCGGGTCTTTCCAGTATTCGGCCTGGTAGCCGGAGGCGACGGCCAGGTCTACGGCCTGGAGGGCGTACTTCTCGTATTCGGGGTAAGGGGCAATGAGCAGCGTGCCGGTTTGTTCAAAACCAGTGGAGCCGGGGAACTGTTTTTCCAGGTCGGTGTAGAATTTGAAGCCAAAGAGGCGGATGGACCAGAATTCGTGCGGCACAGAGTCGTCTATGAGGCAGTGGGTGCCGGCCGATTTGGCGGTTGTGCCAGAGCCGATGGTGTTCTTTTCAAAGAGAAAGACTTCGGCGTCTTCGTAATGGTGGGTGAGGTGGTAGGCAACGGCCGTACCAATAATGCCGCCGCCCACAATGCCAATGCGCTTTTTTGTCATGTTCTATTCTCCTAATTCTTTGTAATGGAACGCGCCTTGATTGCCGTAATCAGGGCGGGAACAAATTGATACAGGTCGGCGTGTACGCCGTAATCGGCCTGGGCGAAGATGCCCGCGCCCTCGTCTTTGTTGACCGCGACGATGAGTTTGGAATCGCGGATGCCGATCATGTGTTGGATGGAGCCGGAGATTCCCAGGGTGAGGCAGAGGTCGGGCGACAATTTGAGGCCGGACAGCCCCAGCCATTCGGGGAACCAGTCGCGCTCTGAAGAAACAGGGCGCGAGCAAGCCACCTGCCCGCTGAGAAGTTGGGCCAGTTCTTCGGCCAGGGCCAAATCTTCGCGGGCTTTGACGCCCTGACCGACGTCTACGATGACAGGGGCGTCTTGCAGGCGACGGCCGGTTTCCCGTTTCTCGTTATTCTCCAGCACGTGCAGCCGAGGCGCGTTTACCGTCACAGCAGCGGGGACAACTTCCGCCGTTTTACCAGGGAAGGCTTGCGGCTGGAACGTGCCGGGGGCCACTGTCGCCAGCGCCGGGTGGGTGGTAATGTGATAGGTGTTCTGGCCCATGCCGGTGTAGATGAGGCACACGGCCGTTACCGTCTTGCTCGCCATATCAAACGTAAAATCTACGCACCAGGAGACCGCGCCCAGTTCCAGGCGCTCGGCCACCTGGCCGCTTACTTCCAGGCCGCGTTTGGTCGCGCCCACCAGCACCAGGTCTGGCCCCGCCAGACCAATGACACCGGCCAGGGCGTCGGTATAGGTTTCGGGATTGTAGGTCTCCAGGCCGGGGTCGGTGACGGTGTAGACAACGTCCGCGCCCCATTCGCCCAATGTCGCGGCGGTGGCGGCGGCGGAGCCAAACACGGCCGTCACCACCTGATCAAACCCGGACTGGCTGGCTTTACCTAATAATTCCTGTAAAACGCCCGTTTCCTCAGAATAAACAAATAACTTGGACATCATGTTGCTCCTATTCAGTGACGACCCGTTCGACCACCAGAGCGTCTAGCAGTTGATTGGCTAACGCGGCCATATCCTCGCCCTGGAACATCTGTTGTTTACGTTTGATCACGATGCCTTCTTGCGCGGTGCGGGTGACGCTTGCCCGCGCCTGAAGTTGTTCCGGCGTCAGGCCCAGGTCGGCTGCTACTTGCCAGACGGCCACCGGCTTTTTCTTGGCTTTCAGGGCGTCCATCAGGGTGGGGCGGCGCGGGGTGTTGGTTTCTTGTGTGACCGTCAGGACGAGCGGCAAATTACCTTCAACCCGCTGCATCCCACTGTCCAGGTCGCGGTCGGCGGTGATGGTTTCACCGGTCAGCGTGATGTTGCGGGCGTAGCCGAGCAGCGGCCAGCCCAGGCGCTCGGCTATGCGGGGGGGAATCTGGTAGCTTACGCCGTCGTCACTGGCTTCGCCGCAGACGACCAGGGTGACGTCGCCCAGTTTTTGCACGGCCGTTGCCAGAATCATCGCTGTCACCGCCGGGCCAGCGGCGGCCAAATCGGCGCTGTCAATGATGGTCAGGTCGTCCAGCCCCATGGCCATCGCTTCACGGAAGGCTTCGCGCGCGCCGGCTGGAGCAAGCGTTAAACCGTGAACGGTCGCGCCGGTGGCTTCTTTGAGGGTTACGGCCGTTTCCAGCACATTCTTATCAATCACGCCCACCCGCTGCGGCACACCGGTCAGGCGCAGCTCTTTCGTCGCCGGATCGACCTTCACTTCCGACACGTCGAATGAATACTTAATGCAAGCAACTATCTTCATTACCAGGCTCCTCAGGCCTTATCCATAGCGAAACACAATGCCAAACCCGCCTTGCGGTGGATTCCAGGTGATGCCGCCCTGTCCGCCCGTGTCACAAGCGATCTGGCAGGTGCCGCATTCCAGGCAGTTCTCGTAGCGGGCGACAATCTCGCCGTCTACGGCCACGTACACGGCCGCCGGGCAAACAGTCAGACATGGCCGTAACTGGCAGCGCAGACACAACGATTGATCCACCTGAATGTGGCTGTGTTCTTCGTCAATTTCGTATTTATCCAGCCCCAGACGGTCGTCCAGGCTCAGTTCGCGTGTACTCATCGGACCAATCCTCTCCCTATCTGCGCCATGTCTTTCAGCATTTGCCACAGCGTCAGTTCGTCGTGCATGTTGTCGCGCAGGGCGCGGTACGCTTTTTTGCCCGGCCGCGCCTTCACAGAAAACATGTCATCCATCACGCCGCTGATCAGATCGGGATACACGTTGAAGAGACGCTTGTTTTCCAGCAGCGCGTAAGTCTCTTTGAACGTCACCATGTCCTGGTACACGTCGGTTTGTTTGAAGAATTGTTCATAGGCCGCCAGCGATGCGCGGGAATAATCGCCTTTTTCTCTGGCCGCCAGAATCGCTTTGGCCGCTGCCGCCGCCGAAGCCACGGCCACGTCCATGCCGCGTAAGGTCATCACGTTGTTCAGCAGCAGACGGGCGGCGCTGCCGACGACTACGTAGCCATCCCCATACAACTGCGGGATGAGATGCACGCCGCCGCGATGAATGGCCTGGGCGGAGTATTCGACCACTTTGCCGCCATGAACCAGGCGGTTGATAAACGGGTGGGATTTAAATTCGTCCAGAATTTCGTGCGGCTGGCGCTGGCTCTTGTAGAGGGCGTCAATTTTGACGACCACACCCACCGACAGCGTTTCTTTGTTGGTATAGAGGAAACCACCGCCTTCTACACCGCCGGTGTGGCCGACGCAGGTGTAGGCCACGCCTTCATCGGCCGTCAGGCATTGGAAGCGGTTGGTGATGATTTCTTCCGGCAGGGCGATGACTTCTTTCACACCGATGGAGACATCCCCGGCATAAAAATCGTCGCGCAGCCCGGCCTGTTTGAGCAGTTGCGAGCGTGTGCCTTCGGCCACCACGACGACGTCGGCGAGTAAATCGTCGCCACCCGCGTGAATGCCGGTGACACGGCCGTTTTCCACCAGCAGTCTCTCTACCGTATAACCCGGCAGCAACATCGCCCCGGCATCTTCAGCCTGCTGCGCCATCCAGGGATCAAAGCAGGCGCGCAGCACGCTGTAGGCGTTGTGCGGTGTGTGGGTGGGGTCCAGGTCACGGTAATCCAGCGTAACCGACGTTTCCTGCCCCAGAAAAGCAATACTGTGGCCGACAATCGCCCGTTCCACCGGCGCGCTTTCCCAAAAGTTGGGGAACAACTCGTTGTAAATCTGGCTGAACAGCAGCGCGCCGGAGACATTTTTACTGCCTGGCGTCGCGCCGCGCTCAATCACCACCACCTGCATCCCGGCCTGCGCCAGCAGATAAGCGGCCGTCGCGCCCGCCGGCCCAGCGCCGACGACAATGGCGTCAAATTTTTCCATACCATCCATCCTTATAAACCGGCGGTGTAATCCCGGTTGATGTCTTTGTACAAAATGTAACGGCCTGTTTCCCAGCCGGTGGCGTAGAAGAACTGCGGGCAGTAGGGCGCCATGTAGATGTAGTCGTCTTTCTGCACTTCAATGTAGTCACCATTGAGGAAATAGACGCCACGGCCGTCCAGCATATACAGCCCATGCTCCATGATGTGCGATTCTACAAAGCTGAAGTAAATGCCGGGGTCAAAAATCAGCAGGTTGAAAGCCATGTCGTAGCCCAGTTCCGTGTCATAGGGGATGAGGTGCTTTTCGACGTAGGTATCTTCCGGCAGCGCGGGCACGTCTTGTTCGTTGGCGACGATGGGCGCGGGTACAGGGATACCGTCCACCGGCTCATAGCGCCGTCGCAGCCAGAGCATCCGCGTCAGCGTCTCGCCATTATTGTGTAAGGCAAAGCTGGATTGCGGCGGCAGCCAGGCGTAGCCGCCGGTGGTGAAGGCGTGGGCTGTGCCGTTCAGGGTGAACTGCACAGTCCCTTCGATGACGAAGAGAAAATGCTCGAAATTATCCTGAATGGGGTCAATCGTGCCACCGCCGGGCTGGATGAGCAGTTCGTGTTCGACGAAACGGGCGCCTAAAGCGGCCGTTGTCATTACCTGCACGACGGCATTCTGGAAATTGGGGATGGTACTCAATACACGCGCACCACGTGGCAAAATGGCGTACTGCCCCGGTTTGGTGATGGCGCGATTTCTTGTGGTTACGTCCGCGTCAACGGCAAGGACTCGTTTGGTCATGGGTTGTTCTCCGTTTTCTGGATTAGTTGGTTTGTATGGTTGGGTTGGCTGACAACCTAACCAACTTCATGTCGTTCTAATTTGTTGCGGCGCAAGAATTGGCCGTAACCGGGTTCGGCGCAGACACGGCCGTTCTCATACACCAGCTTCCCGCGCACCCACGTCTGCTCCACTTTGCCTTTGAACTGGCAGCCGACATAGGCGCTGTGCTTGTGTCTGTAGAATAAATCCTCCGCGGCCAGTTCCCATTCGGCGTCCAGGTCCACCACGACCAGGTCAGCATCCGCGCCCGGCAGCAGGCTACCCTTGCGCGGGTAGAGGCCAAAGATGCGCGCCGGATTGGCGGAGGTCAGGCGGACCAATTGTGGCAGGGTTAAACCCCGTTTGTGAACGCCTTCCGTCAACAGCACCGGCAGCAGGGTTTGCACGCCGCTGATGCCGCCCCATGCCTGCCAGATGTTGTCCAGGCCTGGTTCTTTGTCGGCCCAGGGGCAGGGGGAGTGGTCGGAGGCGATGGTGTCTACCAGGCCGCTCAGGACGCAGCACCACAGGGCTTCCACCTCGTCGCGGCTGCGCAGCGGCGGGGCGCATTTGGCCGCCGGGCCAATACGCACAAAATCCGCCTCATCGAAATAGAGGTAATGGGGGCAGGTTTCCACGGTGACGTGGACGCCTGCTTCTTTGGCTGCCTTCGCCGCGCGCATCCCTTCGGCCAGGGTGACGTGAACGACGTGCAAACGGCCGTTGGTCACGCCGGCCCAGTAAATCGCCCGCTTGAGCGCTTCCAGTTCGGCGGCCGGTGGGCGCGATTCATGCCAGGCCGCGCGGTCGGTACGGCCGTCGGCCCGCAATTCCCGGCCCAATAGCGCTGTCACATGCTCGTTTTCGGCGTGAACGGCCACCAGGGTGCCCAATCGGGCCGCCTCGCGCAGCCCGGCGTACAACACATCGTCGTCTATGCGGGCAAAATCTACGCCGCTGCTGCTCATGAAGCCCTTGAAGCCGATGACGCCGGCGGCGTGCATATCGGCCAGGTCGGTTACGTTGTTGTCTACCAGCCCGCCCCAGAGGGCATAATCCACCACCGCTTTGTGGAGAACGGCCGTTTGCTTGTGTTGCAAATGTTGCAGATTAATGGTCGGCGGGGTGGCGTTCAGCGGCATTTCCATGACGGTGGTAATGCCACCGGCGGCGGCGGCCATGCTGCCAGTGGTGTAGCCTTCCCAATGTTCGCGGCCAGGTTCGTTGAAGTGGACGTGGTCGTCTACCAGACCGGGCAAGACGATTTTGCCTTTCAGGTCAATTTCCTGGTGGGCGGCAACAGCCGTATCCCCACCAACCAACTGGGCAATCTTCCCACCCTGGATAACCATGCCGCCATAAAATTCACCGGTTTCTGTGATGAAACGGCCGTTCTTCAAGTACAAATCCGCCGCCATTTTTTTCGCTTTTCCCTTTTCCGTATACCGTAATCCGTAATCCGTATTCCGTTTACGGTATACGGTATACGGATTACGGATTACGGCTCTAAGCCACAATCGACGTCCCGGTCTCGCCGCGCAGCGCCCGCGAGATGTTGGGCGGGTCGGTGATGATGGCTTTTTTGCCGCCTCGTTCCAGGAACCAAATGCAGGCCTGAATCTTGGGAGCCATGCTGCCCTTGGCAAAGTGCGTGCCTTCGGCCAGATATTGTTTGGCTTCGGCCAGGGTGATGGTGTCCAGTGAGTGCTGGTTGGGTTTGCCAAAGTTGAGGGCTACTTTTTCAACGGCCGTGCTGATAATCAACAAATCCGCGTTCAACGCATTGCCCAACAGAGAAGTGGCATAATCCTTATCAATGACGGCCGCAATCCCTTTCAGCTTGCCGCTTTCATCGGCCACCACCGGAATGCCGCCACCGCCGACTGTAATCACGCACATCCCAGCGCTCATGAGGTTCTTGACCGCCGGTTCTTCGACCACACGCATGGGCAAAGGTGAGGGGACAACGCGCCGCCAGCCCCGGCCGGCGTCTTCGACCACGTCCCAACCATCTTTCTCCCGTCGGCTTTTCGCTTCGTCGGCGTCCATAAATGTGCCAATCGGCTTGGACGGGTTCTGGAAAGCGGGATCGTGACGGTCTACTTCCACCTGAGTCACCACGGTCGCCACGGCTTTATCAATGCCACGCTTCAGAAATTCGTTGTACAGCGCTTGCTGCAAGGCGTAACCGGTCGCGCCTTGTGTATCCGCGCCGCAAAAGTCCAGCGGAACTTCGTGTAACCCTTCCACCTTAAAGGCAATTTCCGACCGCCGCAGCACAAAACCAACCTGCGGGCCATTGCCATGCCCGATAGCTACTGTCCACCCCTGTTCAATCATGTCGGCGATATGAACGCAGGTGTCTTCCACAGCCCGGTATTGATCCGGGATAGATTGATGCTGTTTGTCCGCTATCAACGAATTGCCACCAATGGCGATGACGGCCAATCTCTCTTCCATTTAAATAACTCCTTTGTGGCGAGTAGCGAGTAGCGGGTAGCGGGCAAATTACTCGCTGCCTGCCACTTGCTACTTCTTAACCCAAAATGCTCGCCACCAGCGCCATACGAATCGAGACACTGTAGGCAATGGCTTCAAAATATTGTTGGCTGGGGGTGGTATCAATCCGCAGGTCCATTTCACCGGCGCGGCGCGGCAGTGTGTGGGTGACACAAATCACGCGCCCTTCTTCTTGCCGCACTTTTTCCAGCGTCTCGTGACGGACGTAGTAATGGTCCATCAGCTTCTTGAATTCTTCCGCTTCGGCCCCTTTGGGCGCGCTGCAACCGGGCAAGTAGATCAGGTCCATACCGGCCGCCATCTCATTAAAGCTGTCCTGGTTGAAATCGAACTCTTCGGTGACATCGCCGTTAACGGCCGTGATTTTTTCCATCACTCCGACGGGGATCCGGTTGGCTTTCGGGCTGGCCAACGTGACTTTGGCTCCCAGGCGAGCCAGGCCATAAGCCATGGAATGGCCGGTGCGCGCCGCTACCAGATCGGAACTGGCAATGCACACTTTCACCCCATCAATCCGACCTTGTGTGCGCCACAGGGTGTACAGGTCCAGCAGCGCCTGGGTTGGATGTTCCCAATGCCCAAAGCCACCGCTAATAACGGGCGACTCGGAGTAAGTGCAGGCGTCGCGGGCTTCGACGTCGTTGGGGTGGCGCAGCACAATCACGTTGGCGTATTTGGAAACGACCTTCATCATATCGGCCAGACTTTCCTCTTTGGCGGCCGACGAGGAGACCATCGGGTTGGCTTCCGTAATAACCATCCCACCCAGACGAGCCATCGCCGCCTCAAAGCTCATGCGGGTACGTGTGCTCGGCTGGAAAAAGAGCGCGGCCATCAGACTGCCGGGCAACAAATCAATTCGGGAGCGATTCCAGGGTTCCAAAGCCAGGGCCAGCTCGAACAAACCATAGATCTGTTCGTTATTCAGATCATTTATGGAGAGGAGACTTTGTCCCCGAAAGCCAATAGCATCAATCATGGCGTTAAGAGTTTTGATTTTAGTTGCTGTTTGCATGTATAGACCTTCCTCAATTTCGTTAACAAGAAACGGTTTTTTTACTGTCAACACTTCGCTGTTGTGAATGCTCAGGTAAAAGCAAGACGCCCGCCTGTAAGCAAAACGACTATGTGATATTTATCACAAAAGCTGTAAGGAGCGCATAAAGACCACATAAGGAAAGGGTAAAGTTTAGGACTGGCTGTGTTTTAAGAATGACATATTCCTTAGGAATTGAAGAGGCTCATACTGAGTAAGCAGATCTGCTACTTGTGTTTTTTAGCAACCCTTACGGATTCTTTATTCCTTCTTTATGTAATACTTATTGCGCTTGTGATAGGATTCACAAAGTAAATTGCAGGAAACTGGCACAAGCAGACCCCCTTAACGGCAAATTTCATCTATTGTCTTGCAACAGATGAACCGAAGCTCAAGGACGATAGGCTGTGACAGTTATGGGCAATGGATGAAAGAGAGTAGAGCGTCGCCCCCGAAAGTTAAGAAAAATAGGTGGTGACGATTATGTGAAGACTAGAATAAGGAGAAGATAAAATGAAGAAAGGATTGTGGATAGTTCTAACTTTTTTGTTGTTAATGGGATTGTTCGCTGGATGCTCTCAATCAGGCACAGATGGTTCGACCTCGGCCACAAGCGCTCCTGATTCATCATCAACCCCGGTTCAAGAGCCGGTTGGGGCTGCGGTTAGTGTGATTAAGGTCGGGGCGTTGTATCCGCTAACCGGCGCGGACGCTGGTTGGGCTGGCGATCCTTATATCAAATCGCATCAGTTGGCGATTGACGAGATTAATGCCGCCGGAGGCATTGCCTGTTTAGGTGGTGCAAAATTAGAATTGGTCAAAGGAGATACCCAGGGCAAAGCTGAGGTGGGTAACTCTGAAATGGAACGGCTCATCTCACAGGAAAAGGTTGTGGCGGTGATGGGGTCGGCGCTCAGTGGGACGACTCTACCGGCTTCGGAAATCGCGGAAAGGAATAGCGTACCCTATATTGTACCGAATGCGCTCGATGGTACGATTACAGATCGTGGCTTGAAGTATGTGTTCCAGACTGTTTCTACGTTACAGCAGTGGGGCATAGATAATACGGCCTGGGCCAAGGAGCAAGGGGCACAAACGGCCGTAATCACCGTCCCCAACTTTACCTTTGGCGCAGAAGTCGAAGAAGTATGGAAGCACGGGCTGGAAGAAGCTGGCATCGAACTCCTGGCTAGTTTTACTTATGAAGGTAATGCTCAGGACTTCACCGACACAATTTTGCGCGTGAAGCAACTCGACCCAGATGTCTGGTTTGCTTTAGGCAATAATCAGGCCCCCCAAATGGCTAAGCAGGCCAAAGAACAGGGCTACTATCCCAAGATGGGCATCATTTCTTTAGGCTCTGGTTTCGGCAGCACTTTCTTCTTGAACGAAGCTGGCATAGAAGTAGCAGATGGCATCATCGTGACACAAGATTTCGCCCCGGTGAGCAGCCTGAATGTAGACCCGGCCTTTATGCAGAAGTTCAAGGATTATACCGGTCAGGACCTGGGCGGTACATACAACACCACCTATGCGTCAACCTGGCTGTTGGCCGATGCTTTGGAAGCGGCGTGTTCGACTGATCCGAAAGTCGTGGCTGAAACGCTGCGCACCACTACCTTCACCGATGGCGCTGGTAAGTGGGGCTTTCAGTGGCCACAGGCTTCATTTGATGAACATGGCCGTCTCCGTGAATCCGCCTCAGTGATTGCCCAATGGCAAAACGGTCAAATGGTTGCCGTATGGCCGCCCGAATTGGCTGCCGCAACGGCCGTCTGGCCCGTGCCCGGTTGGGATGATCGCACCGGCCCGCTGACCGGCGAACCGATTGCTCAGGCTGCCCCGGAAACGACTGAAGAAGTCGCTTCCGAAGCTGGCGCTGGCATCATGGCCATTATCAACAGCCCGGAAGTGAATGAAGCCGCTCTGGCCTCCGATTACTCGCAGGCTATCCTGGCCGACGCCGCTACCATGGTAGACACGGCTGCTTACGCCAAAGAAGGCCCCTACGTCATCGCCGTTTCACAGCAAGACGCCAGCAATGGGTGGGGTAACACCTATAACCTGACGATGGCCGCTTATGGTGAAGAGCTGTTGGCCCAGGGTGTTTTGGCCAGTCCGCTGTTAACGGCCGTTACCAATGACGCCAACCAGCAAATCAGCGACATCGAAAACTTCATCGAACAACAGCCAGATGCGATTGTGGTGGAACCGCTCGGACGCGCTGCCTCGACCACCGTCATCAAGCGCGCCATTGACGCCGGTATTCCTGTTATTCTCTGCGCCAACGGCATTGAAGGAGATAACTTCACCGCTCGCGTGGATGTGGACTTTTACGAAGTAGCTTACAAGTCGGGCGTTGGTTTAGCCGAATTGATGGGCGGCGCCGGTAAAGTGGTCGTCTTCAACGGCATCGCCGGCGTGGACTCCACCGAAACCTGGCAGGCGGCGGCGTTGGATGCGCTAAGCAACTATCCAGGCATCGAAATCATCGCTACAGAATATGCCCAGTGGAACATCGCTACAGCGAAGCAGAAAATGGAAGCCATCATGGCTGCCAATCCGCAAATTGACGGCGTATGGGCCGGTGGTGGTGAAATGGCCCTGGGCGCAGCCCTGGCATTTGAAGACGCCGGCATCCAACCCCCCAAATTTGCCATGGTGAATGTGCCTAACGGTTTCCTCCGTCTGGCGCAAGAGCATAGCTACGAATTTGTTGGCTCGCCTGACCCGCCTTCGATGGCTAAGTATTGCCTGCAAACGGCCGTAGATATCCTTCAGGGCCGCGAAGTTTCCAAATTCATTAGTCTGCGCACCCTGATGGATGGCGCAGACCCCTACGACCACACCAATTTCGTCCAATGGTACGTTGCCCAACTGAATGACGACTTCATTCCACCCGCCACAGTTGACGTGTCCTACTACCTTTCCGGTGGTTTTGAACGGAAATAACTTTACCTTTCATTAAGCAACAAACCTGCCAGGGAGGATTTTCTGGCAGATTTGTTGCCACACCATCATTCAGCCAAACCGTCCGCTCACATTTTATTATAGACTTTATGTTAGCCCAATCGAGGATAACATGACAGTTCCCACTCCCATTGATTCCCCACAGACCGTACTGTCCCTCCAGGGAATCCACAAGCGATTCGGTGGCATCTATGCCCTATCGGGTGTTTCCTTCGATCTGCGGGCTGGCGAAGTCCATGCCCTGGTGGGGGAAAATGGCGCTGGCAAATCTACTCTCATCAAAACCATCACCGGCGCCTACGTGCCCGACGCCGGAAGCATCACCATTGGCGGCGTTGCATACGAAGGACTAACGCCGCAGCAGGCGCGCCAATTGGGCGTGGGCGTCGTCTACCAGGAGTTTAATCTACTGCCCGATATGTCGGCGGCGGAAAACATTTTCCTGTCCCGACCACCCACAAAGCGCTCCGGGCTGATTGATACGGCAGTGCGCACCCACCAAGCCTATGAATTACTGGAACGCCTGGGCGCTCACAAACACGTCAACCCTAACGAACTGGTCAGAAACCTCACCGTCGGCGAGCAGCAGATTGTGGAAATAGCCAAAGCACTGGCTCTCAATGCCCGCATCCTCATCATGGACGAGCCATCGGCCGTACTGCCCAGCCGCGACGTAGAGCGGCTCTATGAAGTTATCAAAGCGTTGCGTGAACAAGGTCACAGCATCGTCTACATCTCCCACCGTCTCAACGAGATTTTTGAACTGGCCGACCGCGTCACCGTCCTCAAAGACGGCCAAAGCATGGGCACGCAAAACATCACCGAAACCAACGATGCCGAACTCATCCGCCTGATGGTCGGCCGTGAGCTAACGGACATGTACCCCCCGTTCCACCACGAAACCGGCGATGTGCTGCTAGACATACGCGATCTAAGCATCGAAAACAGTGTCTTTAACGTCAGTTTTCAAGTGCGAAAAGGGGAAATCGTGGGTCTGGCAGGTTTAGGCGGTAGCGGTCGTACCACCATTGCCCGCGCCCTCGTCGGTCTGGCAAGAATCAACTCTGGAGAAGTGCTCTATTTCGGTCAGCCGGCCCGCATGACTACCGCCTGGGCAGCCCGCGCCGGCGTGGTACTAATTCCCGAAGACCGCAAATCCTTTGGTCTAATTCTGGATCAGAGCGTGCGTTTCAACATTACCTTACCCAACCTGCCCCAGCTTGAGCGCTGGCGCATGATCTTCAAACGTAATGAATGGGACCCGGTCGTCACCGCCATCAACGATTTGCAAGTAAAACCGGCCGATCCTGAACAAGCTGCCGGGAACCTCAGCGGTGGCAATCAACAAAAAGTCGTACTGGCAAAATGGTTGATGGCACGCCCCAAAGTGATCGTTTTTGACGAGCCAACGCGTGGCATAGATGTGGGCGCCAAAGCGGAAATTTATGCCCGAATGCGTGATCTGTCACAGCAGGGTGTGGGAATTATCATGGCTTCGTCAGACTTGCCAGAACTGTTGGGTATGAGCGATCGCATTGTGGTGCTACACGAAGGACGGATTGCCGGAGAACTGACGCGGGCAGAGGCCACTGAAGAAAGAATCATGCGCCTGGCGACGGCCACCAACGGCTCCAATGGTTTCGCGTCACCAGAAGCGCAAAGCGTATCGCAGGAGCAAAGCGAACCATGAGCATGACCTATAAAGAAGCCCGCATCACTACTCACAGCTTGCGTTCACAAAAATTGGCGACATTTTTGCGCAATAATGGCCCGGTACTGTTGATTTATGGCTTCATTATCCTCCTGGCCGGAACCGCATCCATCTATTCTGATAGATTCCTGACGGCTTCTAATCTCCTCAATATCCTGCGCCAATCCATCGTCTTGGGGCTGCTGGCGATTGGGCAAAGCCTGGTGTTGTTGACCGGCGGTATGGACATCTCCACTGAAATGGTCGCCCGGTTGGTGGGACTGGTAGTGGCGACGATTTTTGCTGCCAACGCCGGTAATCCGGCCCTGATAGTGCCGCTCGTCATCCTGGGAGTTCTGATGGGCGCCGTGCTGGGCGGATTGAATGGCCTATTAATTACCCGCACCCACGCTGTACCCTTCATCATCACCTTTGGTATCGCCTTCATCCTGCGTGGTATCAATTTAGCTATCTCCACTACGCCCATTCGTGGCATTCCCGATGCCTATCTGGCCGTTTATGATGCCAAGATCGGCATTGTGCCGGTGAACGTCATTGTGATGGGGTTAGTCTGGTATTGCGTCTGGTTGTTTACCACCCGCTCGCGCCTGGGCCGTAATATCTACGCGGTAGGCGGTTCGGAACGTATCGCCAGACTATCGGCTATTCGCGTGAACCGGACAGTGATGATGGCATATGTACTGAGTTCGGTTTTTGCGGCGCTGGCCGGATTGTTTTTGCTTTCGCGGACCGGCGTAGGCGACCCCAGCGCGGCCGAGGGTATGACATTTCAGTCCATTGTCGCCGCGGCTGTGGGCGGCATCAGCCTGTATGGCGGCCGAGGTTCCGTTCTGGGGACATTAGGCGGCGTGCTGCTGCTGACGCTACTGTCGAATTTCTTCAATTTGATGCAAGTCAACATTTTTTACCAACAACTGCTGTTGGGCGCGATTGTTCTAGTTGCCGTAGCGGCGTATAAGACAAAATCATTGGGATCGTCATGAAAGCCATAGCCATAAAATCAGTGGGATCAGGTAGGTTTTCGAGCTTTCGCCCTTCGCCGCGTTTTGTGCGGGGCATAGACCTGGCGGGCCAATGGGCGGCGCCAATTGTGATTGTATTGGTGCTGATTGTCGCGGCCGTGTTTGCCCCTGCCTTTTTTAACCCAGCGAATCTGAGGTCGGTATCTATTCAGATCGCTGTCTTGGGTGTGGTAGCTATTGGTCAGACGTTGGTGTTATTGAATCGTTCGATTGATATGTCGGTGAGCGCGGTATTGGCGTTGGGCGCAGTCATTGTGGTGCAAACGGAGGCCGGTAATTCGATTGGTGTCTCGCTGCTGCAAGCGTTGGGCGTAGCGGCGTTGATTGGGCTGGCGAATGGCTTCCTGGTCGCCAAACGACACGTGCCGCCCTTTGTGGCGACGTTTGGCATGTTGGTGTTCGTGCAAGGGGCGCGTCTGGCGTATACCAAAGGGCAAGCCAGCGGCACTGTGCCGGGTTTGCTGCGGGCCATTAGCATTGAACCGTTAGGGCCTGTGCCGGCCGCACTGGTCGTCTGGCTAGTAATCAATGCGATTGTGATTTTTACGCTGCGGTATACGCGCATCGGCCGTTGGGTGTATGCGGTGGGCGGCAATCCAGGGGCAGCGCGATATGCCGGTATCAACGTAGATTTGGTTTTAATTGGCGCGCACGTAGTGTGCTCGGTGTTTGCCATCTTAGGCGGTTTGTTGTTAAGCGGTTATATTGGGTATGTAGATTTGCGTCTCGGCGCGGACTATAACATGAATTCGATTGCCGCGGCCGTTGTCGGCGGTACGACGTTTTCCGGGGGAAAGGGTAATTTATTTGGCACGGCGGCTGGCGTGGCCTTGCTGGTGATGTTGTTGAATCTGGTGGTTGTCTTAGGTCTGTCCATTCATTGGCAATATGCAATGCAGGGTGCAGTATTGGTGCTGGCGACGGCCTTGCAGGGCTTCCGCCAATTCCTCTTGAGTCGTTGAGACTACTTTCCGCGGAGGTATTTCATGAGCCTGGAGATATTTTTCCAAACCATCGTGAATGGTTTGTTTACCGGGGCAATTTATGCGTTGGTAGCTATCGGTCTGACGTTGATTTATGGCGTGATGATCATCCTCAATTTTGCACATGGCGAGTTCTTGATGTTGGGGATGTATGTGGCGTATGGCGCGTTTACCTTGTTTGGCCTGGATCCGTATCTGTCTATACCGATTGCTGCCTTGTTGGTCTTTGCGCTGGGCGCATTGATTCAGGCGGGACTGGTGCAGCGGGTGTTGGATGCGCATCCACTGAACCAGATTATTCTGCTGCTTGGCGTCTCGACGCTGATCATTGGCCTGGTGCAGTTCTTTTTAACGGCCGAACCGAAGGTGGTGCGTGTGCCGTATGAAACGGCCGTTTTCACCATCAAAGGCTTACGCTTCAGCATCCCGCGCACGATAGCCTTCTTTTCAGCCATGGTCAGCTCGCTGCTGCTCTATCTATTTTTGCAGAAAACGCGCACTGGCACAGCCATCCGCGCCGTGTCGCAGTCGCGTCCGGCGGCGTTGCTGATGGGTATCAACGTGAAATATATCTATTGGCTGACATTTGGGTTGGGAGCGGCCGTTACTGCCATCGGCGGCGTGCTGCTAACCCCCAACTACCGCATGATCCCCACCGTTGGTCAGAGCTTCTCCGTCGTCGCCTTTGTCGTCGTCGTATTAGGCACTATGGGCAACTTCATCGGCGCTTTTGTCGGCGGTCTCATCATTGGCATTGTCGAAGCCTTCGCCGGTTTCTATCTAGGCGGCGACGTCAAAATTATCGCCAGTATGCTCGTCTTCATCCTGATCTTGCTTTTCAAACCGACCGGTCTCTTTGGAGGCAAAAAAGGCTTATGACCACCACGCCCATTTCCCCTCACGGCAGCCGCCTGGGACTGCGCCGCATCTTACTCGATTGGGATAAAACCCAATTGTTGATCAGTTTTGTTATTCTGGGCTTGATAGCCCTTGCCCCGCTCTTCATCAAGTCCCCCTACTACATGGGCATCGTCATCCTGACCACGCTGTACATCTTCACCGGCATCTCCTGGAATATCGTCGCTGGTTTTGCCGGGCAATTGCTCATCGCCCACATCATCTTTCTGGCGGTGGGCGCATACACAACCATCGTGTTGTACGACACGTATGGCGTCTCGCCCTGGATTGGTATCTGGCTCAGCGGCGTCACGGCCGCATTGTTGGGACTGGCTGTGGCCTTCATCACCATGCGCTACGGATTAAAAATGGACTATTTCGCCCTGTTCACCATTGCCTTAATGGTGGCGATGAAGACCTTGTTCCTCAAGTGGGACTTTGTTGGCGGCGCGGTGGGCATGGGGCTGTCGCTGAGCGACCCCGGCTTTAGCAAGATGATCTTTGACTCCAAAACGCCTTACCTTTACATTGCCTTGAGTCTGACCCTCCTGGGCGTCATCGTTCAGTACCTCATTTACCAGTCCAAGATGGGCAAATACTTCATGGCGATTCGGGAGGACGAAGCGGCCGCCGCCGCGTTGGGCGTCAATACTTCGCTTTACAAGACGCTGGCGCTGGTCATCGGCGCGGCGATGGCCGGGATTGGCGGTGGTTTTTACGTGATGTATGTCACTTTTGTGGAGCCACCGCAGGTATTTGATCTGGGGCTGAATGTGGAAATCATCATGGCCGCGCCGATTATCGGCGGATTGGGCAGTCTTGCCGGGCCGGTGCTGGGCGGTATCCTCAACAAGCCGCTGGCCGAGTTTATTCGCGGTACGCTGTCGGCCGGACGCAGCGGCACAACGCTCATCGTCTACGGCGCATTTCTGATAGTCGCTATTTTGTTCATGCCCCGCGGCGTGACTGGCGTGTTTCACAGCCTGTATTTGCGCTTACGGCAGCGGTTTGTAGACGGCCGTAATCCGTAAGCCGTAGACCGTAATCCGTAAAGCGAGTAAAAATACTATCGTCACCTTTAGTCTGTGTAATCTGTGTAATCTTTGATAAACCACTCTGGAAAAAAAAGAGATGAGTATTCTCACAGTTGAAAATATCACCAAACGATTTGGCGGGTTGGTAGCCGTGCATAATCTGAGCCTGAACGTGGAAAATGGCGAGATTCTGGGCATGATTGGCCCCAACGGCGCGGGCAAAACCACCGCCTTTAATATGATCTCTGGCTATTACCGGCCGGATGAAGGCCGGGTTGTATTTGATGGGCACGACGTCACCGGTCGCCGGCCGGATCAAATCTGCAAATTGGGATTGGCGCGCACGTTCCAGGTGGTCAAGCCCTTCCCGCAGCTCAGCGTGCTAGATAACGTCATTGTAGGAGCCTACAATCGGACCAACGACAAACAAGAAGCCCGCCAACGGGCGCAAGACGTGATCAAGTTCCTGGACATGACGGATATGGCTGGACAATTGGCGGGCAGCCTCTCTGTCGTTGGTCGTAAACGGCTGGAAATCGCCAAAGCGCTGGCGACCGAACCCAAGATGATCCTGCTGGACGAGGCCATGGCCGGGCTGCGGCCGGTTGAAACCGACATGATGATCGAGTTGGTGCGTCAGATTAGCCAACAAAATATTGCCTTGCTGCTAGTGGAGCACGTGATGCGCGTCATTATGTCTCTGGCGGATCGTATCGTCGTCATCCATCATGGCGAGATGATTGCGCAGGGTGAGCCGCAGCAAGTTGTGCGCGACAAAGCGGTGATTGACGCTTACCTGGGCGAGGAGGTCGTGGATGTTACGGGTTAAAAACATTGACGTGGCATATGGCGACGTTCAGGTTTTGTATGACGTTTCTCTGGACATTGCACAAGGCGAACTGGTCGCGGTGATTGGCGCAAATGGCGCAGGTAAGACGACCTTGCTGCGGGCAATTTCCGGCGTCTTGAAGCCGCGGAAAGGCTCTATCCATTTTCAGGACAAGACCATCAGTGAACAAGCGCCCAATAAAACGGTCGGCGCTGGCGTCGTACAGGTTCCCGAAGGGCGATTGCTCTTTCCTGATATGTCGGTGCTTGAAAACTTAAAGATGGGCGCTTTCCTTACCAAAAGCAAGGAGACCATCGCCCAGCGGTTGGAGTCGGTGTATGTGATGTTTCCACGGTTAAAAGAGCGCCAGAAGCAGTCGGCTGGTACACTGTCTGGCGGGGAACAGCAAATGTTGGCGATAGGCCGGGGGCTGATGGCCGGGCCGACGCTGCTGATGATGGACGAACCGTCGTTGGGTCTTTCGCCGAAGCTGGTGCAGCAGGTGTTTGCCCTGACGCAGCAAATCAACAAAGAGCTGGGCGTGACGGTGCTGCTGGTGGAGCAGAACGTGCGTCTGTCGTGCGAGATTTCTAACCGGGCGTTTGTGCTGGAAAACGGCCGTATCGCCCTGGAAGGTCCCGGCGCAGAAATGCTGGCCAACGACCACGTGCGCCGCGCCTACCTGGGCTTGTAAGTTGAGATTTTTACCGCGGAGAGCGCGGAGGACGCGGAGATGTTCTCTGGCATAACCTCCGCGCTCCCGCGTTCTCCGCGGTTAGATTCTTTTTGTTAGCCAACCGAAGATTGTGAAAGTTATGCGAATTCTATTCATCAACCCCAACACATCGGCCAGCTTCACAGCCAAAATTCAGACCATCGCCGAACAACATGCCTTGCCTACCACCGAAGTGGTTGCCCTGAATCCGACGGCCGGTCCACGCTCCATCGAGTGCATCTACGACGAACTGCTCAGCGCTGCCGGTACACTGGAAGTAGCTATTACACATCTGGATGATTTCGACGCACTGGTAATCGCTTGCTACAGTGACCACCCGACCATTTATGCACTACGGGAAATCACCGACAAGCCGGTGATGGGCATCGCCGAAGCGTCTATGCTAACGGCGTGTATGCTGGGTCACAAGTTCAGTGTAGTGACGACCAACCGGGAGTGGGAACCACTATTAAGCGATGCGGTGCGCCATTACGGGCTGGCGCAGCGGTGCGCGTCGGTGCGTTCGACGGGCATGGCGGTGCTGACATTAGAAACGGCCGTGCCCGAACACACCGACGCGCTCATCATTCAGGCTGCGCGCATGGCCGTTGAACAAGACGGCGCCGACGTGATTTGCCTGGGCTGCGCCGGCATGGCCGGACTGGACAAAAAAGTTACTGCCGTCTTGCACGTCCCGGTCGTAGATGGCGTGGTCAGCGCCCTGAAGTTGTTGGAAGGAGTGGCGGCTGCCGGTTTACGCACCAGTAAACGGTTGGCCTATGCCCAACCCCAGTACAAACAGTTGGATAATCTGCCGGAGGTTTTTGCACGGCCGTATCAAAAAACAACAGTAAGGTAAGTGCACCGAACTCGATAAGCGCCAATTCACCCTTACCCCCGGTTACAAGACAGTCTGACTGCTGGCCGTAAAGCCAAAGTGCCGCAACACGCGCAGCGCCCGCAGCGTATTCCAACGACTGGGCTGACCGGGGCTTTCCATGTCGAAATGGGTCTGGCCGGAATGTTTGGCCTGGAGGGACCAGGTTCCATCTTTGCGCCGTTTTTGCCGCAAGACATCCAGCGCATCCTGCATCCGGGGATCGTAAGCCGCACCGACGCTCCGAAAATAATCCAGCGCCCGCAGGGTGTCGTAAAACCAGCGCGACGGGTAGGATAGCATAAGAAAGCGGGGGTTGATAACCGCGCCGGTGCGGTCGGAGCGGTACAGCCGGTGCAGTAGAATGAATTCCTGTGCCTGACGGGCAATGCTCCCCAACTCGGCGGCGCGATACGGATACCCCTGGGCCAGATACTCAGCAATCCCCTCAAGTACCGAGAGGGTTGAATGCAGTGAACTGTGAACGGCCCCCTGCTGGTTAGACTGGCAGTTAAAGCCGCCATCAGTCATTTGTGCCCCAATCAAGAAGTCCACGATGGCGTGGAGCGACTCGGCCGGCATCCTGAAGTAGGCAGCGTAGTTGAGGAACATGCCGTTGACGCAGATGTCACTGTTTTCAATAGTTTTTGCCGGGTTGACGCCGCCATCGGCCGATTTGTGGTGCGCCAGGATATGGCTGATGCTGGCGCGGATTGTCGCCTGGTCAGGTTCGATACCGAGATGCTTCAGGTCAAGCAGCGTGTAATGGGTCGAAATCCACTTCGGTTGGTAAAATCCCCGGCCCCAATGGCCTGCTGGCTGGCGAGCGACCAGGAATTGTGCCCCCCACCCTTCGGTGGCGATGCGGGCGCGTAAATCGGGGCGATCTTCATCCAGTAGATCGCGGTAAACCTGGTATTGAATGGCGACATCGCCCGCCAACAGCCAGTTAAGGAGGTCGTTGGGAATGGGGTCAGGCATCATGGCAGTTCCTTCGTTCCAGTAAAAGTCAGCGAACAAACGGTGACGGTAAGTTCTTACACAAAACGCCGGCCTTTGCGGGCGACGGCCGTGCCCCGGCGGTGCGGATGGCCGTGTCCAACACCTCACCATAACCGACGAAGGGGAAATCCTGGCCGCCGGCGGCGACGGCCGTATCATACTGCGCCGCCCAGGCATCAAAAAGGGTCACTCGCTTTGCTTGTTGGGTCATGTTGGGAACGGGCAGAACCTCTGCTGTAAACCAACCGGCGGCCGACGCTCCTGATAAGCCGATGGGACTTACTCTGTATCCGGCCAATCGCCGAATTCCCTGCGCAAGACGTGCCGGCCAAGTTCTTCATCGTCCATTGCCAAAATCCGGTCAATCGTGCCCTGTTTCAACTCGGCCAACAAGTCGAGGATCGCCAGATTGAGATCCCGCAGCACCGCCAGTTTGGTGAGCAAATCGTTGACCTGGAAGCGCTGCGCTTCGGTCAAAGGCTCGGCCAGCCACCAGCGCATCTGCTGTTCGTGCAAGGCGATGTCTTCCAACTGCGCCTGATACAACCGCAGCGCCCGGTCAACAATCGCGTCATCCAGCACATGGGGTTTGGGTCTGGCTTCCAGGAAGGAGGCATACTGCTCCTCGGTGTTTTGCAGCGTGCCCAGGATCATCTCGGTGAAGAAAGGCAGCATGTCAATCGCGTGGCGGATTTGCTGTTGTTTGGCAGCCTGACGTTTGGGCTTGGGTTTCAGCACCCGGGCTTTCTTGGGTTTGTCCTGGTTATCCGGCAGCGGCGCGTCCGAGGGAACCTCGATGACGCCGTCGGCGATGGCCTGGGCCAGACGTTCCAGCAAGTTGGCGAAGCGGTAGAAGCCATCATAACGCTGAGCCAGCAGGGTCATTTCCAGCCTGGTGCAGGTGTCCAGCAGCTGCTTGAAGGGGTCCATGTAGGCGTGCATCCCTTCAAGGATCTGCTCGTCGCCGCCGCCATTGCTCAGGACAGATAGCACCCAGGTGTCAATCGCTTCGGCCAGATGTACTTTTTCTGCGTTCATAAGACCTTCCATGCGCTGTGGTTGAATGGCACAAAGATAGCCGACGGCCGTCATCTGTGCCAACTTTGAAAAGAGAAACGTCGAACTGCTCCCGGCGAAAACGGCCGTTGGGAATAGTCAATGGTTAACGGGAGAGGGTCTGACAATCCTTGCAATCCATTATCATAATCGTTGGCTTCCACGAGCGTCGCCGCCAACGGCCGTTCCTCACCCTTCACCCATCCCCGGACAATCGCGGGCAAAAGCCACCAGCAGCGTTGTGTAGCCGGCCTGAACCTTCTCGCCGCAGCGGGTGCAGGTCGTTTCGCTGACAAAAAGACCTGTTTGGTTGACGCGCCGCCAGGGAGCTAAGCGATGGCCGCCGGCCGCTGCCCGCTCCTCGGCTTCTTGGATATGACGTTGTAATTCGGCCCGTTCTCGTTCGTCAGCCATGAATGTCTGCCTTGTTGTAGTAGGATGACGGCCGGGGGGAATGGTCAATGGTCAACTGTCAATTGTCAACGGGGGAGGCGGCGTTTTGGTTACTCTCGGCGCCAGTCGTAGGACCCCCGCATCATTGGCGCAGGTTGTACCCGTGAACGGCTGACAGGGCAGGGATATAAACCACCTGACATCTGTCTACTTTCACCATAACGGCTGTTATCCCATCCCCGTAAAAATCTATATCTCGCTGGTCCACCGGGACCCGCGCTTTGTCGCCCTCATGGTTCACCTGCCCCTCGGCTCGTATTAGGTTCTGATAACCGAGGATTATAGGATGCGATGTCGTCGCCTGCCACTGCCCGGAGAGCCGGAGAACGGCCGTCACCACCATCGCTGCTAAACGACCCGGGACGCCCCCCACCCTGGTGTGGCTGTCGGCCGTCAACTGCCGTCTCCTCAACGCACCCCTATGCGAAGCACTCGTTCTCTTTGTTGCAGCTTGTTCGGGTCATTCCAGACAAAACAGCCTACGGCTGTAGGTGGGTGAGAACGGGCTGGCATTGGGCCGGTCCGACAAACCCAATCTAACCGGAGGTAGATGAGATGACGATGACAGCAGTTTCTTTATTCGTAGACGGCAGCTGCCGCGGTAATCCTGGGCCAGGCGGTTACTGCGCGATTATGCAGGCTGGCAGCCAGGAAAAGGTGCTGGTGGACGGGGCCGACGAAACCACCAACAACCGCATGGAACTAACGGCCGTATTAGCTGGTTTGGAAGCCCTCAAACGGCCGTGCGCCGTCACCGTGTTCACCGATAGCCAGTACGCAGCCAACATTCTAAAAGACTGCACTGAGCGCAGCCGGAGTGGCAGCAAAGCTAAAGCCAACCTGGACCTGGTGCAGCGGGTGCGGATAGCGGCAGCCCGACACGCGGTCACGGCGCAGTGGGTTGCCGGACACAGCGGGCATGACCTCAACGAGCGGTGCGACCGGTTGGCCTATGCCGAAGCGACGCGGCGGCTGAAAGGCGCTTCGGCGATGCTTAGCACAGGCGCTTCGGCGGCGTGTACAGCCGGCGTGCAGGAGGTGTAACCCATGTGCCAGGTTATCAACTTCAAGCAGTATGGCTCAGTGACGGCGTTGAACCAGGCGTTTGGCGACCGTTGGGTCTACATCGGCCGAGGCAACACCGCTGATGGGCTGGCGCACTCCCCCCTGGGCAACCCATTCAAGGTCAAGGACTACGGCGGGCAGCGAGGGGCGACGCTGGAGGATTACCGGCATTGGCTGTGGGGGCGGATGCAGGCGGGCGACGAAGCGGTTTTGGGCGCGCTGCGAGCGATTGACGCTGACATGGCGCTGGTCTGTTGGTGCAAGCCGGAACCATGTCACGGGGATGTGGTCAAAGTGGCGGCGCGGTGGCTGCGGGCACAGTCACCGGCGGCGTTACCGCGGGTGGCTTTTGTCAGCGGGCATCGAGATTTAACCGAGGCCGAGTTCACCCGGCATTACCACCCGCGGCTGGATAAAGCGATAGCCGCCGGTCATGTGTTTGTCGTGGGCGACGCGCCAGGAGCAGACGCCCAGACCCAGGCATACCTGTCTGGCGCAATTTCGCCGGAGCGGGTAACTGTCTACCACGCCGGTCGCCGGCCGCGTTACTGCGCCGATGGGTTTGTCGCCCGTGGCGGTTATGCCAACCAGTCGGCCAAAGACGCGGCGATGACGGCCGTTTCGGGTGACGACATTGCCTGGGTGCGACCGGGCAGGGAAAGGTCAGGCACAGCCGGCAATCTGGCGCGGCGTTTGTTGGTGCGTTAGCGCGTTTGTTCATTCTGTGGTTGGGTGCGGCTGTTTCAGCTTCACTCAGCGCCGGCCGCTGCCTGCTAACCGGGTAACGGCCGTTTTGTATTCCCATTCTAATCGTGCAGCGAAAGGAGAAAATCTTAATGTTGACCGAACGAATCTTCAATCTCATCATCCGCCTGATGGCCTGCGGGTGGGCGTCTAGGTACGACGAACACCACAGCCCCTACGAAGACGCCTGCCTGGCCCGCCTCGGCCCCTTCCGCCTCAGCGCCAACTACTGCTTCGTCCTCGACCACCAGGACGCGAGCGTCAGCCTGACGCTGCCCCTGCCCGGCGGCAAGCTGCATCTCAGTTACACCATCTGCCTGGGCGAGGAGCCGATACGGCAATCTGGCTGGGCCGCGTGGTGGCAGCGGCCGTACCGCCCCACCCCGCCGACAGCGCCGGCCGACGAGTTCACCCTGTAAGCGTAACGGCCGTTCGGCCACTGCTGTAATCGCGCTCTATATAAATAGGAAGAGAGGCAGTCCACCGTGGGTTGCCTCTTTGCGTTTCTAGCTAAGGAGGATTTCATGAACCAACCAGACCCCCAGAAAGCGATTTATCTCCAGCCCAACCAGCAGCGCGTACCGGGCGAACGGCGCAGCCCGAAGCCGGCCAAAACCCAACCACAATGGGAAGCCCACCAGAGCGACCAGGCGCTCGACGCCTGGGGCGTGGCCCTGCGCGAGATGCGCCGCACCGGCCAATGGGGAGGAAGTGAAAGCTAGAGCGAGAGCGAGAGGAAGAGGCAGGGTGACGTCCTGGTTCTTTCTCTGGCTCTGCTCTAGTTCCCAATCCTGTTCCCGCTCTTTTCTTACTCTAGCTCTAGCTCATAAGGAGAAAATGATGACAACCATTCGTTTTGACGATAACCGTGGTGGTTTAGCGTATCCGTTCCTGCCGGCCGATAAGGCGTGGCAAATTACTGCTCATTCCTTGAGTGACGAGGCCGCCCTTGCCGACATTTTCCAGGCTCCCAGCCCGGCACTTCGCTGGGTGAAGGACGACAAGGTGTTGGATTTGCACGTGCCAGGGCTGGACACGGCCGACTTCCTGGCCGATGCCGGTCTGAAACTCTTGCTGGACAAGGGCGGCTACGTCCTGTCCAAACGGCTGTCGCGCATCATGCGGCCGTTTCGCTATTGGGGCTTTTTCGCCGACAGCGACATTACCATCGAGTACAACCCTTCGTTGGACGGCCGTCTGTGGGACGGCAGCGGTCAGGTCAGCCGGGGCTTTATCCAGCGCCTGGCTGATGCGCTGTATCCTTCGACAGGCTCAGGACAAGGACTTGACGAACGCCACCGGCGGGAACTGCTCGCCGCCAACCGCTTCGAGGTGACGACGCTGCACAGCGGCGGGCAGGATAAGGGGCACGTTTACGTCGTAGACAGCCTCACCGTAGACTTCCTGTTTCCAACCGGCAGCGCCAAACAAGAACTGTCCCTGGTAGACCCTTCGGGGGACTCAGGGCAGGCTTCCCGGACCTTCATCGGCCTGCACCCCGTCCACAGCGCCGACCAAATGAGCCTGGACATCCAGAGCCTCATCAACCTCTATCCGTTCTTCCAGCCGGAACACCTGCTGGCCTGGACGGCGATGGAGAGCAGCCTGTTCCTGACCAGCATCCGCGACGGCCGTTTAGACAGCATCCTCGACCGCCTGACCACCGCCAACACCGCCGAGGCGCTGGATTCCCTGGCCGACTGGCACGTCGGCGAGTACGTCGCCAGCGGTGGCCGCCTGATGTGGTTCGCGGGCATGGTCAAGGCCGCCGCTGGGCAGCATCTCAAGCGGTTGGGCAGCCGGGCGAGCAAACTGCGTCTGCCCATTCCCGGCGGCCGCTACTACCTCTTCCCGGCGGCCGTCGGCGACCGCGATGTGCCACCCGGCCACGTCGAGTTAGACCCGGCCGGCGCTACCGCCTGGGTCAACGACGCCGACTGGCTGGAGACCATCGTAGACGTATTGGGCGGCTGCGATGGCGACGACGCGGCCTGGGTCTTCCCATTCGCCGACGCCAGCGACGGCCGTCAGCCGAGACTCCTCCTCTGGCGCAGCCCCAACCAGGTCGGTGAATACGTCCTCTTGCGGCCGACGGCGGCCAGCCACCCTATCGCCTGGGCCACGCCCGATGGCCCATTGACCTGTCCGGTCATGTCCAGCCACCGGCTGCCGCCGCGCATTGACCACCTCGCCACCCAATACGGCACGCTCGCGGCGACAGACGACACGGGAGAAACCAATCTCGCTTACACCATTGCCGCCATGACGCCCACCATCCGACAGGCGGCGGCCAACCGGGGGGTGCTGGGCAGCTTCTGCAACGTGATGATGCTCTGCAAAGCTGTCTACGGCCGTTTGCCCGACCAGCTTCCGGCGACGTTGGAGGCGGTAATTGACGGCAGCGTCAAGAGCGGACTGGATCTGACCCCCGTCCGGCAGTGGAACGAGATGGCCCTGCGGCGCATGGCGCAGCACGGGCTGGTCAATCCCCACCGGCTGCTGCCGGAAACGCTGCTCGACCGGCTGCCAGACTGGTTGCGCCAGACAGCGCGCGAGGCGCGGCAGCAGGCAGCGGCCGCCGGTCAACTGCACCCCCACTGGCTGGACACCTTAAGCGCGGCCATCGAAGCCCACAAGGCGCAGTACCAGGCCGAAGTGGCGGCGCTGGCGTGCGAGGCGTGTCCGCCGCTGGCGCTGTTCGAGCAAGGCCGGAAGTGGCTGGCGGTGGGCAAGGAGCTGCGCCAGGTCTACAGCCGGGCTATCCGGCAGGCGCTGGCCGAGGGTCGCGGCGCTGACGACTTCTTCTGGTCGGGTGACGAGGCTGAGGATGGCGATACGGCCGTTGCCGAAACCCTCTACCAGGCGGCGCGGCAGGCCAGTGAAGCCTATCTGGCGCAGTGGCCGGCGGCGCAACGGCCGTTTGTCCTGCTCGGCGCGGCGGCCTACCTCTACATTCACGGGCCGGAAGCAGGCGCGCCGGTACGCGATGGGCTGCTCTGGCAGTTGGGCGAGAAACACCCGTCCGGTCCGGGCCGTGAACCGGGTCTGGCCCAGACGATGTTGGCGGCGCTGCGGCAGAGTGGGCTGCTGGGCGAACCGGTCTGGACGACGGCCGGGGCGGTACTCCAGTACCATGAGGAACCGATGGCGCGGCGTGCTGGCGTGCCGGTACGCATCAACGGAACGTGGCTCAATCTGCTTAACGCCACCGGCCCAAAGCAGTACACCCGCATGGGCGATGTACCGTCGGCCATGCGGGAACAGGCCAAAGCACTTATCGCCGACTACGCGGCAACGAAGTTCCAGGGGATGGCGCTGACAACGGCCGTCACCGACGACAACCGTGTCATTACCCGCACGCCACGCGGCAACCTCTTTGGCTACGTGCAGCGCGACCACGAATTGGCGGCCATCCGCCACGACCAATGGCGCATCGCCTGGGCGACGGCGGTGGATGGCAACGTGTTGGCCGTACTCGTACCAATTGCGGATTGCGGATTTCGGATTGCGGAATGAAGAGAGGCCTCTCCCCAATCCGCAATCCGCAATCGCCAATCCGCAATTGAAGAGGGCGCTATCGCGCCGGATGAGGTGAAGATTGTTTATCAACCCAATTTTAGCGATAAGGAGAGTGAAACATGTACCAAAAAGTGACGATTGTGGGCAATTTGGGGCAAGACCCGGACATGCGTTACATGCCAGACGGCCAGGCGGTGACGAACCTGTCGTTGGCGACCAACCGGCGTTGGACTGACCGGACGACGGGCGAGATGCAGGAAGAAGTGACCTGGGTGCGCGTGTCGGTGTGGGGCAAGCAGGCGGAAGCGTCTAACCAATACCTGAGCAAAGGGCAGAAGGTGTTGGTGGAAGGGCGGCTGCGGCCAGACCCGGCTACTGGCGGACCGCGGCTGTGGACGCGGCAAGACGGCACTGTAGGCGCGTCGTATGAGGTAGTCGCCGACCGTGTCATCTTCCTGGGCGGCGGCAACGGGGCCAACGGGAATGGCAATGGCAACGGTCACGGCGCGGGCGAACCGGCGTATGAAGAGGACGAGGTGCCCTTCTAGGACAGATTCGTCCAGATTTGCAACCATCCCGCTGACTGACAGGCGTGGGCACGGCCGTTAACGGCCGTGTCCACGCCTTTTTTTATTTTCCGGAGGCTTCCCCATGATTTCTCGTAAACCAGGTGTGCTTATTCTGCTGCTTGTGACCCTGCTTCTGTTAACCGCCTGTGATGGCGGCGATGGTATCCGCGATAGCTGCCAACATCTAAGCAGCACGCCGGAGACCACCGCCATGGAAAGATAACCGCGACGTTGGCAGACGCCGAAGACGGCATCATTGACGAAGGCGAACCCGAATTGGGCGATGCTGTCATCGCGACTGCCGAGTGGTTGGCGAGCGCGGGAAAGTAACCCGCGGAGGCAGTTGTTGCAGGTAGGCTGCTCCCCGATGACGAGGAGCAGCCTCTTTTTTTTCGGGTATCAAGCTTCTGTTCTGTAGGCGGGTTTGCGCCTAACGGCGCGGATGCCGCGAATCATTGGCGCTATCGGCGACACTTTGCCCTCATCGGATGGACTAGATTAAACCAACTGCCAGGAGGTAATTCATGCCCCAATTCCAGGTCGGTGATATGTGGACGGCCTATGAGACGGCCGGACTGTTTCTTGTTACCACCAACAGCACCCTGACGGCTGACGGCCGTTTGGTGTTGGGCTGGATTATCATTCAGCTTGGCATGGCCCGGCAAGCCAGGGAGCGTTTTCCCGGTCTGGATGCAGCACTGGGCGCGCAAATCCAGACCATCTGCGGCAGCCAGGGCTTCTACGGACTGCTCATCAGCCAGCGCTGGCCGGCGGCGAAGTTGGCGGCCTTCCAGGTGAAATATCACTGGCAGCGGCCGGCCGACCTGTCCCTGGTTACCCAGAGCGTGACCGCCTTAACCTGGTGGGCGCGTTACCATGCCGACTGTGCTATCCACCTCAACTTTCCCGGTATCGGCAACGGTGGGCTGGCGCGCACGGCCGTGCTGCCCTTGCTGAAATCGCTGCCGGACAACGTAAGCATCTGGGAGTACGCCCATGACACAGCTTTGTGATACCTCAAGAGACACCAATGAACGACCTTAAAACAAAACTGACGGCTCTGCCCACCATCGCCCTGGGCGGGCGGCCCCATCTGTTCTACCAGGCGGTGGCCGATACGGTGGCCGCTTATTTGTACCCCGGCGCCCCGATGGACGCCGCCGCCTACCAACGTGTTCTGGAAACGGCCGACGCCCTATGCCGGGAGTTGGGCTACGCCGAGGTGGTCCAGCTGACGCCCCCGGACGTGGAGTTAGCAGCGACCGGCCTCTACTGGACGGTCAGTCCGTTCCCGGCGGCCTGCCCACCCCTGTCCGCAGCAACGACGGCTGCCCCCGTCCTCATCCACGCCGGCCCCGGCCCGGCGGAACTGCTGGCCGACGGCCAGCTGCTGGACGCCAGATTGGGGTGGTTGGGTCTGGATGAAGTCAGTCGGCAGCATTTCAAGATTCCTGTGACCACCAGCGAGGGCGTGGCCGACCTGCTGCATCGGGCGGTGGCGAGCGCCTGGCCCAACGACTACAAAGGGTTATGGCACGACGTGTTGGGCATGTGCATACGCGGCGGCGAGGACGTGGGTCCGAACCGGCGGCAGTTTACAGTCATCATCCGCGGTCTGGAGCGGCGCTACTGGCGTTTCCAGGCCGACGTACAGCCGGACAACAGCGGCGCGCCCTACCTCTACATCTCTCTGGTCGAGGAAGCCAATCGGGACACGCCAGGGCTGTTTCCTCTGGGCCAGGTGGTGATGACGCCGGGGGTGGCGGCGCTGGGCATTGACCCAACGCCCTACATCGCCCGCCATCACCGGGGGGATTGGGGTCAATTGGATGCCTTCGACCGGCGGCAGAATGAAACGGCCGTTAAAGAAGGGCTGCGCATCCTCTCCGCCTACGACGTACCCACCGCCGATGGCGAGACAGTGCGCCTCTGGGTGATTACCGAAGCCGACCGCAGCGTCACCACGGCGCTGCTCCCAAATGAGTATTGAGCCAGGGCTAGAGCGAGAGCTAGAGCTAGAGGAAGAGGAAGAAGAAGAGGAAGAGACCTACTCTTGCTCTTGCTCTTGCTCTAGCTCTAGCTCTAGCTTCCCCCCTTTTTCTCAACCGCCCACCAGATGGGAATTCATCATTCCCCCTTCATCATTCCGCATTCAAAAAGGAGTATTTCCATGCCAACCACAGCCATCCAACACCTGAAGCCCCACCCGGCGCAGATGCGGGCCAGCTACGACCTGGGAGCGCTGGCTGCCCTGACCTTGCAGGTCTACGAACGTGGCCTGGACCAGTGGCAGCCGGTCGTCGCGACGAGAGTCGCGACTCCCGTCGCCACCCCGGCCGCCAACGGCCAGACGGCCGATAGCTACTACATCATCAGCGGCCACCGGCGGCAAATGGCCCAACTGCTGGCCTTCGCCCTGCGCGACTGGGCCGCCGAACGGCCGGACACAGAGATTATCCATCGAGGTCACGCGGACGATGATTGCCACCCTTGTCGAATCGCTCGGTTCGCTGGAAGCGCTCATCGCCTCGCTGCTGGGCAAGTACGGGGCGGAAGAAATCCCGTTTGTCCTCTTCGAGGGCAGTCCGAAGGCGCAAATCCTGGCGCTGCACAGCGCCAACTTCGGCAGCGACCAGCCGGACATGATGGGTGTGGCCCACAGCTTCCGTCAGGCGCTGCTGGCCGGCGCGACGCCGGAAGAAATCGCGCGCAACTGCGGTCAGCACATCCACTATGTGCGCAACCACCTGGCGCTGACCGACATCCCGCCCGACCTGGCGCAGCGCATCGCCGCCGGGGAACTGCCGATGAGCGTAGCGACGGCCGTGGCCGACCTGCCGGAGCCGAAGCGCACCGGTCTGGCTATCTTCATCCTGGCCAATGAGCCGGGCAAGCTCACGGCAAAGGCTATCAAGGAGTGCGCCGCCACGCTGAAGAAATGGCCGGGCCTGCAATTGCCGCTGATGGTCAAGCACCAGTCGCAGCGCAACATTGCCCGCGCCCTGGTGCAGTTGTGGGGGCAGGCGTTGGCCGCCTACCCGGAGGACGCCTACGCGGCGGCGGCGATGTTCATTTTCCGCGACGTCCATGAGGAGCCGTGGAGCAAGCAGGAGAAGCTGGCGCTCTGGTTCCAGGCGTTGGGCGGCGAGACCTACTTCGCCAATGGGCAGATTCACTGGTCGGAGGTGGTGCAGTACCTCATCACCGAAGTCTCCTGTGCGACCTGTCCCATCGGGCAGTTACCCAGACAGTCACTGCGCGATGACCTGTCGCAAGGTCAGGGTGGGCCATTGGGAATGCCCTGCCGGGTGGGTGAGGAAGGAGAACGCTGCCTGCACGGACTGGCCCCCAACGACAACTTCGACGTGCGTGTACCCTGGGCGTGGGGGCAGCATCCGGGTGTGGTGGGCGAAGGCGGCGATTACCGGGTCAAAAGCTACGATGATTTGCTGCAGGCGTGGCAGACGCAGGCGGCCAAAGAGCGGGAGCTAGAGCTAGAGCGAGAGCGAGAGCGAGAGCGAGAGGAAGAGGGAAGCGGGGCGATGGTGGGTAGCAGCGGTTCAACAGTTGACGCGAAACCAAAGCCGGAGAAGGGTCAACGGCCGTTGGCGGATACCGGTCAACCGTTCACCGGCAGCCCTGCCCCCACCCCGCCGCCCTCCGATTCGCCCATCGCCAAACAGCGGGCGCGGATTGCCGACTTCATGGCCCGGCACGGGCAGATGGCCGTCAGCCATCCCTTCGCCACCGCCTGCGGTGACTGCCGCCACAAGCTAGAAGCCAGCCCGACCAAAGATGAGAGCGTACCGCACTGCGCCTGGGCCGGGCGGTCGCGCCAGGTAGCTTTTAAGGTGCTGGCAGCCGACGACAAAAACGCGCCACAGATACCGGTCTGTCGCCAGTTTGCGCCCAACCGGCCGTGGACGGAACTCATTCCGGCCCATCCGGCGCCGCCGGAGATACCGCGGGCCTGGTTGAAGGAGCAGCTATTGCACCTGGTCCAGGCGGCCAACCGGCATGGCAGCGAGCGCAACGCTTTTGAATTCCTGACCGGCCGGCCGCTGGCGGCCAGCGAAAGCCACAGCGACTGGTTCAGCCAGCAGTTGGCGACGCAGGGCGGTGAATTGAGCGATGCGCAGCTATTTACCCTGTTTATCTGGGCGCACGCCGAATGGCAGCGGGCGCAGGGACAGTTGTTTAGCCTGCCGTTGAACGGCAGCGCGGCACAGTTTGCGGCTTATCAGGAACGGCCGTTTAGCTAGAGAAGAAGCGAGAGCGAGAGCGAGCGAGAGCGAGAGCGAGAGCGAGAGCGAGAGCGAGAGCGAGAGCGAGAGCGAGAGCGAGAGCGAGAGCTAGAAGAAGAGCATGAGTTCCACCTCTTCCTCTAGCTCTAGCTCTATCCTCTCGCTCAGGAGGTGCGATGAACCCGATATTAACTGTTGCCGACCCATTGGCCGACAAAGCGGTGACGATTGTTGTCACCCTGGTGGCTGGCGGATCGACCCGTGACGAGCGGCTGGCGCTGGTCAGCGTAGGCGCAGCCGAGCAGCCGCCGGTGAGCCGGAGCGGCCGTTTCGACGCGCTGCTCGACCTGATTAACGCCGCCTGGACGGCCTATGGGGTGCAGGCGCAATTGACTGCCGCCGTATCATCAGATGAGTTGGACGAAGAACTGGTGGCGGAAGAAGAAGTCGCCGCGTCGGTGGCGGCCACCCATTTGCCGCAAACGGCCGTACCGCCGCCCCCGCCTCGTCCACAAGTCCACAATCTATCCCTGTTTTGAGCTAGAGCGAGAGGAAAAGCTAGAGCTAGAGCGAGAGCTAGAGGAAGAACGTCATCTCAAACTCTTCCTCTAGCAGGCTGTCGGAAAAATATCTTCTGAAGGCCCCATGATAGACAAATAACGATTTCAAAGCATCAAGACAAGCAGTTTGCAACTCATATTGGCCTCATTACCATGAATTTTGCACGGTTTTACAGCCCGTTTTCGGGCATCAGGCAGGGGGCAATAACGCCCCCATCAACCAACCTGCAAGGTATGCAATCGTTTCAAGTTGTAAGCCAGACAAACCAATGTCCATTCGCCACCGGCAGCAACCAGGCCTCGCAGAGAAAACTGACGGAAACCCGGTTTCCCTTGATGATACCGATAACCGGTTCAACCGTCGATTTGCGCAAACGGTAGGTGGCTTTGCCGAGGGTGGTCTGCAGTTTGTAAGCCATTTGCTCTTTGACGGAAGCATCATTGGGTGGCGGGTTGGGATTGTCCAGGAAAAGGCACGCCAACCCTGATGGTGGGGCTGCGACCGGTGGCGATGTAGGGGTCAATGCCGCGCGCTTCCAAGCTGGCGATGTTGTTTTCGCTGAAATAGCCGGTGTCCAAATTGACCTTTTCGGCTGACCCACGACTGGTGGTACGGTGTCGAGAGTTGGCAGGGCGGCCTGTTTATCGTTGGTATGGTCACACAACCAATTGCCCACTACCAGACGACTGTCATGGTCAACCACTACCTGGACGTTATAATGTTGGTCAAAGCCGCTGTTGGTGGCGTTTTTCATGATGCGCGATTCGGGGTCGGTGAAGTTGTACTGGTCTTTATCTCTGGGTCCTGGGTGGGTGGCTGCGGTGGTTTGCCCGGCGGCTTTTTCCCTGTGGGTCGGCTTTTGGCCCGGGCTTGCATCTTGGCCTCGTATTCGGCTTGCTCGGCTTCATACCGGGCCTGGGCGCGTTCCTCCAGCACCTTCTTGGCTTCGGCCAGCCGCGCCAATTGCTGCTGGCGTCGGGCAATCTCATCGGGAATGTTCATCTCTTCGGGCAGTTGTCCTCCATCGGCAACTTCAGCCAAAGTGAACAACTCCTCGACTTCGGCTTGCAGATAGGCTTCGATAGCCAACAGCCGCTGGTAACTGACCGCTTTGCTCTTGGACGCATCGGCATGGATTTTGCTGCCATCCAGACTGACGTTACCCAATTGCAAATAGCCCATCGCCTGGGCAATCAACAGTATCTGGACAAACAACTCTTTCAGTTCAGCCAGAAATTGTTGGCGGAAAGCCGCAATCGTGTCATGGTCGGGGTGCATGTCACCGGTAATGAAACGAAAGGGAATCACCTCATGGGTGGCGCGTTCAATCTTGCGCGAACTGAAAACGCCCGTAGCATAGCCATAAAACAACAATCCCAACAGCAATTCCGGGGCGTAGGGTGGCGCACCCTGCTCGCTATACTTTCTATACATGATCCCCAAATCAAGTTGGGCGACGACAGCGACAATGAAGCGAGCCAAATGGTCGGGTGGCAGGACATCGCGCAAGGTGATTTGCAGGTCCAGGGTCTTTTCGTAATCAGCAGTTCTGAATTTTCTTGCCATACCCAAAGTTTACACCGAAATCATTTTTGTTCGGAGAAACGTATCTTCTCCGACAAGCTGCTAGCTCAATCCTCTAGCTCTCGCTCAATCCTCTAGCTAAGGAGAAGACCCGATGACAACCGAAGAAGTACCCATCACCGACAATGTCGCCGTCCCCGCGACGGCGGGCGCGTCCGGTTACACCCGGCGCGTCTTCAAATACGGCGCGCAAACCTTTCCCGACCCGGGGTCGGAGTACAGCGTCGAGAACGTCCTCCACCACCTGCGGACCTTCCTGCCGGAATTGAGCCACGCCAAAACGGAAGAGAAACTGTTGGATGACGGGACACTGGAGATTACCTTCAGCAAGCAAGTGGCGCGCAAGGGTGCGCGGCGCAAGGGTGCGCGGCGCAAGGGTGCGCGGCGCAAGGGTGCGCGGCCCAAGGGTGCGCGGCCCAAGGGGCGGGCAGCGATGAATGAGCCGGAGACAACTGGTCTTGACGCGCTCCTGGCCGCGCTGGCCGTCTTGCCGGAGCGCGGCGCCCCGCTGGTTCCCATCTTTGCGGCTTTAGAAGGCGAACGGCCGTTAACCCTACGCGCTGTTCGGCGGCACAGAGCTGTTTTGCAGGCGTGTACGGCGGACGTGCGCGACCAGACCTTCGCGGTCAACCGGATGATAGTTTCATGTCAACAAATACCGCCCATTCCCCTGCCCTGCCTGCCCTTGGGATTCTAGACCTGCGGCCGACGCTCCTGACGGCGACCGACGCCTTGGCCGATACCCCGGTTGTCTGCCCCATCATCCCGCCATTCGACTTTCTTCCACTGGCCGACCGGCTGGCAGAGTTGTACGAGATGGTTTTCCCGGACGAGACTGAATGGCTGGATGAAGCAATCGGCGGTTGGCGCGACGACGAGGATGTGTCTCAGGCCATGGGCCGCTTCCTGGAGCGAGTGGGCAGACTGTTCCCTGTCTATGAGGATGTCTGGGAGATAGATTTGGAAGGCATCGAATGGCGGTTGTTTGAGATTCCCCTTGTGCCTTTGGGCTACGATGAGTGGCACGACGAGTGGGATGGATGGAAAGAGCCAGCGCCCTATCTGCTGTACATGAGCTACGCCCGCCGCGACGACGACCCACCGGACGGCCGTGCCGAATTCGCCGCCCTCTATCCCGACCACCTGGTTCCCCGCAATCTGGAACCGCAGCGTTTGGTGACCAGACTGCGCGAGCTGAACCTGCCGGAGCCGCTGGACGCCTTGCCGGACCTGATTGAGATGCTGGACCACAACACTGGCAATAGTTGGCTGGACACCGGCGAGATGGCCCTGGTCGAGGGCGGGGGGCATCCGCCGTGGACGGCCGAGAACGTGGCCTGGCTGGCGGCCGAATGGCAGGCGGCGCAGCCGGTGGCCGAGCGGGCGCAGCGGCTGTTGGACTGGCAAGAGCAGACGCCGGTGGAGACTGCCGATAAGCTGACGGCCGTGCGCGACGCATTGGCGACGGCGTGGGAGGAGCTAGAGCTAGAGGAAGAGGGGGTGCTAGAGCTAGAGCTAGAGGAAGAGGGCGAAGATGGATGAGCAAGATGGGGTATCTGTGACAACATGTCCGCGGCTGCGGTTGGATTTCTACAATACGGCCGTGATGATGAGCCAGTGGACGGAAGACGGCCGGACGACCACCCATCCCGTCGCCGTCCAGGACGTGGTCGGCGCTTGTATGAACGTGACATTGGGCAGCGGTCTGCTGCCGCCGGACGTGTTGTTCTGGCGGCAGCGCGGACAGACGGTGACGTTGGCTATCTTTGTCCCGGCGCGGCGGTGGCGGGTGCAAGTGGAAGAGGGCGCAGTGCGGCAAGGGTATCATATTCCCCTACCATCGCTGGTGTTTGTCGGCAGCGGCAAAGCCTACCACGTGTTTGCTGTCAGGCAGCGGCCGAGTAACGGCCGTGAACCGCTGTACGAGGCCCCCTGCCCAAATGTCCACCACACTGGCCATATCTGCCAGGGCGACGCGCCCTTTCCGGTCTGCTCGACGCAGAGTATCAGGCCGGCGCTGGATTTGTTCCTGGAAGGCAGCGCCTTCAATTCTCATCTGAGTAACGGCAAGTGTCAGCGTTACCCGGACGACGTGCGCCGTTTGTGGGCAGAGTTAAACGGCAAGAAGCATTTCCCACTGAAGGAATTGGTTCCTACACGGCAGAGTGTCGGGCATTTGCTTTGATGGTGTTTTGTCTTTTGACTTTTACCCTTCTGTAAGCGATAGCGATAGCCATAGCCGACAGACGCCGGTTCCCAGGCATTGTCACTCGCAACGGCCGTCGCCACCTTGTTGGTGGCGACGGCTTTTTGTTATCCGGAGGAGATATGTTCCCCAACCTGGTCACCTACCAGATTCACCGCCACGAGCCGCTGCCGCCGACCGATGCCCTGGCCTATCAGTACGTTCTGGCGGGCAATGGGCTGTTCATCCGCGCCGAGACGCGCTTTTTCGCCGCCCGGATACCGGTCGCTGCCGCCGTTGTGCGTGGGCTGCCGCTGCTGGCGGCGGATTTTCGCCTCAAGATTCCCCGCTTGTCGGGCAGTCTGCTCAACAGTATTCTGGCCGACGCCGGCCGCGCCCGCCGGCCGGATGGCGGGCTGAACGAGGTGTTTTACCAATTGCACTGCCAGGCTGGACGGGTGCAGGTCCGACGGCCGTCGCAGTTGGCCACCGGCAGCAGCGTCGTCGCTGTCGGAAACAGCGCTCCGGCCATCCTGTGCGACCTGCATTCGCACGGCAATATGGCCGCCTTTTTCAGCGCCACCGACAACGCCGACGAGCAGGGAGCGCGGCTGTACGGGGTCATCGGCAAATTGGATAGTGAGCCGGAGATGCGCCTGCGGGTGGGGGTGTATGGATATTGGCTGCCGCTGCCGGTAGCGGTCGTTTTCTGCAGCAGCGGACCATTTAGCGAGAAGGAGAAGCGATGAACAAGAATGGACAGAGCAATGGCAACGGGTCTGGCCCGGCTAGTTTAGAAGAAGAGTTAACCGGCTTCACCTACGAGTTGGAAGAGCCGGTGCTGCTGCGCGGCTTCGCCGTCACCTACGACCGGAAGTTTAATCTGGGAAACTTTGAGAGCCTCAACCCGGCGATAACCATCTGGGTGAAGAGCTACGCGACGGAAGGGGCGGCCTTCGACCTGCACCACGCCGAAGAGCGGGTGCGGCGGATGGCGCGAGAGAACGTGCGGGCGCAGTACCAGCGGCTGCAAGGCGGTGATGAACTGGTCTTTCTGGGTTTGCAGCCGCCGTCAACTGGCGAGCCAGACCCCATTTTCGTGCGCACCGTCAGCGTCAGCCTGGAGCAGCGGGTGAACCTGGGCAACTACCAGTCGGTGGTTCCGGCCTTCACCGATTGGGCCGATTTGCGCCACGTCGCGCACAGTCCGGGCGAACTGCACATCGCCCTGAGCCGGATGTGGCAGAGCCTGTGGGCCAACATCGCCGACGAGATTGCCCGTGCCCAGGGCAAAGGGCAGCCAGGCGGCTACTTTGGCCTGCCGGTGGTCGAGGTGGAGGACTTAACCGGAGCGGCAACCGCGCCAGCCAATGGCAGCCGACAACCGGTTAACGGCCGTTCACCAGCCGCCAACCACCAACGGCCAGCCGCCAACCACCAGCCGCCAGCTACCAACAACCAGCCGCCAGCTACCGATGACTCCCCTGACCATCGAACCAACCTATCGGGTCCTGCTAAGAGAAACCAGCCACGTCCGCATCCTGCAAGTAGGCTGCGGCGGCACCGGGTCGGCGCTGGCGCTGGCGTTGGGCGGCCTGGCCTACCACGCGCGGCAGCAAGGCATCCGGGTGGAATTGACGTTGGTAGACCACGACGTGGTTGAACCGGGCAACGTCGGCCGGCAGAGCTTTGCCGCCGCCAGCGCCCTGACCACGGCCGTGCCCAAATGCGTAGACCTGGCGGCGCGGCTCAACGCCGCCTACGGGCTGGACGTGGTCGCCTGGCCGCAGCGGTACAACCATCCGCTGGGCGAACGCTGGCTTTCGGGCGGGGCAGAGCGGCGGGGGCAATTACACCTCCTGATTGACTGCGTGGACAACACAGCGGCGCGGCAGGAGATGGCGCGCACGGCGCTGGCCCATGATGGCGGCCTCTGGCTGCTGTCGTGTGGCAACGAGCGGGTCAATGGTCAAGTGCTGCTGGGCAATACCGGCCGGCCGGAGATGATCCGGCTGGACAAACTCGGCTTGTGTACCGGCCTGCCCTACCCCTACCTCCAGGAACCGGGATTGTTGGCTGAGGCGGAGGAGGCAACGGCCGTCTCCTGTGCCGTCATGGCTCAACAAGAGGCGCAATCGCTGATGGTCAACCGGCTGGTGGCGGCCGTGGCCGGCCATCTGGTGACGGAGATGGTCTTGCAGCGGCAGGTGACGGTGCTGGGCTGTTATTTCAGCCTGACGCCACCGGTCATGCGCAGTGTGCCGATGACGGCGGCCACGCTGGCCCCGTTTCGCCTGGAGCGCCAGTCAGACTGACCGGCGCTTTCTTGGGCTGCACATATGTTCTATCAGGGGTATAATCTGGTCAGGCAAACAGCCTGCGGAAAACCGGACGAATCAGGCGCAGCGAGGTGACGATGAGCGAGACAAACGACCAGGAACTACTCTCCATTGGCGAAGTGACCATCCCATTCTATGAAGACCGGCTTATCGTGCAGTTAGGCGAAGACGGCGAAATCTATGTGGCGCTGCGGCCGATTGTCGAGGCGTTGGGTCTCTCCTGGGGGTCGCAGTTCAACCGAATCAGGCGAGATGCGGTGTTGGCGAAGAAAATCCGGACCCTCTCCGTATTCGTAATGAATACGCAGGGTGAGGCTGAAGGGCAAAACCGGGTTCTCATCTGTTTGCCCCGGCAATATCTAAGCGGTTTTCTTTTCGGGATTAGCGCGGGGCGCATTAAGGACGCCCGGCTGCGGGCCAAAGTGGTGCAATTCCAGGAAGAAGCTCACCTGATTCTCGACGCGGCCTTCACTGGGGATGCGGAATCGGCGATGGCGGCGGTGCGGCAGCGGTATCTGCGCCAGGGGTATGATGAGGCGTGGATTCGGCAGCGGCAGATTACGATAGAGACGCGCAACCAGTTGACGGATGAATGGAAGGCGCGGGGCGTGCAGGGGAAGCAGTATGGGTTGTTAACGGCCGTTGTCCATCGCGGCGCGTTCGGTATGACGCCGTCGGAGCATCGCGCCCACAAGGGCGTGGAGAAGGGCGAAGTGCGCGACCACATGACAGGGCTGGAGTTGGCGTTCATCAACGTCGCCGAACAGGCGACCATCGTCAATGCGCAGATGGATGATGCCCAGGGGTATGAGGCCAACATCGAGGCGGCTGACAAGGGTGGCCGGGCGGCGGGTGCGGCGCGGGTGGCGTTTGAGCAGGAGCATGGGCGAAAAGTGATTAGCGACGAATCGTATTTGGAACAGCGCAAGCGATTGCAGAGCGGCGCGGAGCGCGACACGGCGAACGACGAAACGTAGCCTCTGACCGGGTTGGAGAATCGGGACGTTTAGAATGGGCAACGGCCGTTTCTCTAGGGAGGAACGACTGTTTTTTGTTGCCTGTTGGCAGGATGATGAGGTGGACGATGAACCAGAACAAGAAATGGTATAGATGGTTGAAGCAGGCGACGATGGGCAAACACAAGGATTTAAAGCATGTGTACAGCGACGGCCGTCAATTGTTGGCCGGGGGCAGGTCAGCCTGCACGCGCGGCGGGTCGCGCTGGGCAAGCGGGGGTACGTGGCGCTGGACGAGGCGGAGGAATTTGTGGTGGATGAGGGCGTGGACCGGCTGCCGCCGTTTTCCAGGGCTATCCCCCAGATTGAGCCAGCTTTCACCCTGGTAGTAGACCGGGACCGGCTGCTGCGGGCGCTGCGCGGCCATGAAGAACAAGTGCGGCTGAGCGCCTACGCCGTCGGTTTGGGTATCCTTGAGCTGTCGAGTGCGGGAGCTTACACGATAGTATTGGTGACGAGCAAGGGGGGAGATGGGGAATTCTGGCGGCCAGAAATACAACCAAAGGATGAAAAGGAAGCCCCGCCGCGAGGCGGATAACCCGGTTCACTTAACCCAGGAGACTGCCCCAAAGAGCTGTCGCTACCGTATCCCAGGGAACGATGCGGCGGATAATGGCTGACTGCTGCATCAAGGATGTGCCTTGAGAAAAGTCGCGTTTGGCCTGTGATACCAGCTCCTCATCAACGCCGGCCGCCTCGATAAGCCAAAGAAGCATTCCGGGTTCGACAATGTGATTGTAAGCGTAACGGGCATCACGTGTGGTATGGTTTTGGCGGTTATAAGCGCCTGGGCCAGCGTACTCGTTCAGCCAACCAATCCAGTGCTCTTTCTGCGTCTGGTACCACTTGCCGGGAGTTGTAACTGGCTCGTCTGAGGGCAGGTCGCCTACAGCGGACAAAAACTTCTTGATGCTGACACTGTTGCTCATAGTACCGATTATACGTCGGTCATTGTGCATCCAACCAGAGGACGTGACAGAGATACCGCTGCCGCAGACGCGCTGGCAGTGGGTTGTCGTCCATGTTTATGGTGGCAATACCGATGATAACGCCGCCTTCCTGTTCGATAAGCTGGATAGCGGCCTGCGCCTGCGCGCCGGTCTCAATCCATTCGTCTACCACTGCTACCCGGTCGCCTGGTTGCAGCAGTCCGCGCCGGATTTCCAGCCCTTTGGTCTGGCCGCTGTAGTCCACAAACGCCACCGCGCGGGCAGCCACCGGCAGCTTGCCGCGCTTGCGGATGGGGATGAAGCCTGTGCCCAGGCGCAGGGCCATCGCCCCGCCCAGGACAAAACCGAGCGCGTCAATGCCAGCGACGTAGTCCAGCGGCGTGGCGGCAAAGGGCGCTGTCAGGTCGGCGATGAGCTGGGCGAAGGCGGCCGGGTCGGCGAATAGCGGCGTTATGTCGCAGCGCGGGCCAGAGGTCTGGGTGTCAATGAGCTGGAGATAGCTTTTCATACAAGCCTCTTTCAGTTGGAGATAGCTGGCAGTAGAGTTTCCGACTGCCACCGCGCGTAGGCGGCGCGGGCATACTGTTCATGGGTGGCGTGCCAGACGGGTACGTCGTCAATGGGCCAATAGCGCAGCGCCAGACCCTCATGGGACAGGGTTAACGTACCGCCGACCACGTCGCATAAATGAACGACGGCTACCATGGTATGCGGGCCGTTGCGGCCGCCGGGCATACGGGTGAAGACGCCGACCAACTGTCGGACGACGACTTCCAGCCCGGTTTCCTCGCGGACTTCGCGCACGGCCGTTGCTGCCGGTTTTTCGTTGGGTTCCACCCAGCCACAGGGCAAACACCAGCCGCCGCCATCGGCGCGGTCCATCAGCAGAATTTCACCCTGGTCGTTGAAAATGGCCGCATCGGCGCCGACTTTGGGGGTGATATAGCCCAATTCGGTCAGGAAACGCTGCCTGATGTGTTCCTCTGGCATTGCCAACAGTTGGGCATAGGTGCGGGTGGCGAGGCTCAGAAGGCGTTCGTACCGTTCACTGTCGTAGAGGCCATCGGTGTAGAGCAGACCGTTGCGGGCGATGGTCTGAATTTCATCGAGTAGAGAAAAGATGTCCATAGCTGTCTTGTTATCGGCAAAGAGCCAGGCAGGCTATCCGGCCAAATACTCCTGAAAGTCCTCTATTGTGGCAAATGTGTTGAGAGCGGCCCCGTTTTCCCGGAGAAACTGTTGTAACCGTAGGTCAAACAGCAGACATTGCTGCCGGAGTCCGGCGAAATCCCTGGCAGCCACATAAGGCAGCAAATCGGGGAAGCCCAACGCGGCAAGGTCCTGCTCATATTCCGCCAGACTGTTGAAACTGGAATAGGCGACGCCGGTAAACGCTTGCGCCGTGTGGATCATCAACTCGTGGTACAGAGATGTCAGATTGAAATTGAACATATCTTGCCGCTCGCAGGCGAGTATCACGTGCTGCAAGTCTCCCTTCAGTTCGGGATAGGCGGCGTCAAAAATAGCTGCAAAGGAAGCTGGCCGATGGTGGGCTGCTTGCTGCTCGGCCAGCAAGAGGGCGCGGGTTGTTTGTAGCAAAGTTTCAATGGCGGCCAGCAGGCGCGCCGGGTCGGTGGTTTCGGTAACCTGGGCGACAGTTGTGGCGAACTCGGCAGGCAGTTTAGGTAGCCCCAACACCTGGTCTAATTTGCGGGTGTCTACGCAAGCCTGGTTGCAGACCATCAGGCAGTGCAGCACGGATTGGAGGATGCCGCGTGCGCTGTGGAGGCAAGCAAGTTGCTGCCCGGTGGTCACTTGCTGGCGGAGTAAGTAGTAAGGATAGCCGGTTTCTTGAAAGATGGTCTGCGCTTTGCGCAGCATCGCCGGACGCGCTGCAGGTTGCTGTAACTCGTGGATCCGCGCTGGGAGTTGGGTGAACCGTTCGGCAATGGCCGTTGTGCGGGCATAGAGCATCTCGTTGCGCAGCAAGACAGTACCGCTGATATCGTCGAAATTCGCCATCCGTTCCAGACGAGACCAGTGGATAGGATAGCAATCAATCATGACCTCAGCCACCATGACGGTGATGCTGTGCCAGGTGGTCTCATGCGTTGGGACGTAAGAGATGTCCAGGTCTGAGTAAGCATGGGTTGTACCCTGCAAGTAGGAGCCGTAGCGGAAGATGAGGTCTACTTCGTCGCCCAAATCGCGTAAGAGCGCATCTTGCAGGAGTTTGATGGTTCGTTCAGTGTCAATCGTCATCGTAGGTTCCTTTTATCTATCAATGGGCGTATTGTCCAACAAACTTCTGGTAAAGAAAACAGGAGCCAGCGGGTACTGACGGCTATCGGCCTTCTCTATGAGCCAAAGTGAACTCAGAAAGGGCTAGCGGAGGCGCATCTTTAGTACGTTCCGAGTATGAAGACATCCCGTTGATAAAAGGCAGGCAACGGCCGTTTCTCCACCAGGGGAAACGGCCGTTTTTTGTTGTATAGCAGGCAAAATGGAGGTATTCGGTGAACAAGAAATGGTATAGGTGGTTGAAGCAGGCAACGATGGGCAAACACAAGGATTTAAAGCATGTGTACAGCGACGGCCGTCAATTGGTAGCCGGGGGGCAGTACAGCCTGCACGCGCGGCGGATTGCGCTGGGCAAGCGGGGCTGCGTGGCGCTGGACGAGGCGGATGAATTTGTGGTGGATGAGGGCGTCCGGCTGCCGCCGTTTGCCAGGGCTATTCCCCAGATTGAGCCAGCTTTCAGGCTGGTAGTAGACCGGGACCGGCTGCTGCGGGCGCTGCGCGGCCAGGAAGAACAAGTGCGGCTGAGCGCCTACGCGGTCGGTTTGGGTATCCTTGAGCTGTCGAGTGCGGGAGCCTACACGATAGTATTGGTGACGAGCAAGGGGGAAGGTGCGGACTTCTGGCGGCCGGAACTGGAAGAAACGTAGGGCCATACCCCTAACGGGGCGGATGAGGTGAATCTATAGCTACAGTCTAATAAGGAGGAATGCCATGTCCCCAACTGCCTACATCCTACGCCGGCCGCTGACGGTCAGGAAGCCGTCCCGCTGGGACATTCACGCCCGCTATGCCATGCGCCTACCAGACCAGCCAGTAGACTTGCCGGCCGGGACCTGGCTGCTGGCGCTGCCGGAACCAGAGGGTAGCCAACCCCACCCACCCCACTACCGTCTGTCCGACGGCCGTATCGTCTGCCTGGATGCGCCGTTAACGGCCGGGCAAGCCGCCCCCCTCACCGACCCGCAAGCTCTGACGGCCCTGACCGCGTATCGCCCATTGGAGCAGGCGATAGCGGCAGATTGGGGAGTTCAGGTCGAGCATGTAGACCACAATGCCCCCTTCCGCCTCATCCAGTGTCCGTTGTGCGACGGGACAACCTTCGTCACCGTCGGCTTCTCCGGCGTCTGGTGCGACTGCTGTCAGGCCGAATTCCACGTGCGCCACACGGCCGGCGACCCCGGCTTCGTGGTGGACTGCACCTGGGCGCATTACCAGCCGACAGCCGCCCGCTACCTACTGCCGCGCAGCGACGAGTTGGTGCTGACGATGGTCTGCAAGAACGGCGGCGGTGACCCGCTGGACCTGACCCACAGCCAGCACTGTTTCCGCGACGACTGCACCGACGCGCAGGTGGCTTTGACTGACGGCCGTGACACTCCCCTGCGCGTCGGGCTGCACGCCTGCGTTCTGGGCGATGTGTACGATTGGTCGTTTTACGGCCGTGTACCGACCGTCTACAACCACGACCGGCACGGGCATCACACGCTGCTGTGGCCGGATGGTCAGGAAGAGTCATGGCCGCGCAGCGCCTTTGTGACTGTCAGCGGCTTCCGTTGGGAGGACAAACAAAAGGTCACCAGCGCGGCGGCGTTGCTGGCGGGCTGCACCCCGGCCGGTTACAGCCCGGACTTCGGCTCGCTGGGGTATCGGGATGAGTTGGCTGCCTTCCTCAATGAGTGGGCGCAGCAGCCGAGCCACCCACCTTCGGTGGCCTATCGGGGCGTGTGGCCGCAGCGCAGCCAACTCCAGGATGGTGAAAGATACCTGCTGTACCGTTGGCTGCTGCACCAGGAGAAAGATGATGGCTGGTTGCAGGCATCCCCGGTGTGGCTGGTGGTCACCGACGCCGTCCAGGAGAAGTATGACAGGCGTTGGCGGGTGGTCCGCGACAATATCTGCCCCCATTGCGGCCGGCCAGTGAGCCAGGCGGAATGGGCGAGCAAGCGCGGGGGAAAACAACTGTGGGATGTGCCGCATGGCTACTGCCGCGAATTATGGGCGCGGCACAACTGGCAGCCAGCGAGCTAGAGGATGGAGCGGGAGCGAGAGGATGGAGCTAGAGCTAGAGGAAGAATGTACTTCTTACTCTCGCTCTCGGCCAACGACAATTAGAATTACCCACTGACGACAATTAGAAATGCCCATTTAGGCGTCAACGTGACTGCGGCTAAACTCCTGACATTTATGTAAGGAGTAAAGCAATGACAGCCACCGACGCACAAGTGAGGATTGCTATGCGTGAACGAAAAAAGGGTAAGAATCAGGAACAGGCGGCGGCCAAAGCCAATCTGCGCAGCCGCAAAACAGTCAGCAAATACGAGCAGTCGGGTTTGCTGCCCCGTCAACTAGAGAAGGCGCGGACGTACAAGACCCGACCGGATGCTTTTGCTGCTGAGTGGCCGATGTTAGAGAAAATGCTGGCCGCGGCCCCGGAGTTGGAAGCTAAGACATTGTTCGACTGGCTGTGCGAACAGCAGCCGGGCAAATACCAGGAGGGTCAACTGCGTACCCTGCAACGACGTGTCACGACCTGGCGGGCGCTGAACCAAGAGCAAACGGCCAGTCTGGACCAGATACGGGAGCCAGGCGAGATGATGCAGTTGGACGGCACCTGGATGACCGAACTAGAGGTGACGCTGGAGGGACAACCGTTCAAACACATGCTCATCCACAGCGTCCTGCCTTATTCCAACTGGGAATGGGGGCGTGTGGCGCAGTCGGAATCGTTGAGCGCGGTGCGCCTGGGCTTACAAAGCGCATTGCTGAAATTGGGCTATGTGCCGCAAATTGTCCAGACAGACAACAGTTCGGCGGCAACCCGCCGCTTGCGCAGTGATGAAGAGGACGCGAACGGCCGTACACCGATGAGTATCTGGCGCTGCTGGCCCACTATGGCCTGACGCCGCAGACGATTCATCTGGGTGCGTCTGACGAGAATGGGGATGTGGAATCGAGCAACGGCAAGCTAAAACAGTCGGTGGCGCAGCAGTTGTTGCTGCGTGGCAGCCGCGATTTCGCCAGCCTGGCGGTGTATGAGACCTTTTGTTTGACATCATGGACAAGCGCAACAAACGGCGCGAGATGCGATTGCGCGAAGAATTGGCGGTGATGCGGCCGTTGTCGGCCACGCCGCTAGTCAACCACAGCAAACTGCGGCTGCGCGTCAGTCAGGGCAGCCTCATTCGAGTGCTGGAGAAGACTTATTCTGTGCCCACGTCGCTCATCGGCAAAATGGTGACGGTGGTTATCCATGAGTGGTCGTTGGAGATTTATTACGCCGGTCAACTGGTAGACCGCTTCGCCCGGCTCATTGGCAATGAGGTCCACCAGGTGAATTACCGCCATGTCATTGACAGCTTGCTGCGCAAACCGGGGGGCTTTCGCCGCTACCGGTATCGGGACGATTTGTTCCCCTCGCTCGTCTTTCGGCAGGCGTGGGAGGCGCTGGACCGGCAGTATGCGCCACGCCGGGCCGATTTAGCTTATTTGCGAATTCTGCATCTGGCGGCGCGTCATCTAGAGTGTGACGTGGCGGCGGCTTTGGAACTGCTGCTGACCACCGGTCAGACGTGGAGCGAGGTGGATGTGGCCGAACTCCTGCGTGTGGAAACGGCGGTCGTGCCGGCGCTGACGCAGCCGGTGGTGGAATTGCGCCTGTACGACCAGTTGTTGGTCGGCGGTGGCGCGCTGAGCGGTGGCGCGCTGAGCGGTGGCGCGCTGAGCGGTGGCGCGCTGAGCGGTGGCGCGCTGAGCGGTGGCGCGCTGAGCGGTGGCGCGCTAGGCGGTGGCGCATGACGACGGGCATGAATCAGAGCGAGATGGTGCGGCTGCATTGCAAGACGCTGCGGCTGCCGACGATGGCAGCAGCGCTTGAGGAAGGGATGCGCTGCGCGGAACGGGATAACTGGCCGCTGGATGCTTTTTAGCCCACTTGTTGGAACAGGAGGTGGCGACGCGGCAGCAGCGGCGCATTGAGCGTCTGCGGCTGGAGTCGAAGCTGCCGCCGGGGAAAACGTTTGCCGTTTTGACGAAGGCCGCTTGCCGCTGCGCATCCGGCGGCAGTTACCCTATTTGCAGGCCGGGGACTTTGTCAATCAGGCCCAGAATGTGTTGTGCTTTGGTTTACCGGGCACAGGCAAAACGCATCTGGCGGCGGCCGTGGGGCATCTGTTGGTGGAAAACGGCCGTTCGGTGCTGTTTACGCCGACCTTCAAGCTGGTGGGGCGGCTGCTGCGGGCTAAGCAGGAATATGAACTGGAACGAGAACTGCGGCGTTTAGACCGGTTTGAGGTGGTCATTCTGGATGATATTGGCTATGTGCAGCAGAGTCGGGAAGAGATGGAGGTGTTGTTCACCTTTTTGAGCGAGCGGTATGAGCGGCACAGTCTGGTGATTACCTCCAACCTGGTCTTTTCGGAGTGGGACAAGATATTCAAGGACCCATTGACGACGGCGGCCGCCATAGACCGGGTGGTGCATCATAGCATCATCATTGAGTTTGGGCGAGACATCCAGAGTATGCGCATGGAAGAGGCGCAACGGAGTCAGGCGGCGCTGCGACCAGAGGTGGGCGTAGGGTAACTTTTCATGGGGAGAAAATCGTGGCAAAATGACGCCAGAAATCCGTGACCAACTCTTGTTCTGTTATCCCGACCCCGTGCCTGTGTGCTCGGTGGAGTCACCCGCCTGGTTTGCCTGGTTGGAAACGGCGTCGGCCTTCCGCTATTGCAGTGGACAGCGGCGCAATCTGTGTCGCGGGCATGGCCCGTTGTATGGACCTGTGTCTTTCCGCAAGGAGCGGCGGCGGCAGATGGGACTGTGGTATGCCTATCGCCGGGTGCATGGCGTTTTGTACAAGCGGTATGTTGGTAAGTCGGCCGGGTTGACGCTGGCGCGGTTGGAGGAAACGGCCGTGTGGCTCAATGAGATATGGTGACAGATGGGAAGCATTAAGGAGGGCCTATGGTGGTGGTTGGCAGGCTGGCTGACGGCTTGTCGGGGCGTGTTTTTATGGGAACGGTATGGGCATTTCTAATTGTCGTTGATGGGCATTTCTAATTGTCGTTGACAGCGCTCTCGCTCTCGCTCTCGCTATGGAGGAAAGATGGACGTAATCGTTCTGCAATATCTGGAGTTGGAGAACCTGTTGACGGAAGCGGGGGCGGCGGCAGGGTTGCGCGTGCATGTGTTGGAGCGGAGCAAGGCTACTTCGTCCAATGCGCTGAGTTGGCGGGAGATAATGATTGGCCTATGTGTCCAGGCGATTACTTCGGACAGGCGAGTTCTCTCCTGGTACGGCGAAATTGCGAAGCTGGGCTTTTACGCCCACATGCAGGCGGGGGATGCTTCCCCTGAACGAGAGCAATACCAGACAGCCTGGCAGCAGGCCAGAGAACTGCAAGCGAAACTGGTCGAGCGGCTGCGGCAAGAAGGGTATATCGTTTACACCGATGGCCTGATTGAACTGGATATAACCCACTTCCTGCGCGGCGTCACCGGCCTCATCGCCTGGCCAGAAGAAGTTGCGAGGGAGCGAGAAGGTGCGTGATGGATACCGATACGCCGTTGGTGCAGACGATGGCCGTTATTCATTTGCCGCCCTGGGACGAGGTGGCGCGCTTGAAAGTGTATACCCCAGATTACCGGCGGCTGGCCTGGTTGCAGGTGTGGCAGGTGTTCCAGGCTGTTTACCCCGGCCGGTGGGCGCTGGAGTTGTATCCACCGGCTGAAGACCTGATGGACGACGCTCATGTCTACCATCTCTGGCTGCTGCCGGAGGAGTGGCGGCCGCCTGACGAGATGAATCTGGCGGCAAAGTATCGGGACTGATGCCCGTCTCTACCTATATCTGTTTTCTTAGCCGGTCTGTTGACCGGCTTTTTGTTTATCAGCGAGAGCGAGAGCTAGAGCGAAAGCGAGAGCGAGAGCTAGAGCGAAAGCGAGAGCTAGAGCTAGAGCTAGAGGAAGAGTAGGAGTTCTGCCTCTTCCTCTAGCTCTAGCTCTATCCTCTAGCTCTCTGGAGGTGAACCATGACATGACATTTGATGAGTGGATGAGAAACGTAGACCAGGTAGTGGGCGACATTGCCTTTGGCCTGAGCGTCTACGACCTGCCGGACATAGACTTTCGCAGCCTGTACGAGGCGGGGGAGACGGCGCAAACGGCCGCTGAAGAAGCGTTGGTCGGGGCCGACTTCCCCTTCGAAGAGTTGGGCTACATAGATTAACGGAGGCGGTCCATGAACGACTTACACACCATTGACCTGACCCTGCGCATTGTCTGCGAACCAGATGATGCCGTTCGGGTTGCCTTGTCGGGAACGGAGTTGTACGCGGTTTGTCGGGCGGTGTCTGAAACGTTGGGGCTAAACGGCCACTTCGACAAGCTCAGTGCAGGCTGTTTCCACGTTGCGCCACATTCCGTCACCTGGGTAACGGGAGGCGGTGCGGACGAGGGGGAAGGCACAGCCGACTTGGGATAGCCAAATGGAGGGACGGGATGCGCCAGTTGCGCCTATTTCCGCCGGAGATTGTGTTGGAAAGCGGTCGTTTGCGCGGCCCCCTCCCCCTAGACACACCTATCATCGTCTCCAATGGTGTCGGGGTGGACTCGGTGGCGCTGCTCATCGAACTGCGCCGCCGGGCCATCATCCCCGATGCCATCGTCACCGCCCTGGTGGGGCGAGAGTGGTATGGCAACGAACACCGGCGTTTCTACGACTACCTGCCCATCCTGGAAGCGTGGCTGGCCGAGGCCGGTTTCCCGTCCATCACCTACGTCTGGTACGAGATGCAGCGCCCGGCGAAATATTTCGCCTACCTGAGTCTGGCGGGCAACTGCCTGGCTAACCGCACCCTGCCCTCGATTAGCTTCCGGCGCAATCACAGTTGCAGCCTGAAATACAAGGGGGTGGAGATTGACCGCTGGGTGACGGCGCAGTATGGGGCGCGACCGTGTTACCGGTTGGTCGGTTATGACCTGACCGAAACGCGCCGCGTCGCTCGTTTCGTTGCTCGACCCCCCGGCCAGGGGCCACGCGCCCGCGACGTGTACGTCCATCCGCTGCGTCTATGGGGCTTGGACCGAACTGACTGCGAAGGGGTCATTGCCGCTGCTGGTTTGCCCTCGCCCGGCCTCTCCGCCTGTGTCTTTTGCGCGGCGATGCATCCGGCCGAACTGGACGAGCTGAACCCGGAAGAATTGTGGCTCATCGTCATTCTGGAGGCGCACGCGCAAATCAACTTGAAACAGATACGCGGTTTATGGGGACACGGCGAACGGATGACGGAGTACATTGTCCGGCGTGGCTTACTGCCGGCCGCTCTGGTAGCCGAGGTTTGGGACAAGTGGGTGGCGGCGGAACGGCCGTCTGCGTTACGCGATAACCCACAAGCGGTGGCCGAAGAAGTATTGTTCGCCGAAGTAAGCCGCCTGGCCGCCCTGTGCGGCTAACGCCGCCAATGGGGCGAAGAGAGCTAGAGGATGGAGCGAGAGCGAGAGGAAGAGCGAGAGCGAGAGGAAGAGCGAGAGCGAGAGCTAGAGCTAGAGGAAGAGAGGCGTTCTTCCTCTAGCTCTAGCTCTATCCTCTAGCTCAGGAGGTAATCATGCACCAGTTCAGTAGTGAATTAACGTTTGTGTCCGACCCGGGGCATGGATGGCTGGAAGTCCCTCTGGCCGACATCGCCGCTCTGGGGTTGGAGACAAAGATTTCGGCGTATTCCTATATCAACGGCCGTTTCGCTTACCTGGAAGAAGACGAAGACTACGCTGTCTACATGGATGCCCTGGCGGCGCGGGGTCTGCCGCGCCCAGAAATCCGGCAGCGGTATGTGGAATACTTCGACCGTGGCCAGCCGGGGTTTGGCGACTGGCAGTTCTCGCCCGAATTCTGGGACAAATTACGGAGGTAACACACAGATGCCCACCATTCAGGTCTACCACAATCCCCACTTTCTCGACTATGATGGCAGCCACAGCCAGATTGTGCCGCCCGTTCGGCCCACGGCCAGCGTCAACATCACCACCGCCGGACTGGAGCTAAACGATATGTTGGGCGCGGCCTACGCCTGGACGCAGCACGGATATCTTTATCCCAGTTGGTTCAACGACCCGGCCGTCACCCCCCACCTGCGCAGCACGGCCGTTGGCGACCTGCTGGCAACCGAAGATGGCGCACTCTACGTAGTGGAGTCGTTCGGCTTCCAGCCTTACCGGCCCAAAGCTATCTCGCCCATTCACAAACTGGCCGAGGCTTACCGGCTGCTGGATGCCGCGGCTGAGCGGACGGCGGCAACGGCCGTGCAGCAGGCACTGGCGGCGATGGCCCATGTCCTGATCGCCGACGGGCGGCCGGTGGGCGACACGCCTGTCCTGTGGGACAACGCGCAGGTGGGCGACGTGGTTGGCCGACCGGAAATTGGGCAGTTCCGCGTCATCGCCCGACGGTTGCGGCCGAAGTGGCGGGCCAGGCGGCTGCTGGCCCACGTGCCTGGCAGCCAGCTTTGGCTGGATGGCTCGCGCCATTGGGCGGTGTTGGTCCCGGTCAGCGAACCCGCATCGGCCTGACGGCCGTCCTGGAGAAAAAGAAAGCGCCAGACCCCCCTGTGGGAGATCTGGCGCTAGCGAACTCATTGCCCCTCTGCGTGAGGATTAAGTTCAGTGCCCCGCTGGTTTATATCCCGCCGGTGCGGACGTCGACGGCTGCTACCTATTATACAACGATTTGACAGGTAATGTCACAACTTGTCCGAAAATCTCATGGACGGCTGGCAATTCTGGTGGAAGAACAGCAAACAAAAAGAAGGAAAGGGTGAGGAAGAGGTGGAGCCTTTTGCTTACCCCTTTTTCAAGGAAAAGGATCTCATGACCACACAACTATCTCTTGGTTATCTGCCACGGCCGTTGACGGCCGTCTCCCGTCGGCGTGTTTGCGATTTACCGGCCGAGGAGCGACCGCTCTACCGCTTGCAGCAGCATGGCAGCGACGCTCTGGCGACCACCGAGTTATTGGCCCTGGTCTTAGGTATGGGTGAGGCTCCCGGCATTGCCGCCGACCTGTTGGCCCGCTTCGGCACGCTGCACAAACTGGCGCGGGCCAGCAAGGCGCAGCTCATGCAAATCCGGGGCATCGGCGAGGCGCAGGCGGCGCGGTTGGTGGCCGTGTTGGAACTGAGCCGCCGCCTGCAAGCGCCGTCGGCCGACGAGAAGCCGCGTGTCTCCAGCCCGGCAGAGGCGGCGGCGGTATTGGCTCCGCGACTGGCCCATCTGGACCAGGAAGAGATGCACGTCATCCTGTTGGACACACGGAATCGGGTGTTAGGCATCCAGGCTGTCTACAAAGGGAGCCTGAACAGCAGCGTGGTACGGGTGGGCGAAATCTTCCGGGCAGCCATCGAAGCGCCGGCGGCGGCCGTCATTGTCGCCCACAACCATCCTTCAGGCGACCCCACGCCCTCGCCGGAAGACGTTAACGTCACCCGCCAGTTGGTCAAGGCGGGCAAGCTGCTAGACATAGAAGTGCTGGACCACGTAGTCATCGGCCAGGGCGGGCAGTTCGTGAGTTTAAAAGAGCGTGGGCCAGCGTTTGATTAGTTGAGTAGTCGAGTAGGCATAGAGTTACTCGGTGGTGTACCTGGCGGCATCACTACCCGACTACGAGACGACAGGACTACCAGACTACCAGGAGGAACCATGATTCACAGACAAGATTTCATGCGACATAGGGCCGGGGTCATCATCGCCATTCTGGTGGTGGGATTGGTGGCCTTTGAGACGTTTAACTTCGACACCACCCGCTTTGCCCTTAATCAGCTGATGGCCGGGCAGCGGTTCTGGGGGTTGGAATGGGCGTTGGTGCTGGCGCTGGCCTTTGGCAGCATAGACTTCGCCGGGCTGGCGCGCATCCTGACGCCGGCCGCGACCTGGGAAGATGAGCCGCGCGAAGTGTGGCTGCTGACCGGGGCGTGGTTGTTGGGGGCGACGATGAACGCGGTAATGACCTGGTACGCGATGGTTGTCCTCATTGCGCCGCGCCGCGCACAAGTGGGCGTGGGGATTGTGGGGCAAACGGCCGTCATGGACGCCGCCCCCATCTTCATTGCCGTGATGGTGTGGCTGACCCGTGTCCTGCTCATCGGCAGCCTGGCGTTGGCATTGGAGCGGGCGGCGGAAGCTGCCCCGGCGCGGCCCAAACGGTCTGCGCCGCAGAATGCGCCGCTGCGCGAAAACGGCCGGGCTGTCGTCTCGGCAAATGGCCGGGATGGCTGACCAGGACAACCAGCCACGCCAACCACGACCGACTCAGATAATGGAGGAACCCATGAACAGCGTGACAACCCCCTCTCCCCCACCCGCGACGGCGACGGGGGAAATCTACCTGACAGTCCACGGCGAGGCCCGCGCCTACCCGCGCACCAAAGAAGGCAAACGGCAGGCGATTCTGGACGGTCTGGCCGCCATCCCCACCCTCACCGTGGACGGGGCGGTTTATCTGCCCGACGCGGCTGCCTTGCAGGTGGTGGCGTCAGCGCTGTACCCGGATGGCATCCAGACGACCGAAGCGTACCAGGTGGTGGCCCAAACGACGGCCAAGGCGTGCGCCCACATCGGTTTCGGTGAGGCCGTCGAGTTGACGCCGCCGGCCGTGCCCTTTGCGGCGCGGGGCAGCTACCGGCGGCAGTACCCGCCGCTGGACGAGGAAAAGGTGCGGCAGCAGTTACGGCTGGTGCCGACCCGGAGCGACCGACCGCAGCAGGCGCTAGCGTGCCTGACGGTCTGGACGCAGAGCGGTTGGGAGCGTTACGGCCGTCGCTGGCCGGAGCTAAACGCTGGGCAGCAGGCAGTCATCCAGACCCAGGTGGATGAGATAGCGGCGCATGAGGGCTGGCAGAAGGAAGGCGCCGGCGACGACAGCCGCTACGTGCGCCCCTTGCCACTCGATGAAGCCGGGGCGCACCGCCGCCTCGACGACTACCTGCGCAAGGAAAACGGCCGTCCGGTTGCCGCTCGCAGCGTCCACTACCAGGCCTGCCTGGGGGCGTATGGCCGGGGCTTCTACATCCAGGAACTCCCCCCGGCGCTGGCCGACCTGGTGGCGGCGACGCTGGCCGGGCATGGCTATCATCCGGTCGCCACCGGAGACGAATACCGCCCCGCGCCGCTGGAACTGGTAGATGGGGTGACGCTGGCTGAAAAACTGGCCGCCCTGACGCCGGTAACGACTGAATTCGGCCCGGCGCTCTTGCTGGGTGATGTGCTGACGGCTGTTCTGCGTCAGGCACGGTCGGTCGGTGAGTGGCAGACGAAGCAGTTACTGGCCGAAGGCCCGCTCCAGCCGGCGCTGCGGCAGATGGGCTACCAGACGACCCTGACCTGGCTGCAACCTTATCACTTCCGGCCCAAACAGGAGGGACAGGCGGCCCAACAGGTCATCTTAAAAGAGGTGCGCGTCCAAAACGACGCCGGCCGTAAGCTCTCATTGGCCAAAGGTTTTGCCGTCCTGACCCCAGCCATCGCCGTGGACGACCAGGACGACACGTTGGTCTACCTGGAGATGGTAGGGGTCAAAGAGGCGGTGAAGGCCAACTGGGCGGCGCTGGTCGGTGGGGGCAAGGTTCACTGGCTGGGGCGCAAGCGGGTGGCGCTGGACGGGATGAAGGCGCACGTGAAGGTGCAGACGACGCTGTCCTGCGGCTGGCAGCACGCGGCGCTCATCCACAAACAGGCCAGCTTGCAGGCGATGAACCCGGAATGGCCGTTTTACTTGCTCGACGACGGCCGTCAATCTATCCCGCCGCTGTTCTACGCCATGCTCAACAAGGCGCTGGCCCTGCCGCTGCTGCCGGAGTGGGCGGTGTACTTGTGGACGAACGGCCGTGCGGAGAAGCTCATCACCCTGCTCGACGAAGGCGAGGGACAGGGCTACGCCGCCTGGCGGGTGCTGCCCGCGCCGGAGAACTGGCAGGTGGTGGTACAGGGTGGGCTGGCGGAAGGGGAGATTGGCTTTTAACAGTCTCTCCTTGCTATAGTGATTTACGCCCAATTTGCTGCGTCAGATGTACGGAAGTGGGTGGAAGCAGATGATGGTCTGGTCATTTATCTCCCCAGAGTTATTGCCTGGAACGAGGAAATGTGACATTTGTCAATCCGAGTGTATGGTATCGGAGTTACAGAGATGTTGGTGTAAAAGCTGATTTTACTTGCTATTAGGCGCTGCCAGCGCGGAGCGGTGTCATAGGATGAGGTAGACAAGATTGGCAGCCGGGGAAATGGGTTTCTAACAGCCTCCACGCCCCAGCGGCAGCCGGCTCTGCCGCCAACCGCCGGCCAACCCCTCGGCCAGCAGCCCCGACGACACCCCCCAGGGCTGCAAGACCGTCTGCACCGCCCGCAGCGTCAACACCTCATAGCGGGCCACGTCCACCCGTGCCGGGTCCAACGGCCGTGGCAGCCCCCAGGCATACACATCCGGCTTACCCCGCGTCAGAATAAACTGAATTCGCTGCCCCGGATACCGTTCCTTGCCCACTGCCTGCAACTGCGTCGCCGCCCGCGCTGCCGGCGACGGCGTCGTGTACTCGGCGGGCGGCCGGCTGAGACGTTGGGCCAGCAGCAGGTCGGCCGGGTCCACCTGCCCCCGGCGCAGCGCCTGCAAACGGCCGTCCACCAACGCCAGCAAGTCGGCGCGGCAGTCATGCCAGACGGCCGTGTCCGTATCCATCACCCGCCGCGCCAGGTAGGCCAGCACCGCCGCCTGCGCCCCGACGACAAAGGGCGGCGTGTCGTGCCGCCGCAGTTCGATGCCTCGCGCCTTCACCGCGCCATCTTCAAAGACGCCGAAGTAACGATTGGGCACTGGCACGCGGGCATCCTGTCTGGAAGGTAGGAAAGCAATCCAGCGGTAGAAACCCTCCAGAGCGATGGGCAGCCCGGTCGCCGCTTCGATGGCGTCCAGCAGCGGCTGGGCGGCGGCAGCCGTCTTTACCCCCCGGCGCTGCACCCAGAGGCCATCCACGTAGAGGTGGAGTACCTGGTAGCCCAGCGCTTCGGCCGTCTCCTTGGCCCGCAGCAGCGCCTCGCGGCTGTAAGCGGTGATGGCCTCATGGGTCTCGATGCGGCCGAAACGCGCCCGCTTGTACCCGGCATAGCCGAAGGCGACCACCAGCAGCCACTTCAAGGCCGCCGCCCTCGCCTGCAGCGCCGGGCGGCGGCAGTCCCGGCGCGTCAACTCCGCCAGTTGCCGCTTAATGGTCAGCCGCTTCTGCAGCAGCGGGGTCAGCGTCTCCGGCAGCAGGCCGGGGTGGGATTGGTCAATGGACAGCCCCAGTTCGGGCACGGTGGCCACCGGGCCATCCCCCTGCCCGACCGTCTCCGGCGAGACGTTGAAGCGGGCGATGATAGAGGGGTACATGGAGATAAAGTCAATCTCCAGCACGTCAGCGTGCAGCCCGACCTGCGGCTGAAAGACCAGCCCGCCCCGGTCGGCGCGCAGCAGGGCGCGGACGCTTTTGTAGCGTTCCGCCTGCTGTTTGGTCACCGGGACCAGCACGCCGCGGCGCACGGCGGTCAACATCTGCATAGCGGTGATGCCGGCGCCGGGGCTGCGGCGGGCCACCGCTTGCAGCGGCAATCCGGTGACGGCCGTCTGCTCCAGCACGCCGTCCAGGCCGTACTCGGCGAACAGGGGAGCATTCTCGATGTCAATATGCCAGCGGCCAAAGAGGCAGGTCTGCTCGCCGCGGTAGAGGACCATGCCATAGGTGAAGGTGCTGCCGCCCGGTTTTACCTGCCAGGCGCGGGCCGGGTCGCGGCTGGGGTGGAAGGAGATGCCGCTGGCGGCCGCCCAGCGGCGCAGCGTCGGGAAGAGCCAGGTATCGCCCCACCGGCTGAGGATGAGGTCAGGGTCACGGTGCCGCAGTTGGGCTTGCAAGCCGATGAGCAGCAGCCGGGGGTTGTCCAGCGGATAGCGCGCCGTCTGCTCGCCAAAACCAACGAGGAGTTGCCGGGGTTCAACCAGAGAGGGGTCGCAGTCGGGAGTCAGGGTGAGGATGCGCAGCGGGGGAAGCGGCCGTTCGACCGCCCAGCGGTCGGTCAGTGGGGTAACAGCCAGGATAGTGTCTTGCTCATCTACGACCACCCGGCCGGGCAACGTCGGAAACCAGTCGCAGCGGGCAGCGTACTGCACCGAGACGGGCAAGTCGGCGTCGAAGTAGTCCAGGTCGGGAAAGGCCTGCTGCACCTGGCGGAAGAAGGCGGGCTGCACGGCCGTATCCACCGTCATCGCCAGCACGTCTACCGGCCCGGTGAAGAGGTCTTGCCGCTGCTGGCGCGACAGGCGCACGGCGGTTTTCTGCCGCTGGGCGCACTGCCACAGCGCCCGCAGGCGGGGGAAGGGGCCGGCGGCATAGAAGGTGGTGGTGAAAGGCTGGCGCAACTGGCGGCAACGGCTTCGGCCTTGTTCTGGGCCAGCCTCGTCCAACAGCCAGAGCGTGAGGCCGCTTTCAGGGTGGGCGTAAACATCCAACAGCCAGCCTTGATAGTCACGGTTCATGGGCGGAAGCTAGAGCTAGAGCGAGAGCTAGAGTAAGAGTAAGAGGAAGAGCGGGAAAACACGTCACGCTTCCGCCTCTTCCTCTTCTTCCTCTCGCTCTAGCTCTATCCTCTCGCTCTCCAGCTGTTCGATGCGGCGCTGTTGCTCCAGGAGCATCGCCAGGAGGATGGCCTCGAAGGGCAGGGCGTGGTCGGCCAGGCTGATGGCCGCCGTGTGCTGTCGCGCCGCGGCGAAGAGGGTGTCCAGCCGGGCCTGGTCGGGCGGCCGCAGCGCCCGGCGGAAGTTGCGGAAGTGCGGCCAACGAAAAAAAAAAACCCCCCCCACGACAAAAAAAAACCCCCCCGGGGCCCCCCGGGACCCCCCCCCCCCCCCCCCGGGGGGGGGGCACAACCCCCGGCAAAGAAGGCCGGGAAAAGACAAAGACGCCCCCCCCGGGCGGGGGGGAAAAGGGAAAAAAAAGAGGAAGGGGGGGGGCCAAACCCGGGCGGCGCCCCCCCCCAACCCCCACCAGGGGGCCCCCCGGGCCCCCCCCCCGCGGGGGGGGGGGAGCCCCCCCCCCCCCCAGCCCGGGGGGCCGCCCCCCCCCCCCCCGCGCCGGGGGGCGGGGGGGGGGCGGCCCCCCCCCCGGGAAAAAAAGGCGGCCCCCCCCCCCGGGGCGGGAGAACCCGCCGGGGGCGACGCGGGGAGGGCCCCCCCCCCCCCCCGGGGGGGCCCCCCGGCCCCCCCCCCCCCGACCCCCCGCCCCCCGGCCCGCCCCCCCCCCCGGAAAAGGGGCCCGGGGGGGGGAGGGGGGGGGGCGGCCCGGGGAAAGCGCGGGGGGGGCGCCCCGACGGGGAAACACGGGCCCAAACAAAAACCCCCCCCCCCACCCCCCCCCCCCCCCCCCCCCCCCCCCCCCCGGGGGGGGGGGGGGGGGGCCCCCCCCGGGGCCGGCCGGGGCCCGCCGGGCCCCCCCCCCGGGGGCCCGGCCCCGAGCCGGCACCCCCCCCCCAAAACAAAAAGGGGGCGGGGGCCCCCCCCCCAACCCCCCCCCCGGGGGGGGGAGGGAGGGGGGACCCGCCGCCCCCCCGCGGGGCCCCCCCCCCCCCCCCCCCCCCCGGCCCCCCCCCCCCCGCGGGCGGCCGGGGGGGGGCCGGCGGGGGGGGGGGGGGAAGGAAACCCCCCCGGGCAGACGGGGGGCCCCCCGGGCCCCCCCCCCCCCCCCCCCCCCCCCCCCCCCCCCGGGGGGGGCGGCGGGAGCCCCGCGCCCCGACCAAAAAACAAGACCCAGCACCGGGGGGGGGGGGGGGGGGGGGGGGGGGGGGGGGGGCAGAGCCCCCCCCCCCCCCCCCCCCACCCCCCCCCCGCCCCCCCCCGCCCCCGCCCCCGCCCCCCCCCCCCCCCGCCCCCCCCCCCCCCCCCCCCCGGCCCGGGGGGGGGGGGGGGCGGGGGGGGGGGGGGGGGGGGGCCACGGGGCGCCCCCGGGGGCCCCCCCCCCCCCCCCCCCCCGGGGCCCGGGGGCCCGGCGCCCCCCCCCCCCCCCCCCCCCCCGGCCCCCGCGCGCCCCCGGGGGGGCCCCCCCCCCCCCCCCCCCCCCCCCCGGCCCCCCCCCCCCCCGGCCCCCCCCGGGGGGGGGGGGCCCCCCCCCCGCGGACACCCCCCCCCCCCCCCCCCCCCTCGCCCCCCGGGGACCCCGGGCCCCCCCCCCCCCCCCCGGGGGGGGGGGGGCGCCCCCCCCCCCCCGCCCCCGGGAAGTGGGCGATTTCATTGAGGATGGTCTGATTGGTCGTGGCCAGTGTGCGGCCCATTGTCCCTCCCTTGAAAATGGGAGCGCGGACGTCCCGTCCGCCCCGGCAGGCGAGACGCCTGCGCTCCCAGGCTTTCATTCATGGCCGTGCGCCGACTCACGAAACCACCAAGAATTCGGATTATTCACTCTCTTCACTCCGCACGCAACAGCCAAGGTTGCTGCATGGCAGGGGGCAGAGCGTAGCGGTAGACCTGGTCGGCGGCGGCCTGGACGATAGGCGTCAGGTCGGCGGTAGACGGTGGCGGTGGGCGCAGCGTGACCAGTACCGGGACCTGCGCTCGACAGCGGCGCAGGTGGGTGACGGCTATGCGCGTCAGGCGGATACGCTCCGGCAGAGACACTGCGTCATCGTAGAAGGTGGTTAGCAGGTCGAGGCAGACCAGGGGCATGTCGCCGATGGTTTGTTCCAGGAGGGTGATGGTCTGGTAGCAAGTGAACGGCCGTGCCAGATGAATGCGGGCCAGAGTCTCGTCCAGGCGGGTGGTGTGTCGCCGCACCAGGCGCGCCATATGTTGGGCGTCAAAGCGGTTGCCGCCAACCAACACGCGCACGGGGCCGCTGAGGGCCAGCCGGGCGACGAGTTCCAGAATCGCATCCTGGTGGGGCCAGCCGATGACGGCCGTCAGTCCCTGTTCATGGGGTGGCAGAGGCGGGTAGTCCATACAGCCGCAGCATAGCGACCGGGGCAGAGCGATTCAATCGCCCTGGGTGATGATATGGGGGTGATGTCAGGGAGTAACCCCATGGGGTGAGCCGGTAGGGATGGCGGTATTGTCCGACGCCGACCGGCCATCTAGCCAATCGCTAAAATCCAGGCCGGCGAGTTCCCGCCGCAGCGCTTCTTTGCTGTTCAGGCCGAATTTGTCCAGAATATGGCGGATGTGGGTCTTGACCGTGTTGGGGGAGAGAACCAGGCGTTGCGCGATTTCCGCATTGGTCAAGCCCAGCCAAATGAGACCGGCGACCTCTTTTTCCCGGTCGGTGAGGTGTTGCCAGGTAGCCAGGGCGGCGTTTGCTTCGCGGCGTTCGGCCAGAGCAAAATGCAGCAGGTCGTTGACGACAGCGCCTACGGGCAGATTCTCTTGGGCGGCGATTTGGGCAACGGCCGTCAGCAGTTCCGGCCGGATGTGAACCAGAGGGAGCAGGCGGCCATGCTGCCGCCAGGGGAGGAAGTCGCGTAGGTCGGGCATTATCAGAAGGGCTGGGCGAACACGCAGATTAGCACATGTGTTCGCTTATGCCCAGGAGATTCTAACACAGCCCGGATTACCGCCTGTGAAGAAGGCGTGAAGAATAGGACTTGGGTACTAGTGGAGACGGTTGGATTATCGAGTGGTGGGGCCGTGCGCGGCGCGGCGCTCGGCCAGCGCGGCGGCCACCAGAGCCGACACAGCCGGTTGTTCTATCGCTGCCAGAGAGTGGACTTTGACATGACGCAGCCGCTTACCACTCCCTTCCAGCACCCCCTGGGGGTCTGGCAGGGCGACGCCGTGATAAAAGCCAAGATTCACCCATTGCTTTTGTGGCATGATGTAGCAATATGCTTCGCTCATTTTCTTCGGGCCGAGGCCATAGGAAGCCGCGTTATCGCCCAGACGGATTACTTCAATCGTCTGGGGGTGTAACGTGATGATTATCTCGCGCAGGCGATAAGCTATCTGCGCCAGCGTTGGGTCTACGGAATGTAGCAGTTCGTCAAAGGAACCAAATTGAGCCATTTGTACCTCCTGGCGCAACGTGTAAATACAGCGACGACCGCTTTCGGCAACAGACAGACGGCCGTTACCTGTCAGGCGGACAAAGTTGCCAATCGCTCGTCAACAAACAGAACACTCATTCATGATAACAACGCTATCTGTCGTTGACAACTGAGCAGTGGAACCGGCGCTAACGCGCCCGATGGGGCGACCTCCATCCCCTAAAGAAGACAGGATAATTCCACCCACAGCCCTTCTCTTCCTACTCTATCTCTATCTCTCCCCTCTCGCTCTCGCTCTGTGTAGGTTGACAAAGTTATTGAATAAGCCTCTCGTGAAGATTAGGCGACTTTGACAAAGTTAGTGAATAGGTTTTGCCAGAGTTACTGCATAAAACCTCCTGTTTTGACAAAGTTAGTGAATGGACCCTCTCCAGGCCAGATTCCTCAGATGAGCCTTCCACCAGAGAAAATCTCTATGCCGGAGCATTCAGCCAGAGGATTTATTCAATAACTCTGTCAATTATTCAACAACTTTGTCACTCTATTCAATTACTTTGTCAACCCACACTAGCTCCCACTCTAGCTCTCGCTAAAAGGAAACAACCATGACCCGACTCGCCAATATCGAAAAAGCGGGGTACTTCCCCCTGCCCCCGACTGTTACGTCCCTCATCGCCAGCCACATCACCGCCCCGCACGGTGGCCGTCTGCTGGACCCGTGCGCCGGTGAAGGCGCAGCGCTGGTCACCCTGGCCGAGGCCTGGGCCTGGAAACCTTACGGCGTCGAGCTGCACGAAGACCGGGCGAAAATAGCCCAGGGAAGAATTGCGGATTTCGGATTTCGGATTGCGGATGGGGGACAGATTCCGCAATCCGCAATCCGAAATCCTTCGACAGGCTCAGGACAGGTTCCGAAATTCCTTCTCCACGACAGTTACCTGAGCCTGAAAAGCCCCCGCAGCGGCTACAACCTGCTCTATCTCAACCCGCCCTATCTGCGGGATGATGAGGAACAGAGGATGGACGGGTCCAACGGCCGTGCCGAATACCAGTTCCTCTGGCGTACACGGCCGTACTTGCAGCCGGGCGGTCTGCTGGTTTACGTCGTGCCGCGCCACATCCTGCGCAGCCGCAAGCTGGCCGACTACCTGACCGCCTACTTCCAACACGTGCAGGTCTACCGCTTCCCCGACGGCGAGTATGAGCGCTTCCGCCAGATTGTCCTCTTTGGCGTCCACCGCCAGCGCCCCATCGCGCCGGAGATGGCCGATGCTCTGGCCGAAGCGCGGCAGGTGGGGATGACGATGCTGCCGCCCTGCGGGGTTGTAATTATGGGCTTATTATCCAAGTTGGAGATTGGGTTGGGTACTGAAGCGGCTCCTAGGTGTGGACAAGTTTACCGCGAACGCCATGACCAATTACCCAAAGCCTCGTCATATTCCTGCGAGTTAGCCGTATATATTCATATAGAATGGACAAATGAAGTGGAAACGATTCAGATGGGCGAGATGATCTTGAATAAAAAGCTAGAAGCAGAATTAATCCAACGTTCGCAAAATGATATACGGGCTTTTACTGACTTATATGAACATTATTTTCCCCGCGTTTACAAATATGTTTACTATCGAGTAGGGGAGCGTACAGTAACTGAAGATATCGTGTCAACTATCTTTTTGAAAGTGGTAGAGCGGATCAGCAGCTATCGAGAAAAACACGGCGAATTTAGCCCCTGGCTCTTTCGCATTGCCCATAACGTCGTCGTAGACTACTACCGGGATAAGGCACGGTCAGAAGGGCCATTAGAAGAGATCCCCCTGGAAGCAACAAATACGCGGTTCACTGAGCAACAAGTACTTGAACAACTGAGCAGTGAAGAATTATTGGCGAAAATCGCTTGCCTTGCAGATCGCGAAAGGGAAATCATTGGTTTGAAATTCGGTGCAGGGCTGGGCAATGGCGAGATTGCGGATCTTCTAAAGCTATCAGATAACCATGTAGCTGTTATTCTTTATCGAGCCATGAAAAAGCTGAGGCAAGAAACACCAGAGGAAGGTGACTGATGAATGATTTTGAACAAAAAGCAATAGAGTTTTCAGAAGAAGTAGATGCTTTGCTTGCGGGCAAGCACCTGGACGGGAGCGAGGACCTAAGTCATGACGATGCTCTAGTACTCTTGGCTAATCGTTTACACACGCTTGAGTTCCCTAACAGCGAACCGTTGAAACTTCAACTTCACCGTCAGTTGTGGCAGCAGCTAGAGGCAAGACAAGAACCTCATACTCGACGGTGGTCGCTGGCACAGCTATTGATACCAGGTCGTCGGTTGACGGTACGGGCAGGAATAGCAATCATTGTGCTGTTGGGTTTGCTACTTATCCTGCCAACGGGTCGTTCCGCATTAGCGTCTGTGCAAGAATTCCTTCGCCAGCTACGATGGGAGAACACTACTGCCAGTCAAGTGGTGCAAGAGAGCCAGCCGGAAAACCTCGATGAGTTGAAAGCGCAATTCGAGCGCGAGTTAGCCGAGGGGAGAGCATGGTCTTATAGCTTTGAGGGTCACAATCTTGGTGGTTGCTGCGCTGACGGCGTACGAAATGAAATCGTTTCACTAGAACAAGCCTTTACAGAAGCCGGTTACTCCATGATGCTGCCAGGTTACGTGCCGAACGGCTATTCAATGACTGAGATCAGGCTTATGGGACTTCCACCCTATGCAATTTTCGTCATTTACGAAGGGCCGACTGGCCGTATTGGACTCTACCAATCAAAGGGAGGGTATACTGCTCAAGACGTAAACGAATATACCGCCGAGGTTGACGCCCAAGCATCTGCAGTTGATACGGAAGGATCAATGGAAGAAGTGTTAGTTGGAGACATGACGGTTGCTTTGATAGATGGAACCTCAGTCGTGTGGGAAGTAAACGGTATTAGCCTTCATTTAATTGGATCGGGGATTGATACGGAGACGCTTTTACAGATCGCAGAGTCATTGAAACCTTCAAATTAATATCGCACATCCTTTGCCAGCAGACCGACACGCTGGACATCCAACCGGAGTGGAAAGAAATGCTGGCCGCGGCCGGGCTGAAGGCGGCCATCTTGCGCGCCGCGCCCAACAAGCGGGAGGGCTGGATAGAGCAGCAGGTGCAGGCGGGGGTGGACGTGGTTATCTCCCATCCGCGCAAGGTGGAGACGGGACTCGACCTGCTGGACTTCCCGACCATCATCTGGATGGCGATTGACTACTCTGTCTACACCGTGCTGCAAGCCAGCCGCCGTTCGTGGCGCATCGGGCAGACGCGGCCGGTGAAGGTCTACTACTTCGCCTACGAAGAGAGTATCCAGGAGGATGCGCTGCGGCTGGTGGCGGCCAAGGTGGCCGCCGCACTGCGGGTCAACGGCGACACGATTGGCGACGACGGGTTGGCCGACCTGGACGAGATGGCGTCGGGTGACCTGGTGGCGACGCTGGCGAAAATCGTCGTTGGGCAGGCGCAAATCGAGGCGCGCAGCTTGCAACAGGCGTTTGCCGAGGCGAATGCCAGTCTGCGGGCGGCGAATCGGGTGATTGGTGATTACCCAGAGCTAGAGCGAGAGGAAGAGGGGAGAATGGAGATAGAAGGGGAGTGGACGGTGGAGCGGGTGGCGTTACGGCCGCTGCCGGTGTTGGTGGGCGAGGGTAATGGGCATGGTGGCGTGCGGCAGCCGGGGTTGTTTGGCAATGGGGCGGTGAAGGCCAATGGTCACCCGCTATCGGCAGCCAGCGACCAGCCACCGGCGACCAACGGCCAGCCTCCCGTGCCCCGTCCGCGGTTGCTCATCAGCCAGTTGGGGGCACGGCCGTGAGCGGCGCTGCCCGCTGTGACTTCCGTTACCTGGCTTTGCTTTCTACACCCGATGAATTATGGCGGCTCACTCTGGCCGAACTGCGGGGACAAACGGCCGTTGTCACCTTCAACACCTGGTTAGCCAGCAGCCGCATCGTGGCGACGGGCTGCACGCCCTCGTTCTGGGTGGTCGCTGTGCGTAACGAGTACGCCTGCGACTGGCTGAGCCATCGTTTCTATCCGACGGCGGCGCGGACAGCAACGGCCGTGGCCGCCCGGCCGGTCACCCTCTGTTTCATCCCGCGCTATTTGACCCTACCAACCGATTTACCCTATCCGCCGTTACCACTCCAGACAGGCGGTGGTTGCTCCGAAAGGCATAACCACCGCCAACGGCCGTAATAATCCGCAATCCGAAATCCGCAATCCGCAATTCCAGGAGGTTTCCATGAACAATCCCTTACCAGAGCCATCTGTTCCCATGCGCGTGCGCATTGCCAGCCATGTGACCCAGTCCCGATTCTTGCACGTTGAGGACAGTCTGCAACTAGGCAAGGTTCGTCTGTACGGCGGCAGCTATCGGCGCAGTGCGGGCGCCAGCGCATTAACGGCGCACTTTCTAGATATCGCCGATGCGCGCGTCGTGTTTGACGCGCTGGCGCGAGGCGAAGAAGGCTTCGCCTACAAAGAGTACAAAGGCACGCCGGGCAAGAATGGGCAGCCGCCGGTCAGCCGGGTGCTGTCGGTAGCCGTCAAGGGGGAGAACGTCTATATCGAACTGAAGAGCGGCCCCGGCAAGCTGACGCCGACGGGGGCGGTGATGCCGGCCGGGTCGGCGCAGGTCGAAGTGAACGTGGCTTTCAAGCGGCACGAAGCGCGGCGACTGGCGGCGACCGCGCTGGCCTATCTGCACGCCTGGGATGTGGTGCGGCTGATGGCGCAGCGGCCGGTCATGGGCAAGATACGGCCGTATGAGTTGGTTCCCACCGAAGGAGTGCGGAATGTGGAACGCGGAGTGCGGAGTGAAGAGGGGGTGCAGAATGGGGGAGATTCTTCTATTCCGCATTCCGCACTCGCCACTCCGCACTCGCTTCGGTCGGTGACGCGCAAGGGGGTGGCGCGACCGGGAAACGGACACAGCCGGACGACGACAGCGGCCGTCTCTCTGCCAAAGGGCAATGGCGCGACGATGCCCGCGATGGCGACGGCCGTTGTTGAGCCAGCCCATGCAACACCGCCGCCGGAAGAGAGTGAAGAAGGCCAACGGCCGTCGTTGGTATACGGTGATGGGCAGCCGGTGAAGGCGGAGAATGTCACTGAAGTGCAGACTTTCGAGCGTTTTGTGGCCGAAAGGCAGTCGCCGCCGGCATCGCGGGCGGCGTTGTTGGATTATTACCGGCAGGCGGCGGGGTGAGGGAGTGGACGGCCGTTTGGGTGCTACTGCCGAAGATGGACATGGGGGAGATTGTAACGGCCGTTGGCCGGTGAAGGCGAATGACGCCGATGGGGTGCTGGTCGCTTGATTATTGGGGTTTTCGAGTTGATGAACCGGGTTCAATCTGGCAGATTGAACCCGGTTTGCTTTTGGTGTGGTTTCTTTAAATTTGTGTTCCCTGAAGCTGCGCCCAGTCGCGGTTGAACTGCTCGATTACCCAGGGGATGTGATCAGCGCCGCCAAAGCGCACCTTGTCCTCGATGAGCATGATGAGCCAGAGGTAGAGGCGGTAGAGGGTGTGGCGGGTCTGGCTGTCCGGGTCTGTGCGGGGTGAACGGCCGTAACCCTGCCAGAAGGGATCATCCGCCGGGCGGAACATTACCTGATCAATGTCGGGGTCACCCCAAAGGGCGCGTTCCCAGTCTATGAGGCCGGTAATGGCCCAACGGCCGTTTGTCTGCTGGACAAATATATTGCCTTCCCACAAATCCCAATGCACCAGCCGGGGCGTCTTCACCTCATCCAGCAGGGGCAACAGATGGGCCAGGGTCGTGCGCACGGCCGTCCCGTCCACCGGCAGCGTCACCGCCAGCGCCTCGCCATCGTCCAACAGCGCCGTTGTCATGCGCTCAAACGCGCCCCGCCAGGTAGAAGCCGAGAGCGCGGCGCAATCATAGCCAAAATGGGAGCCGGTGACGGTGTGCAGCCGCGCCACGTAATGCCCCAACTCCTGATAGATGCCGGCCAGTTCAGCCGGTGGAATGTCGCTTTTGGCCTGGTCTAACGGCCGTCCGGCCAGCCGGGCCACAAACATATAATCCTGGTCTAGCACCTGCCGGCTGAAATCGTAGGCCAGCAAGGGCGCAATGGGGACGTCGGCCTGAGCCTGAACAAACTGCATCACGGCAATTTCGCGCCGCATCAGATCGCGCTCATAGGTGAGGACGGGTTGTTGGGGATGGGGGGCAATGCGCAGCACCACGTCGGGCAGGGCGCTGCCTAGTTCGAGGGCGTAGGCGGTGTTGAACCAACCATCTTTGAGTGGGATGATGGCCTGGGGGGTAACGGCCGTGCCAAATTGCGCCCGCACCAGGTCATGAATGGTGGCGGCATCGAACTCGGTTTTGGTAAAGCTTTTCACGTCTGCTCCTGAGCCAGCTATTCGGTAGGAGTTAAAGCGTTATGAGCTGGGGATGACCGTTTACATAACTTATGATGGTAGGCGGCACACGTAAACGGCCGTCACGCTCATACAATTCCCGCATCCTTTCCCAATCCGGCACATCCTCACTAGTCAGATTCGCCACGTCATCCAGGAAGCGGTTGTCATCGGCGGTCAATGTCTCATCTTCTCCCTCAGTAATGCCCCAACCGTCCCAGGGCAGCAGTTCCATTTTGTTCAGTGCCGCCACGTCACGAACCAGGTTGCCGCGCACAAACCACAGGCCGTGCATGTCAAAGATACCAAACGCATCCGGATCTGCTTCTCCGCTGCGGCATAGCTGCCACGCCCGACCCCCGACGATGAATTGGTCACGCGGTACGTCCAGCGGATCAAAAGCGATGGACAGCTTTTCGCATTGCAGGTCGTCCAATTGCGCGTCCACTAGCACCCAACGCCCGGCTGCTTCATGCCAATATTCACATACCCAATGGTCTTCGTAATGGTTGGGCAAGAAATAACGGCCGAAACCGCAGCGAGCGCGGGCCGGGATGTGGTGGTGACGCAGAACGGCCGTTAACATCACGCTAAAATCGCGGCAGTTACCCACTACCCGCCTGTCCGGTGGGCGCACTTCGGTGAGCGGTCGCGCATCCAGCGCCAACAGACGCTTTAGCCGGGCAGTTGTGGTACGCAGTTGCACTTCTTCCCGGCGCTCTTCGGGAAGCTGAACGCCGTATTGGTCAGCCCAAAAAACATGAATCATCACCCCCTGGATCAGCCGGCAAAGTTCGGCCACAGTACGAGGTGTATCATCAAGATAGCTTTGGTAATCGCCGACTATGGTCATAAGACCGGGCAAGGCATAATAGTCTTGTGAATTTTCCATTGTTACGCTTCCTTTTTTGGGCACTCCGGGTAGAAGTAAACGCTGCCGCCCAGAGAGACCTCTTTTTGAATCAGGGCGCCGCAACTGGCAGTTCAGGTGGTGAAAGTCATGGTCACTAATTATACCCTGCTGCCGGTTGAAAGGGTCAACGAGGTGCTAGAGGCAGATACAGCTGGTGGGAATATGTCACCGCGCAGCCGCCAGCCAGGGCCACGTTCACTTCACCACAGGCGGCGGAGGAAACGGCCGTTGCCGCACTTAAATCCGGCGTGAAGGTAATAGACTCGCCCGCGCCTCATCGCACTCTTCGTCTACGCCCGGCGGGTGCAAAAAGATTGTTTCATTCTGGCGTAACTGCGCCATAACCACGGCGACAACATCCCGCGCGCGCATCAGACGCGCCGCCGCGTGGCCCACCTGCCCCCGGCGCTGGAGGCCATGTGAATCGAGCCAACCATCGGCCAGGGCGAAGTTTTCGCAGCAGTGGTCTATCTCGCCGTACTCGACGCGCACGACGCGCTCGCCTTCCCGGATGAGGACGTGCTTGGGCAGCCGGTAGCGCATGCCGGCCAGGAATTCGGCCAGGTGGATGGTCGTATTTTCGGAGTGGCCGACGCCGAGCAGCAGCACCTGTCCGTCTTGTTCATAGACACGACCGACCGGGCTGTCCAGCCCATGCGGCACAGTCACCGGATGGGGCGCGGTGATGTCCGGGGCGTACGGCCCCACCGCGGCAAAGGCATGTGGGCTGTCGCTGCGCAGTACGTCTGGCAGTTGCCAGAAGGTGTGGGCCACGATGCCCATATCCAGACAGGGGGTGGTCTGTGGGTCGAAGGGGATGTCTTCATCGTCGGTCATGCTGGGCATGACCAGCGTGCCGGTTGCGCCGAGGGCCGCGCGCAAGGCGGCGATCAGGCCGATCGGCCCATTGGCGACCGGCTTCACGCGGGAAAACGCGCCATGCACCAGCAGGACGCCGCCCGGCGTTACGCCGATGTCGAGGAGTTGCTCTACCAGTTGGTTGGAGGAAACTATCATGGTCAACCTTTAATTTAGCAGGCATTCCCGGAAATCGAACTACTTGAAGCGACTTGCCGGCCCCATACCTTCTTGGGGCACGGGTAGGTTTATGACGTTTGGAGGTGGCGCACCGGAATAGGTGGCGTATTGTTGGAGCAGCTTACGCTGCCCTCCTCGCGGTGACGTACCAGTTATGCGGCACACCGGGCATCGTGGTTGGCAAAATGGGAAAAGGCCAACGGCCGTAATGCGCATCATCAGCTCCGGCCTGCGTCAGAGTGGCTTGCCAGCCGTGCGCGGCCAGAAAGGCCACCGGATCATCCATGACGCCAATCCAGGGAGCGCCAGAACTGGCCTGCATTTCAATCCATTTTCGCGTGATTGGTGAGGTCAACATGGCGCTGTTAATAATGTCAAATCCCAGCCAGCTTCCCGGTGCGGCCAGGCTCGTCACGGCATCCAGTATTTGGGTGATGGTTTCATTGGCGAGATAAAAGAGAAAGCCCTCCAACAGCCAGACCGCCGGCGCATTTGCGTCGAAACCCGCACCGATGAGCGCTTCTTGCCAGGGCAGGGCCAGATCCGCGCCAATGACGTGCCGCTCACACTGTGGCTGCCCGCCGGTAGAATTGAGAATTTGCCCCTTTTCCTCTAAAACCGAAGGTTGATCTAACTCAAAGACTCTGGTTCCTTCCGGCCAGTTCAGCCGAAAGGCGCGTGTATCCAGTCCCGCCGCCAATAAAACGACTTGCTGAATGCCTTCCTGCGTTGTGATGCGTTGCAGAAAATCGTCGAAATAGCGGGTTCGGATGACGATTGGAATGACGCTGTCGTCCGAGCGCTGATCAATCCACGCTGCGCCCGCCAGCCCTGCCAGAGCCGCGGCCCAGGGATCATGGAACAAACGGCCGTCACGCATACTTTCTCGCGCCCGCACACTGGCCGTCCAGCGGGCAGTTGCTCCCAGTGATTGATTTGAAATAGTTGCTCCCATCATGACCCAAACCTCCCATCCTTTTACTATTTGTTGGCGCTGATTGACTGACAACTCTTTTTCAGGAGCGTTTTCAAAAACAAAAACCAGGTTAACTTTCTCAGTTCATCAAAAAAAGGAAGGTAACTATGAAAAATGCTCCCAATTTGTACGATACCTTGACTCATATCTTTGGTCAACCGATCAACCAGGGCGATTGCATACCCGCCAAATTCAGATGTCTCAGATAGCCTCGCCAGGGGGTAAACGCCCCGGCTAGACAACAACGCCGGTTGAAACCGGCTCCGGCTCCCACCGCCAACGCTCCGTTTACGGGGTGTTGTTTGGTAGCCTGATGCTTTAGCATCAGGCGGAACGGGCCGCAAAGTTGAGTATGCAATCGCCCTACGAATTCTACCCTTTGTGGCGATAAAACTCACGGATTGAGGGACAATAGCGGGATGAATTACCATGTCACCCAGGCGGGACGGCCGTTTGCCCGCACCAATCGCCAAACCATCGAGCAGCGAGCCGACATTCTGCGCGAGTTGGGTTACAGGCAGCCGGCCATCGCCGAGATTTGCTGCGGCGACTGTCGGCGGCAGCAGCAAATCTACCAGGAACAGTTACAGACCGCGCGCTATTGTGGCCTGGACCTCAGCCCAGAGGTGGTGGCGCTGAACCGGGCGAACGGCGTGGCTTGCCTGGCCGGGGATGCGCTGGATACGGCCGTGATGCGCCAGTTTCTGGACTTTGACGTCATCTTCTTTGGCCCGCCCTCTCAGCCCAATGTGATGGACATTCCCGGCTGTCTTTCCGCGCCGTCACGCCGGGTTATGCGCCTTTTGTCCGCCTGCTGCTGCAAGAGCTGAACTATGGCGGGTTATTGGTGCTTGGCCCGAACAGCACCAACATGGGCGAGATTCGCTGGCTGTACCAGCAGGCGCGGCATGAGCGAGCCGATATAGGGCTGCGCCTGATTCACTACAGCTGCGCCACACTGACCGGGAATGACGAGGCGACGGAACGGCGGTTGAAATACGTGGAACTGTGGTTGGGCGGCGGGCTGCCGGATGTGTGGCAGGTGCGCCGTTGAGCCAACGATGCCGTCACTGTTGTTGCCGGACGGGGGAGGGGAATCAGACCAGTCGAGCGCGATGATCTGGGTTGTTGACGCCACAAAGGAGGAATGAATGGCCTTGTTGACCAATGATCTGAGCGGCGGCGGCTATCTGGCCGTCGAACTGACGATAGACAAACGCTTACAGCCCATCACGCCTTTTGCGCGCGGGCCGGTTGTCTCCTGGGATATGCCAGACGAGTTACACGCGGAACTGGTCGCCCTGAGTGAAGAATTGGCGGCGGAACTGGCGGAAGAAGAGTCAGATTGGCCGCCTGATGGGAAAGATTGGCCGCCGATAGACTAGGCCAAAGTGGGCTGGCTGGTTTGCACGATTCAGTTTGTGGTCGGCACGGCCGTCATTTACCGGCAGAGTCTGCTGGTGCAATACACGACCTTCTGGGACTGGTATCACTCCCTCGACACGCTGGTAAAAACAGAACACTCTGAAGAGTGCCATCTGTACAGCGGCGGCGAAAGCCCGGAGTTGCGCCTGCACCTGATCCGCAGCTACTTTGATCCGGCGGAATGGGGCGAGAATCCAATGGCGACAAACGGCTACAGCTATGAGCTGCAAACCTCTGTAGACCCAGGCATTGCCGCCGGAGAGTTGTCGGTGAGCGGTGAAGGGCCGGGGATGTTTTTCTATCCCACTCAGGCCAGCGTATTGGCGTTTGCGCGCCAGTTGCTGGCCGAAGCCGACGCGGCTGGTTAACGACGAACGGTTTTATGCAGTCCGGCCAGGGTTGAACAGCGTGTGCAGCCAGACCAGCGCCTCTGGGTAGTGGTCGGCGTCCAGTACAAACTCCTGGCCGCGTCCCACCGTATCCAGTTGTACCGCGCCATCCAATAACTGCCAGCGGTCGGAACGGCCGTGATAGCTGAGCGCCGACGGCCGATTCGCCGGATGGAACCAGGCGGGCAGCCGCCACCGGCTGCGATGCTCGCTGGCTGGGTCAGTGAGGCGCAAGCCTTCGTGGAAGCGGGGGAACAGGCCGCCGCCGGGCAGGTTCACGCCGGGCAGGTCCAGGGTCTCACGAGCGATGTAGAGGGCGTCGGGGTTGAGTGGTTGGCGGCGCTGGCAGTGGGGATGATCGGCGGCCCAGGGCGGAATGTCGGCGGCGGCCGTCAGGGGGATGCGCCGCTCAACTTGCAGCCAGCCAAACAAAACGTGCCAGTCGGAAGCGTTGGGGATGTAGCGGAAACGGCCGTCCACCACCGCTACTTGACGGAACCAGCCAAAAAAGAGAAAGATGTCGCCTGGCCCAACGCCCAGCCGTTGTAAATGGCTTTCGGCGGCGCCTGATTGTCCGAAGACCGCCCGCCAGCCGGATTGGCGTGGCGCAGATGCGGCGTCCAGGTCGGGGTCTAAATGCAGCGGCGTCGTGGGCGTGATGCGGCCATTGGTCAGGTCGGTAACCAGTTGGCCCAGAGAGACGTCGCCAGCTTGAACCTGATGGTAGAAGCGACATTCTTGCTGTCGTTCGGGGCGGCCGTCAGGAATGGGCAGGGAACAAAGCTGCCCCGAAGGCAGGATGGGGCTGGGAACCTTGCCGGTGGCGGCATCGAAGCCTTTGCGACTGAGGATGAGTTTCACGGCGGGGAGTCTCCTTTGTTAAGCCGTATCTTACCTCAGAGACGGCCGTCTTGTCATCTGCCAACGACTTGCCCGCCCGCCCACCATACGGCTGACATTGGCCGTGACCGGCCACCGGACCAGCATCCTTTCTTCCACCCTCCAGACGGTAGGCGCTAAACGCGCCGGATGGGGAAAGCCTTATTTCGTCAGGCGAGGACACAGCCGTTGCTGGCTGTGTCCTCGCCTTTTTTGTTGTTAGAGGAGGTGTGGCGATGGTGACTAAACCGTATGGGGGAACGGCCGTTGGCGACGACGCGCGGCGCGTGCTGGATGTGGAGCTGACCGAGTTGCAGCGGCGGGCGATGGCGCTGGCGCGGGAGTTGGGGCACTGGAGTGGGATTCGCTGAAGATTTATCAGGAGTACCCCTGCTGCCTTTCGCGGAGATGTCTTTGATGGGGCGGGAGGTCATCCGGCTGCGGGGCGAGATGCGGGTGCAGTGGTTTGAGACCTTGAGCGAAGGCTGGCTGAAGCTGGCGCAGCGCAAGATTGTGGTCTTCCCGCATGGCATCTACACCATCACCTACCGGCAAGACCGGCGGAAGCCGGGCAAGATGGTGGCGGCCTTGCAGAAAGGGCGGCGGGTGAACGGCCACTTCGACAAGCTCAGTGCAAGCTGTATCTGCTCCCGGCAAGTTCATCTCGGCCCGGCCGGGCAGTTGACGAAGGAGAAGCTCTGGGAGCGGTCGCTGGAACTGGAGCGCAAGCTGGCCGGTTTCCTGGCGAAGGCGACGGGCAATCTGGGGCGCATTAACGAATCGCGGCAGGTGATGTTTGGCGTGATTTAGGCGCAGAGGGAGAGTCTGACGGGAAACCGTCAGGCTCTCTTTTTTTCTTTTTTTGTGGGGTTGGGGTGGCGACCTCCTCGCCGGAGTGGCTATGAGTGCGGAGTGGGGAGTGGGCTGGTCGGGGCCTACCGCTTGCGGCGGGCTTTGGGGAGCGTGGTTGAGGGAGTGGATTTGAGTTGGGCGGCGTGGGTACGGCTGCTGAATGTCTGGCTTTGGTTGTCGAGGTGTCGTCAGAAGTAAACGGCCGTGCCGTCCATGCGGTGGCAGCAGCGCAAAGTGACCGGGCCGCCGCAGTGGGGGCAGATGGCCTGGGGCGGGGCGTCGGCGGTGGCGGTGATGGGCTGGTGGGTGTCGGGGTGGTGGGCGAGTTTCATGGGGTATGGGTTCTTCTGAACGGCCGTTTATTATTTCGGAGACGGCCGTGTTGTTATCTGTGATTAAGGGAACAGAGAAACTTCAGAGGGTTTTGACGGTAGTGTCAATTTGTAATCAATCCCTGGCACAATCGCAAGGGCGATTTTTTAGGGATGCTGCTATATATGCTCCGGCGGTATGGACAGGAAGTGGGCTTGGTAGCTACCGTGCGGTGGAAAATGCGGGCTGCTCATCAAAACCACGAGCGGGAAACGACTCATCGTCCCATTTGCCGATGCCGCGCCAGCCAGGCCACTCCCAAAAGCGGCAGCGTAGCCACCAGATAATACCAGGGCGTGCCAACTGTCAGCCCGGCCGCAGTCGCGCCGGTGATGTCGGCGGCGGGCAGCCCGTTCAGCGGGCCAAGATACCAGAGGATGAGCAACAGGATTTGCAACGGCCGTTCCGTGTCCCCCACCACCCCCAAACACAAAGCCAACGCCGGAATAGACGGCGCCCCGGCCCAAAAGCCGGGCAGCGACGGCATACCAGATAGAGCAGGCGCGGCACGGTCACGGCCGTCCAATCAAAGCCAGTGCAGACAAAGGTTTGCATCGCCACACTGGCGGGCCACATCCGCGCCATTCCAGGAGATAGCGCCGCTGGTAGGCCGGGTGATGGTGGCGATGATGCGCATCACAGTGGATTTGCCCGCGCCGTTTGGCCCCAGCAGCCCCAAGATGCCCGGCCCCAGGCGCAGGCTAAAATCGCGTAGCCCCCAGACCCCCCCGGTATTCTTTGCTGACGTTTTCGATGACGAGTTCCATGATTGTGTTCCATGGTGTCGCCAGACTGGTTCAATCTCTGAAGATTGAACCAATCTTGGAGCCTACTACTCATAAGCCAGCGTATCACGCACCGTCAGGCGCACGGCGCTGCGGGCGGGCAGCAGGCTGGCAATCGTCGCCAGAAGCAGTGCGCCCACCAGCCACAGCCCCAACCCGCTCAGCGAGAAGATGTAGACAATCGGCATGGTTAGCAGTTCTTCGCCCAGACGATTATCCAAAAATTGGGTGATGGGCACGGCGGCGATGGCGCTGAGCGTCCAGCTAATCAGGCCGATGAGCGCCCCTTCGACGATGACCATCTGGAAAACCGCGCCATTGGTTGCCCCCACCGCCCGCAGCACGCCGATCTCGCGGGTGCGTTCCAGCACGTTCATGCCCATGGTGCCCATCAGCCCCAACCCGCCTACCAGAGCGATGAGCAGCCCCATCAACAGCAGCAGGGTGATGAGAATGTCAATCCGCGCGCGCTGCTGGGCGATGATCTGGCCGCCGGTCGTCAGAGTGGCTTCGTAACCTTGGGCGGCAAGGCGGGTTTGGGCCGCCGCCAGCGCCTCTTCCTGCCGCGCCAGGTCGTGGCGGTCGGTGATGAGGCGCAGGCTGTTGACCTCGCCTGCGCCGCCCGCCAGTTCCGTCAGGACGCCGGCGTTGACGTAGGTGATGGGATTGGGCACGTTGCTCGCCAACCGGAAAATGCCAACGATGGTCACGGCCGTTTCCCGCTCATTCAACCGCAGCCGAACCACATCCCCCACCCCCACTTCCGGGCGCAAATCAGTAAAATGATTGTCCACCACGATGGCCTGGGCGTCGGTGGGTTGCAGCCAACGGCCGTCCAGCAGCGTCACCGGCCGTAAAGCTGTGTCCACCGGCGGCGCATAGACGACGATCTGGTCGCTCGCCGCATCACTGGCGTGGGGGACATTGGCTTTGGTGGTGCGCCAGCCTTCAACGGCCGTAATCCCCGGAACATCCGCCAGCGCCACCTGCACCGCCGCCAGCCGGTAAAGCCGGGCAAACTCCACGTTCACATCCGACTGGTACGCGCCAAAGCTCTCATTGATTTCCCAATACAGCGACTCGCGCACGCCCAACATGGCGATGAAGATCGCCCCGCCCAGGGTCAACGTCGCCAGGGTCAGCCCCAGACGCCCCTTACGGCGGAAGGTGTTGCGCAAAGAGAGCAGCAACGGCCGTGGCAGCCAGGGCAGCGCGTCCACCAGCCGGTCCAGCAGCCCCGCCTGGCTGCTCGCGCTCAGGCCATAAGTGGTCATCGCCTCGCGCACTGTGCGCCGCGCCCCGCCGCACAACATGTTTATCTCATTGACAAGAAGCTTTTCCCAGGTTCCATCTCCCGGTACAAAGCGCTAATCTGCGCCGCAAAATCGGCCATGCTCCAGCGCAGGGGGCGCGGCGACAACACTTCCACCGCCCCGCCCAGCGCCAGCAGCTTGCCGCGGGCTTCTTCCAAACTCTCAAAAACCAGCGTAACCCGCACCCAGCCGGCCGCGTCCGGCATTTCTAACGCGGTCATGCACTCTTGCATCGTCTCGCCTAAATAGTAAGGAAGCTGGTCCACAAGCTGTGGTGCGATGCGTATCTCTACCGGATATTGCGCCCGCTGCGTCTCAAAGTCCGCGCACCACGCCTGCCAGAAAGCGGCCAGGTCAAAACCGGGGTCCCGATTGAACGTCTCGTCCAGTATAGCTACTTCCAGGAGTTTGGCGATGCGCTGAGCCAGGAAACGGCCGTTACGCGCATACACCACATACCACACCCCCGCCTTCGCCACCAGGCCATAAGGCTCCACCACCTGCGTCACCCCCACCGCCGGGCCAAACGGCGTGGGATAGTGGATACGGAGCCGACGATCTTGCCATACCGCCTGCTGCACCAGCGGCAAATGCAAAATGGATTCGCCGCCCTGAAACCACCACGCCGCGTCCAGGTGAATGCGCTGGCGCACGTGGGCTTCATCCTGGCGCTGCCGTGCAGGCAATGCGGCCGTTAACTTGAGCAGCGCCGAACGCAGCTCTTGACTGACCCCTAAATCGGCCAGCGGTTCCGGGATGCTGAGCATAAACAGCGCCCGCACTTCCGCTTCGTTCATGCCCGTCAGGGACATGCGGTAACTGTCCAGCAGCGCATAACCACCCTTCATCCCGGTGTCGGCATAAATGGGTACGCCGGCCACCGACAGCGCCTCTACGTCGCGGTAAATGGTCCGCTCTGTCACGCCCAGTTCCGCTGCCAACGCCCGCGCCGACATGTGACCCCGCGTTTGCAGCAGCAGTAAAAGTGATAACAACCGATCTGCGCGCATCGTCAAATTTTAGCATAAAACCCTGACAATAGGTGTCAGGGTTTGCTGTTTATACTGCCGTCATCAATCATGGATGGTCTTCAGGTTTCAATGGGCAGCGGGCAGCAAGTGGGGGAGATGGTCGTCAGACGCGCCATCTGTTACCCATCGCCCGCTGCACAAAACCGCCTAAGACCGCAATTAAGGAGCTAACCGATGAGTAAAAACGATGTGCGAATTGTGAAACTGGAGCCGCTGCGCGTGGCGGCAGTCCACGGCTTTGGTCCGGAACCGGAAGGCATCGCCTGGGACAAGATGATGGCCTTTGTCGCCGCAAACAACTTGACCGGCGTCCGCTATTTCGGCTTTAACAACCCGAATCCCGCGCCTGGCAGCCCGAATTACGGCTATGAGCAGTGGGTTACTGTGGGACCAGAGGTGGAGGCGTCGGGCGACGTGGCAATCAAGGCGTTCGGCGGTGGTTTGTATGCGGTCATGCGCTGCCAGGGTGTGCAGAACATCCAGGGGGCATGGCAGGAACTGGTGGGCTGGGCGGAAAATAGCCCTTACCGGCGCAGTAACCACCAGTGGTTGGAAGAAGTTCTCACACCACCGCCTACGCCCTTCGAGGAGTTTGTATTAGATCTGTACCTGCCGATTGTGGACAACTAAGAAATCGTCTAAGAATAACTTCCCGGAAGTATCTTCTTGCAATCAACTTCCGGGAAGTTAAGTCGTGTCACCGCTGGGTAAGCCAGTAGGCGTGCAGGAGGGGGAGAACCGTCTCCGGTGGGGGGACATAGCGGTCGCGGTTGCCTTTGGCGTGACGGATGTGCAGTTGCATCCGCTCACTATCCACAACGCGGACTTGCAGGTCTCTCTAGATTTTCAATAACAAAAGTATCGGCAACAACATTGTCAAAGTGAAGCCCATCAACAGGATGACACGGAGACGTTTGCTCTTTGGGTGAGATCTACCCAGTACGTGAGAATGACTGATAATAATAATAACAATGTCTGCAAAAACACCTCCGGCCAACCTACTATATGATCCCATAAAGGTAAATTGAAAAAAATCATTCCCTCAATACCGCCCCAACTAGCTGAAAACGGCGTAAGAATCCCTATAACAACAAGCATACACCACATGATCAGCCAGCCTTTGCGATTGCTGAATAAAACGTCTCTTAACAGGTAAAACACAAGTGCCAATAATGCAGCCCTCAATGGCTGAAATAGAGGGCTGGCTACCAGTATCGGATCCGTAATTTTTCGAATGATCGGGGCTACATCTGGCCGGATCATTCGAGTTGCATAGCCAAGGAGAATAGCAGCGACAACGCCGGTAGTGAAATAAGTGACAGTATGAGAAATAACAGTCCGATACAGAATTGACCGGAAAGAAGGTTGTGGGTTATTCATCATTATTTTCTCTATCATTTTTGTCTCAACTTGAGTTTGGAGCTGCGCTATGATGCAAACTACTTCGTCAGCCAACCATCAGGCAACAAACAATACAGGTCCAATTCCACGTCATACTCTGGCCCGCGCATCATCGCCAGCCGCTCTTCGGCCGTCAAATACTCTTGGGTCGGCATACAAACGATTGGTAAGCGAGATCATAAATTACATCTCAAGCTCAATTCCTGGTCAGCGGATCCCCAAATTAAGGCATGGTGCAAAAAGCCAAAGTTGTCCTTTACAAATTAGTCTGCGAATCGTCATTCTGAGCGGAGTCTGCGGAGCGAAGAAATCCCTCTGCTTTGGTCACGCAAGTCAATAGGGATGCTTCGCTCCGAAGACTTCGCTCAGCATGACACGTCTCATTTGTAAAGGACATTTTCACAATCTTGAACCACGCCCCAAACGAATAACAACGTCAGGCTGGGCGTTATGTTATACCGTAATGACCACATTACCCTTTTTGTGGCCCTGCGCCACATACCGGTGAGCTTCGGCAATCTGTTCGAGCGGGTAACATCTATCTATGACCGGTTTTATCTTCCCCGCCTCAAGCAATTCCGCGAGCAAGACCAGATCTTTGCTCTTCTCTCCGGCTGATCTCAAACCGGTAGCCGCAAACCTCGCCTTTTTGCCGTTGTTCTTCGCGGACCATAATGCCTGTAACATAATTTCCGGCTTAGGGACCGTCGTCAGATAGATGCCTTCATCCGTCAGCGAGCCTTTGCACTGTGAAAACGAACGCTTGCCAACCGTATCAAAAATAATGTCATAGGCCTTGCCGTTTTCGGTAAACTCCTCCTGGGTGTAATCAATCACCTGATCGGCGCCCAAAGATTGAACCCATGCCAAATTTGCCGAACTACATACTCCTGTCACCTCCGCCCTGTAGTACCGGGCCAGTTGAACCGCCGCAGCGCCAACCGATCCAGAAGCGCCATAGATCAGCACGGTTTGTCCACTCCGAATCTTGCCCTTATCTCTTAGAAAAGGCAGCGCGGTTAATGCCCCATTCGGAACGCTTGCGGCTTCTTCGTAGCTCAGATTAACCGGCTTAATAGCCAGCGCCCCGTTTTCAGGCATACATTTGTATTCAGCATACGCGCCAAACATATCAAAGCCAAATACCTGGTCGCCGGGTTTGAAACGGGTCGCGTCTCTGCCTGTTGCTTCAATTTCTCCAGCCAACTCCTGCCCCAGGATTGGATGTCTGGGTTTCAGAAAACCGTTAAAACCTGGGGCAGCTCTCAAATCCGGGTCTTCTTTTACGACAGTTGTCGCCACTATTTTTATCAACACCTCGTTATGTTTAGGCGTAGGTTTTTCGACCTCTTGAAGCTGAAGAACATCTGGCGGGCCAAATTTTGTGTACACAATTGCTTTCATGAGCATTCCTCCACGATTACTTTTCAAAATTGACGAGGTTAACGCTCAACCTCGCCAATACCCTGGTTGGCTGTTGAAACTTGAAGTCGAAAAGGCGATTGATTTTGCGCTGCCTGGTTTGGATTGCTACGCAAAAGGATGATGCCTAGCCAGACGAACCAGATGATTTGGATCAGGCCAAACAGCCCGGTTAGATCGGTCAATCCCGGGAAGATGGAAACAATGCCCACCGCACTGGTCAAAAGGCCGAGAATATTCAATCCCTTGGGAAGCCCTCCAGATCGCAAAGCAACCCAACTGACGAGAAGCATCCAAAGGCCACCCTTAATTTCACCGTTGCCGTTGCCCAAACCGCTCGCCACGATTTCAATCCCCTGCCAGGTCAGCGCGGCCTGGGCCGGGTCTCTGGCATAAAGGGCCACGACAGGGGCGATCCCGGCATTCGCAACCATGCCGCTGGCGATCAGCGAGCCAGCCCAGATGATCCCGATTGCGGTTGCCACCTGCATGACCGCCGGTGCGCCAGACTTCAACCGGTCGTACAACGCCAGTGACAGGACAATCAGGAAAACGCCAAAGAACACGTACATGAGCAGGTTGGTTGAAAAGGTGACCATTGGCATTTTGACGAGCAGAGCCGCCTTTTGCGCCGGGTCGGTAATGCTGGGGTAGTCCAGAATGACGAGAAAGATAACCATTCCGATCAGGTAGGCAGCTGCCATGTACAGCGCGGCGAAACCGCCAAATTTCTGCAAGGTTTTCATGTTTTTCTCCTTTTTAAATGAATACCAATGACTTGTTTTGAAGGTGACTGTTTGTTGAAGGTCAAAGTAGGCTGAGGATTTACGCTTCGCTAACCTCCTCGGTATCTGACGCAACGGAACGAACCGAGAGCAAAGGCAGGCCCACATCGCGTATTTTTTTGAGTATGCCGTGCAGGGCGGCCTGATCAACCACCGGGCCACTCAGGAGTGTGTTGCCGTTCCCGTCCAGCGTGATGGTCAGGCCGTCGAACCACGTCACCCAGCGAGCCTCCAGGTGTCCCTTGAGGCGGATTTCGTAAGATTGAGTTTTCGGGGTTGGCGTTTCAACCATTCTGCGCCTCATGTTTTTCTCTCGTGGTTGATTTGCCCTTAAGATACCGCCAGAGGTGGGGAAATGTCATCACCACATGATGTGATAGAGGTGGTGATTGATGGCGGAAAACAAAAAAACCCCGGCAGGTGGTTGATGACACCTGCCGGGGCCGGTATTGGCGATTTCGGGCCAGTTAGAACAAATCGAGTTCCTCGGCGCGGCGCACGGCCGTTCGCCGGTTGTTGACCCCCAATTTATTAAAAATGTTTTTGGTGTGGGTGCGCAAGGTGTTGAGCGACACGATCAGTTGTTGGGCAATTTCTGGGCCGCTTAAGTCGCTTCGCAGCAGCTTCAGCACTTCCAGTTCGCGTTCGCTCAAAGGCTCCATCATGTCTGGTTTTTGCTGGCTGCTAGCTGATGTTGGCGCAGCCGCCGGTTGGGTAAAGGCAGCCAGGAGTTTGTCCACATAACCGCTCAGTGGATGGTCTCGATGGCGCGATTGTTTTTCAAGCAACAATCGCATCGCTTCGCCTTCATCCACAAAGATGCGCACGTAGCCTTCCGGCTCGGCCAGGGCCAGGGCGCGTTCCAAAGCCGCCAGGGCGTGGGGCAGGTTATCTTGCGCCTGGAACGTCAGGGCTTGCAGCAACAGGATCTGAATGACGCTGCCCAACCGGCCGCCAGTTTCCGCTGCTTGTAAGAGACGCCCCAGCAGCCGGATAGCCTCGTCAAGAGAGCCTGCCTCCCGGTCGCTTTTACCGGCGGCGATACGTATCCGGGCCAGCGTGATGTACTCAAACTCGCGTGTGTAGCCGATAATATCATCCACCGATAGCTCTTGCTCACGTGCCCACCCCAGGGCTTCAGCCAACCTGCCCTGCTTCAGCCAGACCCGCACCTTCAAAGCCGCGATGGGACGCACATCGGGCAAGGGGGTCCGAATCGTCACGCGCTCCGCTTCATCAAGCAGAGCGAGTGCGCCATCCAGGTCTCCCTGCGCCTCTTTCAGGCGTGCCTGGGAAACGCATAGGCGATGCGGCCAATCCGTCATCGTGGTCTGCTCGCTCAGCTTCTGGCTGGTCAGCAAGTGTTGCGCAGCGGCTTTCAGATCGCTCCGTTCAAGGGAAAGCTCAGCCAGGCCGCGATACAAGTCTGCCGTTCCAAGGGGCACAAGCCCGCCCTGGCCGGTAGCGAGAAGCAATGATTGCTGATAGATGCTTTCCGCCTCATGGAGGCGGCCCAGCGCCGCCCGGATGTCGGCCAGTAAAAATGTGATGCTGATCAGGGTCGCTGTTTCACCAGTTTGCCGCAGGTGCGTATGGAAATCGGTCAGGGAATGCTCGGCGGCCTCCAGGTCTCCACTGGAATACTGGGCAATCCCCAGGAGCGAGGTGGCCTGGATGTATCGGGCCTGGTCATCTCCAGGGGTGAGTTCAAGCGCCTGTTGGGCATACTTTACAGCGTCGGCGACATTGCCAAGCGCCAGGGAGCGGTAGGCCCTGGCAGTGGCGATTGAAGCGGGCAATGAGCGAAATTGCGCTTTATCCACGATGACCATTGTATCAGTTGGGGTGTCCAGTAAGCGTTCGGCGTCCTGCAAACGGGATTCGCTGGCCTCCAGCTCGCCGCCATCCAGCAACGCCCAGGCATAACCCACGCCAAGTACCGGCCGGACGTGGATCAACACATCAGGCAGCGCTTTAACCCAACCGAGCCAGGTGGAGGATTGGTAACTGAGGTCCATTGCTGACCAGGCCAGTTCGATCAATCCCGCGGCGTGTTCGAAATCCCCGGCGACCAGTGCATGGCGGATGGCATCGGGTGGGAATCCGTTCTGTTCATACCAGGCGCTTGCCCACTGATGCAGAGTGGCTACTCGATCAGGCTGCGCCTCCATCAAGTGCGCTCGTAAAACATCGGCGAAAAGGTGGTGATAACGATACCACTGGCGCCGATCATCCAGCGGAATGAGGAACAAATTGCTGCGTTCCAGGATAGCCAGTATTTCTTTCCCATCTTCCCGCTCTGTGACAACATTGCACAAAGACGCGCAAAACCTGTCGAGAATCGCGGTTTGCAGTAAGAAGCTGCGGATAGGTTCAGGCTGGTGCTGAAGAACTTCTTCGACCAGATAGTCCAGCACAAAACGATGGCTGCCGGTGAAGGCCTGGATAAAACCGGCGACGTCTTCTCGACCTTGCATGGAGAGCGCAGCCAATTGTAGGCCGGCGATCCAGCCTTCGGTACGAGTTTCCAATGCAGCGATGTCTTCTACGGAGAGATTTAGTCCCATCATCAGGTTGAGAAATTCAGCGGCCTCGGCGGGGGTAAACCGCAAGTCGGCGGCGCGTAGTTCGGTCAGTTGGCCGCGGGCGCGTAACCGGGACAGGGGCAGAGATGGGTCTTCGCGGGTGGCGATAACCAGGTGCATCTGCGGCGGTTGGTGTTCAATGAGGAAAGTCAGGAGTTGGTCTACCGGCTGAGAATCAATGACATGGTAGTCATCAAGAACGAGGATGAAATTGTCCGAGATGGTGGCAATTTCATTGAGCAGGGCCGTCAAAATTGCTTCGGCTTGCGGCGGCTGAGGGGATTGGAGTACAGCTAACAGCCCTTCGCCAAATCCCGCCTGGATCGTCTGTAACGCTGCTATCAGGTAAGCGATGGAGCGGATCGGATCGCGGTCCCCCTCATCCAGCGACAGCCAGGCCACCAACCGCCCACAATGGGCAAGCCATTCGCCGACCAGGGTGGTCTTGCCAAAGCCGGCGGAAGCAGAGATGAGCGTTAGTTTGCCACCCATTGCCAACCCCGCGTTTAGCCGATTGATGAGGCGGGGACGCGGGACAACGCCGGGGCGGGGTGGGGGGATATACAGTTTGGTGGCTAAAATCGGAGTGGACATAGGTCAAGTAAACAGCACATCTGATGAGGATCATTGTAGCAGGTTGGACTGGAAAAGAGCAACAATCAACGCTAAGACGGCCGTTAGGGTCATGCGGTGCTGGCGGCGTATGAGGGGGTAGGTATACGGCCGTTTGAGCGCCCTATTGGCCGATAAAGGGCAGCTGCTAGAAACTATCACCGCCGCACAGCAGGCGCGGGTCCTGGGGGATGTGGCACAGGCTAACCAATGGCGCGACCACGGAGCTAATCTTCAGCTTTGCCAACAGCAGCGCTAACTGCGTCACCCATACCGCAAGCAAAAGTCGGGGAGGGTACTCGCCAGTATCCTACCCGACTTCTGATTTTAGGCCGATTACAAGCCAATTTTAAATTTCTCCTTGACTTGGAGTTAACTCCAGGTATTACACTACCCCGTGGAGGTGCAAACATGAAGATTTCAGAAGTGAGCGAACAATCCGGTCTGTCCGTAGATACGCTGCGCTACTACGAGAAAGTTGGCCTGCTCCCACCGGTCAACCGCACCGATGGCGGCATTCGAGATTACAGCGAGCTAGATCTGCGGCGCGTCAACTTCATCAAGTGTATGCGGAGCGCCGGACTTTCCGTTGAAGTGCTGATCGGGTATTACGCCCTGGTGCAGCAGGGCGACGAGACCATTGACGCCCGAAAAGAAATCTTGCAGGAACAGCGTACCCAGCTTCTGGCCCGGATGGCTGAAATGCAAGAGACCTTAGATTTACTGAACCACAAAATACAGGTGTATGAAAACGCGGTTTTGACGAGAGAGCAGAAACTAACCGATTGATGTAGCAGAGATAACAAGGAGTACGAAAAATGCCAAAACGGTAACGTGGCAACAGCGGAAAAGCATCAATAGTCTGAGGCGCGTGTCGCAACCATTAAACTTACGTCGCGCACAATAGAAACAAACTGACAGGAGATTGCAGATGGAATACGTAAAACTTGGCAATACCGGATTGGATGTCTCGCCGATTTGCCTGGGCTGCATGAGCTTTGGCACGGCCGAAAACTGGGTCCACAACACCTGGGCGCTGGATGAGGAAGGCAGTCGCACGATCATCAAAAAAGCGCTGGATTTAGGGGTCAACTTTTTTGACACGGCCAATGTCTATGCCTACGGCCGTAGCGAGGAAATTCTCGGTCGCGCCCTGAACGATTTTGCCAATCGGGATGAAATTGTGGTAGCCACCAAGGTTTTTTCGCCGATGAACCAAAAGCCCAACGGCGGCGGCCTGTCGCGCAAGCATATCATGAGCCAGGTGGACCAGAGCCTGAAGCGGCTGGGGATGGATTACATTGACCTATACATCATCCACCGCTGGGATTACAACACGCCCATCGAAGAAACAATGGAAACGCTGCACGATATTGTGAAAGCGGGCAAGGTGCGCTACATCGGCGCGTCGGCCATGTATGCCATTCAGTTCCAGAAGGCGCTGCACGTGGCAGAGAAGCACGGCTGGACGCGCTTCGTTTCCATGCAAAACCACTACAACCTTATCTACCGGGAAGAAGAACGGGAGATGCTGCCGCTGTGCGTTGAGGAGAAGATTGCGGTTACGCCATACAGCCCGTTGGCGTCTGGGAGATTGGCGCGTGATTGGGCGGAAACGACGCCGCGCCTGGAGACCGACCCCATCGCCAAACAGAAATATGACGCTACGGCCGTTGCCGACAAAATGGTTGTGGCGCGTGTGGCGGAAATTGCCGCCAATCATGGTGTGCCCATGGCCCATATCGCCCTGGCCTGGCTGCGGCATAAAAATCCCGTCGTCGCGCCGGTCATCGGCGCCACAAAAATCTCGCATCTGGAGAGCGCGGTTGCATCGCTGTCGGTTGCCTTAACGGCCGAAGATATGACCTATCTGGAAGAGCCGTATGTCCCCCACCCAGTCGTTGGCCTGATTCCGTATGCCAGGTGATCCCATGAAAGTAAGTGCAAATGTTAAAGGCATCGGCTTTCTCGTATCAGCCGCATTCGTCATCTCCATCCAGAACATCGTCATCAAATGGATTGGCGGCGATTATTCCGCCTTGCAAATCGTCGCCTTCCGCAGTTTGATTGCCTTGCCTTTCACCCTGGTTTTCTACCGCTATGAAGGCCAGCGCGGACTGCCCACCACGACACTTCCCCGGCTTGAATACATTCGTGGTCTTTTCCTTTTTCTCTCCTACACAACTTTTATGATGGGGTTGGCAGCCTTACCGCTGGCTCAGATCGAAGCGATTCGCTTCTCCGGTCCGCTAATGATTACTTTTTTATCCGTCGTGATGCTGGGCGAAAAGGTGGGGCCGCGCCGCTGGCTGGCGCTGGTCATCGGCTTTATGGGGGTGCTTCTCATCGTCCAGCCTGGTTCGGCAAGCTTTAATCTTGGGTCTGTTTTTGTGTTGATCTCCGTGCTCTTTTATGCGCTAGTTGTCATCCTGACGCGCAAACTGCAAGCGGAGGACAGCAGCGCGACGATGGCGTACTACAGCTCGCTGGTGTATCTGGCAGCGGCGCTGATTCTAGTGCCGTTACCGCTCATCGTGGGCGAAATGCCCAACGTCCACCCAAGCATTGCTTTTCTCATTCGCCCCTGGACCATGCCGACTTTGCTGGATGGCCTGATCATGGCTGGATTGGGGTTGATTTGGGCTGGCTGGATGTATCTTTTGTCGCGCGCCTACAGCCTGGCCCAGGCTTCGGTGGCCGCCCCATTTGAATATGTGTCGCTGCCCATCAACATCATGTGGGGCTTTCTTATTTGGCGCGAGATTCCAACCTGGTTAACCATAGCTGGCGCCTTTTTGACGCTGGGGAGTGGGCTGTATGTTCTGTATCGAGAGCGCGCGGAACGGCCGTTACCAGCACCAGCCAGCAAATAAGTCCGAGAGACACAGGAGACCGATAAATTGGATATTGAGACATTACGAAACTGGATCGCCGCACGCGATTCATTCAGCATTTTGGAGACAGTAGACGTTTACACTGGAAAGAGAACTGTTCTCCAGGAGTTTGACACCGTCATCGAAGCGCCAAATTGGACGAGCGACGGCCGTTACTTCATCTACAACAGCCGGGGGCGGATGTACACCTATGAATTGGCAACCGGCGTAATCCGGGAGATTGACACCGGCTTTGCCATTGACTGCAACAACGACCACGTCCTCTCGCCAGACAACCGCCAGCTTGCCGTCAGCCACCACACCCCTGCAGACGCCGCATCACGCATCTACATTCTGCCTCTGGCCGGTGGCGAGCCTGTATTAGTTACCGAAAAAGGCCCCAGCTACCTGCACGGCTGGTCGCCCGACGGCGAGCGGCTGGCCTACTGCGCCGAGCGTGGCGGCCAGTACGACATCTATACCATCTCCGTGAATGGCGGCGCAGAAACTCAACTAACCAACGAACCGGGACTGGATGATGGGCCGGAATACTCACCGTCTGGTGACCATATCTGGTTCAACTCCACGCGCAGCGGCTTGATGCAAATCTGGCGGATGGAAGCGGATGGCTCGAACCCCACCCACATGGTAAAGGAAGAGGCCAACGGCTGGTTTCCGCATATCTCGCCGAACGGCCGTTTCGTTGCCTACATCGCCTACGGCAAAGACGATGTATCGCCGGGCGACCATCCGCCGAATAAACACGTCGAATTGCGACTGATTCCGGCCGAGGGTGGCGCTTCCCAAACCATCGTCAAGCTGTTTGGCGGCCAGGGCACAATGAACGTCAACTCCTGGTCACCGGATAATCGGACGCTGGCGTTCGTTTCTTACCTGCTCAAAGAATAACGGAGGTTCAATCATGACAACAAAACCCGTGAAAACGGCCGTTATCGGCTGCGGCAATATCAGCGACATCTATCTGGAAAACGCGGCCAAATGGGACATCCTGGCCCTGGTCGCCTGCGCCAACCGCACCCTGCCCCGTGCCCAAAGCCAGGCCGAGAAGTTCAACGTGCCCCAGGCCAAACCCATCGCCGAGGTGCTGGCCGACCCCGAAATCGAACTCATCATCAACCTGACCACTCCCGACGTCCACGCCGAAATTGGGCTGGCGGCGCTGCGGGCAGGCAAATCGGTCTACAATGAAAAACCATTGGCCGTTAGCCGGGAAGACGGCCGTCTTCTCCTGCAAGAAGCCAAAACACGCGGTCTGCTGGTGGGCTGCGCCCCGGACACCTTCTTAGGCGGCGGTCTGCAAACCTGTCGCCAACTGCTCGACGCGGGCGAAATCGGCACACCGGTGGCCGCGCAGGCGTTCATGCTCATTCAAGGGCCAGAAGCGTGGCATCCCAACCCCGGTTTTCTCTATGAGGTGGGTGCGGGGCCGCTGTTTGACATTGGGCCATACTACCTCACCGCCCTGATTTCGCTGCTGGGGCCAATCCGCCGCGTCACCGGCTCGGCGCGCACGACCTACCCGGAACGCACCATCGGCAGCGGCCCCAAACAAGGGGAAAAGTTCCCGGTAGAAACGCCCACCCACATTGCCAGCATCCTCGATTTTGCCAGCGGCCCGGTCGCCACGCTGACCACCAGCTTTGATGTGGCCGTGTCGGCGGGCGCGGCGCTGAATCTATATGATGTCGGCGGCGCTTTGCTGGAAATCCAGGGCACGAAGGGGACGTTGTGCCTGCCAGACCCCAACCTGTTTGGCGGCCCGGTGCGGGTACGCCGCCTGGGTGAAAAGGAGTGGCGCGAAGTGCCTTTAACCCACGGTCACAGCAGCAACGACCGGGGCATCGGGGTGGCTGATATGGCTTATGCAATCCGTAACGGCCGTTCCCACCGCGCCAATGGCGAGATGGCCTATCATGTCCTAGATGTCATGCACGGTATTCTGGAAGCCGCCAACAATGGCCGACACGTTGAATTGAGCAGCAGTTGCGAACGGCCGTTTCCCCTGCCGGCCGGTTTGGCAGGCTTTTAGCCTTAATGGCAACCTGTTCATTATCACCCGGCCACACGGGCGGGTCCTTTTTCTGTCGGAATGGCTATCACCCACTGGCCCTGGCACCGGGAAATAGTAAACGAGGAACGGCCGTTCCCCAACACCAATAGCCAACAATGAACAGATAACAGTGAACAGTGAACGAGGAACGGCCGTTCCCCAACACCAATCGCTATCAGCCAACGAGAAAGGGAAGCCGTTTGTCCCTTCTCCTTCTGCCCCCTTTCTCAGCCAAGCTACCCTCGGCTAACGGCCGTTTACCAGTTTTCCCCCTTTGCCTGAAACGGCGCTAACGGCCGTTGCTACATCGCCAGTGTCAGTAGATCGAAATAAGCTGGGAGCGTTGGAGGCGGTGATGGACGGCAGCGTCAAGTGCGGGCACATTTTCACAAGAAATGTCAACTTTGGCCCGGCAGAAAAAATTAAACTGAAGAAAAAAGAGGTGAGCGTCCCGGGCAGCGCACTTTTTCAGAGTCATGCGCCACAACCATGTCGTTTGTAAGTGCACGCACCTCTGGGACTGAACACTTACATTTCTAGTTCCGTGGAGATGATATGAAGAAAAGTTTTGTAATATACGCCATATTGACCCTTAGCATCGCCCTTGTCCTGTTCGCGTTTCTGCCCTTAAAGCACGCCCAGGCAGCTACCCAGGTCACAAATTACATTGTGACACGCACAGATGATCCTCCACCCGGCAACTGCCAGGCGGGCGACTGTTCGCTGCGCGAAGCTATCCTGGCCGCCAATGCCAACCCCGGATTGGATTACATCGGGCTAACCATTGACGCCACTTATGGGTTAAGCATCCCCCCGAATGGGGTCAACGGTGCCAATACAGGCGATCTCAATATCACCGACGACCTCAACTTTTATTACCCAGGCATGATCTGCCTTGGGGGCATCTGCCAGGCCACCATCAAGGGTGTCACCGGTTGGCTAGATCGTATCCTTAGCCTGGAAAATAACGCCGAAGTCCACATGTCTGGCCTGACCATCAAGGACGGCTCCACCTTTGGCAGTGGCGGCGGCGTCTTCATTTTCCCTGGCAGCAGCCTGTACCTCTCATCCTGCAATATCTACCACAATGCCGCCGATGGTTTAGGGGGCGGCATATACAACGCCGGCACATTGGTGCTGAGTAACAGCTACATCTTGGGAAATTATGCTGGCAATGGCGGCGGCATCTACAATGAGGTGAACGCTCACCTCACAGTTTCCACGCCCTCTTATATTATGTCTAATACCGTGGTGGGTAACGGCGATGGCGGTGGCTTGTGGATTTCCGACCTGGCTGACGCCCAATTAAGCAAGCTGACCGTGCAGCAAAATCATGCCGACGGCGGCTGGGGGGGTGGCATATTCTACCAAAGCACAGGCCAGGACTTGCAGCTTACCCACAGCAACATCTTGAGTAACACGGCGACGAACGGTGGCGGTATTTTCCTGGGGGGTGGTTCGTTGACCGTTAAAACAGTGACGATCTCCGGCAATTCGGCTTCAGGTGATGGCGGGGGGATCGGCGCGCAAAATTATCAAAACGGCCAGTTGAACATCAGCCACAGCAGCATCGCCAACAACAACGCTACGAACGGCGGCGGTATTGGGGTTGACTGGGATTCAACCGCCCAGATCACCATGACCAACGTTACCGTTAGCGGCAACACCGCGACGAATAGCGGTGGCGGGTTGATGTTGTCCACTGCCTGGCTCTACAACGTCACCGTCACCAACAACTCGTCTGATTCGGACTTCAACCAAATTGGATTGGGGGGTGGTTTATGGGTGGGCCAGGATGCCTACATTGCCAATTCGGTGCTGGGCGCAAACCCACGGGGTTCTGATTGTTATGCCCATGGCATACTGCACTCGTTGGACTATAACCTGATCCAAACCACCAATCATTGCACACCAACAGGCGACATTTTTCACAACAAAATGGGCGTCGCGCCACTGTTAGGGCCGCTGGCTAATAATGGCGGCGAGACCCTGACCCATATGCCGTTGGCCGGCAGCCCGTTACAAGAAGCCGGTAATCCCTTCGGCTGCAACGGAGCCAATGGCAGTCTGCTGACGACAGATCAGCGCGGCTGGTCGCGGCCCGTGGGCCTATGCGAGATGGGCGCAGTGGAGATTGGGGCCATCGCCGACAGCACTCCACCAGAAACCAGCCTGCTGCAAACGCCTCCGGCCAACGATCCGACGCCGACGTTCACTTTCCAGGGCAATGATGGCGTGGGCGGCAGCGGCGTAACCGGGTTTGACTGCCAATTGGATAGTGGAATCTGGGTTAACTGCACCAGTCCATCTACCTTTGCGCCGCTGTCCAATGGTTCCCACACTTTCAAGGTTCGCGCTTATGACCTTGTGGGAAATGTGGACGCCACGCCAGAAAGTTACACCTGGACTTTGCAAGCTGCTTATTTTGTCTATCTACCGTCTACCCAAAAGTGATCCTATGGGTTGTAAAACGGCCGTTATCCAGACGATACATCATTCATTAAATAAACGTATCTATACAAATAAACTTCGGTCTTTGGGATTTCCTGGGGCTTGGTCTGATGCGTGATACGTGCTGTCTCTCTGGTCAAGCATCATCCATCATTGATGGCCTGGCCACCCACAACTGCTGCGGCCAGAGATGACAGGGCAACGGCCGTTCCACCACCACCGTCAACTGCGCCGCCTTTTGCCGATACAGCGGATAGGGTTCCGCCCGCTGCGCCACCTGCTGCGCCAGGCGACGAGCCAGCGCCGCATCACCGTCGGCCAGCGCCACGTAGCCCCTGATCAGGTCGCGCTCCATCTCGGCCCAGATGCTTAAGCCTTCTAGGCGCGGAGCCTGGGCCAGCATTTGCGCCGCGCGGCCTGGTTCGGCGCTGGCTAGGTAAGCCATAGCCAGCGCCCCATGCAGTTGGAAGTTTAGCAGCGGGTTCTCGGTTGTGGCGGGCAGCGCCAACGCCTGCTGTAACGTGGCAATAGCCGCGGCCGTCTCGCCCTGTACCAGTTGCACTAAAGCCAGTTTATCCAGCCGATACCCCCACATCCGCGCCGTACTTTTGCCCACCGTCTCCTGGAGCATCTGGTCCACTACCTGTCGCGCCGCGCTTGTTTGCCCGCACCACAACAAACAAAGCGCTCGCAGACTCTCGGTTGCCGCCAGGCCCCGTTTATCCGCCACAATGCGCAGCGTTTCGCCGGCCTGAGTCAGTTTTGCCAAAACCTGTTCCGTTTCCAGCCAAAAGAAGTGAATGTTTGCCAGATAGGTCAGCACATAGGCCGCGCTGTGTACATCGCCAATCGCCAGCACGCCGGCCAATCCTTCCTGGCGGTACTGAAAAGACGCCACCATGTCACCCAGGTCGTAAAACATGCCCCCCACGTAGGCCAGACTGAGATTCAGCAGGCGGGGCTGCCCGGCCGCCCGCGCCCAGGTCAGGGCCGTTTGCGCCTGTGCCATCGCCTCGTTCAGGTCAAGGTTGTGGCGGGCTACGCTGGCTAACCCCAGATGCGCGCTGGCCCGGATTTCACCCACCATGCTGTGCGGCCAGCCCACCATCTGATCGGCCAGGGCCAACGCCTGCTGCACGGCCTGATAGGCGGCCTGGTGCTGCCCCAAATCCCCGTGCGCATAGGCCGCCAGGTTACAAAGGCGGGCTTGCAGCAAAAGATCGTTGGGCGTCAGGCCGGCTTGCGCGGCCTGTACCAGACGCAGCGTTTCTTCAAACTCGCTGCGCTGGGCGCATAAATCGGCCGTTTGGTAGATCAGGTTGGCACGCACGGCCGTATTCCCGGTGAGGGCAATGGCCTGGCGCAAACTCGCCTCGCCTTCGGCGATGCGCAGCGTGCCCGCCAGCAGCTTGCCACGCAGCGCCAGCAGGCGGCGCAGTAAATCGTCGTCCTTGCGCCGCAATCGGCCAAGCTGCGCCAGCACGTCGTCCAAAACGGCCGCGGCCGGGAGGACCTGGCCGCGCCCGACGAGGGCGGGCGTATTGTTTTCAATCGTTTCCAGCGCCACATCCAGCAGCCCGGCGGCGCTGTAGTGCCAGGCGGCGGCCAGGGCATCGGCGACGCTATGAAACCAATCGCCCGCCAGACGGTGCAGGCGGCGGCGCAGGGTGACTTCGCCGGTGAGAACGCCATAGACGTAATCGCGCAGCAGGGGTGGCAGGTGGGTCTGGGCGGCGTTGTGGATGAGAAAATGGCGCTGTAATTCGGCAACGGCCGTTGCCATCTCCTCAATGCCGCCCACCGTACAGGCCAGTTCCACCAGATAGGGATCGGTCAGATTCACCGGCTGCTGCAGGACGGCCAGCATGAGCAGCAACCGCCAGGCCGCCGGGGAGATTTGCTGGCGTACTGTGCGCAGCAGGTAAGCGGCCACTTGCGGCTGCGTCTCTAGCCGGGTGATAAACGATTCGGCCGTCGCCGCGCTATCACCGGGGGCGGTCGGCTCGTTGGTCAGGCTGCCCAGGGCCAGCCGCAGCAGCATGGGGCTGCCGTCTGTTCTCTCTACCAGCCGGGTGGACAGGGTCGGGGTAAGCCGGTGGAGGGCGCTTTGCTCAATGAAGGCGGCGGCTTCGTCGGCGCTGAAGCCTGGCAGAACCATTTCGGCCACGTGGGGCAAGGCCAGGCTCTCGCGGGCGGTGAGCAGCAGGTAGACGGGGGTGGTGGCGGCCAGATGGCGCAAAATCTGGCGGCTGGCTTCATCCGCCTGAATGAGTTCGGCGTTGTCGAAGCACAGCAAGACGGTCTGGCGCGACAGGGCGGCGCTGAGCAGGGCTACCTGCTGCTCCAGACTGAGGGCGGCGCGGGCGCGCGGATCGCGGGTGAGAAGCGGGCGCATGGTTTCTGGCTCGTGGGCGGCCAACAGCACGGCCGTTTGCCGCAGCAGCACGTCGGCCGAATTGGTGATACCGGCCGTCAGAGTAAGCCACAGGACGGGCATGGTCTGGGAATAGTCGCGGGCAAGCTGGGCGGCCAGGGTGGTTTTGCCCATGCCGGCCAGGCCGCACAACAGGAGGCGGCGTTCGGCGTCCAGGCGTTGGCGGGCGCGAATGTGTAGGGTGGGGCGGGGAATTTCGGCAACGGCCGTGCCGGGTATTTGCTCCAATGTCATGTCCACTTCTGTCAGGCTGGCGGCGGGTGGGGTGGATGACGTTGCCAGTTCCAGCAGCCGCGTGGCCAGGGCTGGTTCCTGCTCCAGGTCTAGTTCGGGGATAAAGAGGGCGGCAACGGCCGTGACGTCGGGGAGATAGCGGTTCTTCTCGAAGCGGTTGATGTGGGCTTCGCTATAGCCTACCGCAATGCCCAGGGCGCGTTGTGTCAGGCGCGCGCGCCGCCGCAAAAAGCGCAACAAATCGCCAAACGTGGTGAAAGAGGAAGGGTTCGTTGTCAAGCTGAAGTCGGCCATGTTTCTCCGTTCGTGTCCTGCGGTATGCAAGAAATATCAACTTTTGCCGGTGGGTTTTTTGTTACAGTGCGTGCCACAAAGTCATTCTACTGCAACAGCACAAGACTGGCTATTGCCGACCGCGCAAACTGAACAAACATCTGGTGGCGAGTAGCGGGTAGCAAGTAAAGAAAAAACCCGCTACCGGCCACTTGCTACCCGCTACCCAAGAGTTTGACTTTGGAAGGAACGTAATGAATATCGGAATCTGCCCCAAGTGCCAGGCCAGCGAAGTCTATTGCAGCTTATCGGCCGACGGTGAAGGTTTGGCCGCCGGAAGTTATCTGGCCCTCATTGAACTGATGGCGGGGAAAAGCCAGACGACGCTGTGGCTGAACACCTACGTTTGCCGGGCCTGCGGTTACGTGGAGGTGCATGTCGCCAATCGAGATGAACTGGCGCTGCTGCCACAGGCGGAGGGGTGGACATTGGTAGCCGTAGCAAGGAGCTAATCATGGAATTTATCAGGCAATGTATCGTTTTGCTGCTTTTTTGGGGAACAGGGCCAACCACCACCCAGACCATGTCTGACGATTGGGAAAGCCCGATAGTAGCCGGGCAGCCATAATCTGAAGTCAGTAAACCGTTCGTCAAGATTTATCTAATCCATACCCAATTTCAAAGAGGAAACATGACACATAAATTACGCTATTTCTTGTTGCTTATCTGCGTTTTTGTTCTGCCTACGGCTACGCGGGCGGCCTGGAGCGAAGCGCCAGCCGCTGAACTGGTTGCGCCGGACAGCCTGATCAATCCCGACGGCACGCTGAACCTGGATGGTTCCTTCCGCGGCGCGCTGGACCTGAGCGGCTATCACGTCACCATAGACCCGCAGCGCGGGCCAATTTTGGATACCAACAACAGCTCGAAAGCATCCCTCGTGGCTGGCGACTGGCGTAATCTGGGCAGCGGCGGCGGGCCGATTCGTGATCTGGTGTGGGCCATAGCCGTAGATGGCGCTACCGTGTACGTGGGTGGCAGTTTTAGAAACGCCAACAGCGATCCCACCGCTGACTACATTGTCAAGTGGGATGGCACGCATTGGAGTGGTTTGGGACAGAACAGCCTCGGCGATGGCGCACTGAGCAGACAAGTAACCGCCCTCGCCATAGATGCGGCGGGTAACCTCTATGCCGGCGGGGACTTCCTCAATGCCGGGGATAACAGCGCCGCCGATTACATTGCTCGCTGGGATGGCGCGAGTTGGTCAGCGATGGGCAGCAACGGCGCGGCCGATGGCGCGTTGAATGGTAATGTGTTTGCTATTGTGACGCAGGGAACGGCCGTCTACATTGGCGGGCAGTTCACAAACATCAACAATAATGGCGTACCCTTGCCAGAGGCTGACTACCTCGCCCGATGGGACGGGAGCCTCTGGAGCGCCGTGGGCCATAACGGTTCCGGTGATGGCTCGTTGAACGCCTTCGTGAGAACGCTGGCTATCAGTGGCAGCGATTTATATATCGGCGGCGCATTTTCCAATGTAACCGACAACGGCGTAACGCTAACCGCCGCCGATTACATTGCCCGATGGGACGGCGCGAACTGGCATGAATTGGGCAGCAATGGCGCCGCGAATGGCGCTCTGAATCATAGCGTCTCGGCTATTGCCCTGGGCGGTGGGGGTGAACTGTATGTGGGCGGCAGGTTTACCAATGTCAACAACAACGGCGTCGTCCTCCCTACGGCCGACTACATTGCCCGTTGGGATGGCGCGGATTGGAACGCCCTGGGTGACAATGGCGCGGGCACAGGATCGCTCAATAGCGACGTGTATTCATTACTCGTGATGGGCAGCGACTTGTATCTGGGCGGTAACTTCACCGACGTCAACAACCAGGGAACGATTCTGACGGCCGCCGACTACCTCGTTCGGTGGGACGGCGCGAACTGGCATGAATTGGGCAGTGATGGCAGCGCGGATGGGGCGCTGCTGAGTAGTATCCATGCCCTGGCGGCGAATGGGACGACGCTGTATGCCGGGGGCAATTTCCCTTACGTGGAAAACAACGCCGGCGAGATGATCACGGCGGCCTCGTCTCTGGCGCAGTGGGATGGCGCGGATTGGTCGGCGATGGACCAGGCCGCGCCGACGAACGGGTCGCTTAACGGGATGGTGTATGCGCTGGCGGTGCAGGGCACGGCCGTTTATGTGGGCGGGGATTTTATGAACGTTATTGACGAGGATGGCGTGGCCTTGCCTGAAGCCGATTTCATCGCCAAATGGGACGGCGAACACTGGTCGGCGCTGGGCAGCAACGGCGCAGGCGATGGCGCATTGGATCGGTCGGTTGCCTGCCTGGTTATTGGGCCAGATGGGGCGCTGTACGTCGGCGGCAGCTTTACCAACGTCCGCAACGGGGCTGTCTTGCTGTCGGCGGCCGACCACCTTGCCCGGTGGGATGGCGAAAACTGGACGGCCGTTGGCGTTGGCGCAGACGGCAATGGCGCATTGAACAACGTCGTCAACGCCATCGCCTTCGACGGCGACGAGATGATCGTGGGCGGCACGTTTACCAACGTCAACGACAACGGAACTGCCCTGCCGGAAGCCGACTACATCGCCCGATGGGATGGCGCGCATTGGTCGGCCCTGGGCAGCGATGGCGCGGGCAATGGCGTGCTCAATCAGCGCGTCGAAGACATTGCCATCACCGGCGGCGGCGTGTTTGCTGGGGGCTGGTTCACCAACGTCAACAACAACGGTACGCCTTTGCCCGAAGCCGATTATGTCGCCCGGTGGGATCCGCTCGCGGGCAGTTGGTCGGCGTTGAGCAGCGATGGCGCAGGCAATGGCGCGTTGAACAACTATGTATATGCCCTCCAGCCGGATGCCGCCGGAAACCTGTACGTGGGCGGCATGTTTACTAATGCCGGGGGCGTGGCCGAAGCGGATCAGATTGCCCGGTGGGATGGGACTGGTTGGCACGCCCTGGGCAGCAATGGCGCGGGGGATGGGGCGATTGGCGGGGGCAACGTCTATGCCATCGAAATAGATGGCACAGACATCTACGTCGGCGGCTATTTTGCCAACGTGAATTCCGGCGCTGGCCTTATGCTGGAAGCCGACTACATCACCATGTGGGACGGCGTGCAGTGGTCGGCATTGGCCAATAACGGCGCGGGCAATGGTTCCCTGAATGCGTACGCGCGAGCCATTAAGCGTCTGAATGATGACCTGTATGTGGGTGGCGCTTTTGAGGATGTGAACAATAACGGCTTGGTCAACACGACCGCTGACTTTGTGGCCGTCTTCTCGCCGCTGGACATTGCGCCGCCGGTGGTCGAGTCTAGCACCCGCGCCGACGCCAATCCGACCGTCGCGCCCAGCGTGGATTTTGCCGTCACCTTCTCGGAGAAGGTGGTTGGCGTGGACGAGAGCGATTTTGCGCTGACGACAACCGGCAGCCTGACGGGTGCGGTGGTGAGTGTGGTGCGCGGCGCGGGCATGAACTACGTCGTGACGGTTTTCACGGGCACGGGGGCGGGCACGTTGCGCCTGGACGTGGTGGATGATGACAGCATTCTGGATATGGCGGGCAATCCGTTGGGCGGGGTTGGCGTGGACAACGGCAGTTTCACTGGTGGGGAAGTATATGACGTGCGGCTTTATGCACTCTACCTGCCGTTGATTCTCAGGTGAGAAAGAAATTTATTACAGAGATAGGCCTGTGGGTAACAAACCCGCCATATGAGGCAGGCTCTCGAGTGCATACGAGAAATTTTCGGGACTTTTTGACATATTTACGCTTTCCATACTCGAGAGGTTGCCCCATATGGTTACCCGTGGGCCAAATATGACCTGTTTCATGTGGCCGGGTGTCTTGCTCCCAAAAGGCCAAACAGCGCATCAACCGATCGGTTGATGTGGTCGCTCCCAGTCGGTTGACCGCATAATCCATCCCTCGATAGCCCAAATTCAATCTCTCGGCGGGTTACTTTCTCCGGGCCAGCTGCTATTCTGTAGCCATTGAACACAAACCTAATAGTCAGAATCAGACAGGAGAATGTCATGAAACAGGAAACAGTTGTCAATTCAGAACAGGTCAAAGGGAAACACGAAGTTGGAAAGTGGATGGGAGCGTTTATGGTCCTCTTGGGCGTCATCTTCCTCTTGGGGACGTCCGGGATCACCATCGGGGGGCACAGTCCCTCGATGCTAATAGCCTTGTTGCCCATTTATTTGATCGGCGTATCGGCTTATAGGCGCTACAAGGTAGACGGCCGCCTCACCCGCCGTGTCTTCAGCATTGCCGTTTTCGCCGTGCTGCCCTTCGCTTACATGGTCGCGATGGCGCTGGGCTACAGTGTCTCAGGCCTGTGGCCTCTAGGCGTCATTGTCGTTGGCGTTTCATTCATCTTGTTTCGCGGCAGCAAATAGAGCTAAAGCTTGAAAAGAGGGTACGATGTCACAGGTTGTTGAAGTACGAAATCTACACAAGGCTTACGATGGAGTTGCGGCCGTGGATGATGTTTCCTTCAACGTGCCGATGCCCAGTTCCAGGACACGCAGCGACGGCCGTGCTCCGGCAGTGCGGACGGCCGTGTCCAACACCTCACCATAACCGACGAAGGGGAAATCCTGGCCGCCGGCGGCGACGGCCGTATCATACTGCGCCGCCCAGTCGTCAAACAGCGTCACGCGGTTTGCTTGCTGCGCCATCGTCCCTCGCCAAAACGCGGTCCATCGTGCCCTGTTTCCATTCGGCCAACCAATCGAGCAGCGCCAGATTGCGCTCCTGCAACCACCACCAGCAGCCAACAAACGCCCCGGCAGCTTCTGGCGGCACACGTCGCCACTGGCTTGCAGCCGCTGCCGCCGATACTCGTCGCCACAGTCGCCGATCAACTGAAACAGGTCACGCGAGCGAGCATGGAGGGCATCCAGCCGCGCCCACTCCTCAGCGTCCCACTGGAAGCGAACACGCGGATATTTCCCGCTCTATATTCAGCCACCACCAGCCCGTTTTTCTTGTTGCGGATAGGGCAAACGGCCGTTGTCCGGGTTGCTGCCTGTCCGTGGAGCGGGTAAGTCAGCGCCTCAGCTAGGGCGCTCATGGTCTTCTGGGGGTTGCAATGGCCGCCAGTGGGTTACCTGGTTGGCGCGGATGAGTTCCATGCCCGGCGTCATCCAGTTGCCGTCAATCCACATCGCCACCCGATAGTTTACCTCGCCCTCCGGGACAAAGATCAGGACGTCTATTTCAGCTTCTGGTAAGTTCTCGGTTACGCGAATCCAGTCAGTTTTCATAGGTGTACCTCGACGAAAGATGATTTACCGGCCGCCTGGAGACGGGACGGGCAGACCCTCTGCCCCGCCTGGCGGCCACTCTGTTTCCCTGCGATTATAACAAAGGAGGTGGGCGACGGCCGTTTCTCATACTTCACCCAACCCCGGGCAATCGTGGGCAAAAGCCACCAGCAGCGTCGCGTAGCCGGCGGGTGCAGGTCGTTTCGCTGACAAAAAGACCTGGTTGGCTGACGCGCCGCCAGGGGCTAAGCGATGGCCGCCGGCCGCTGCCCGTTCCTCGGCTTCTTGGATATGACGTTGTAATTCGGCCCGTTCTCGTTCGTTCTCCATGAATGTCTGCCTTGTTGTAGTCGGATGACGGCCGGTGGGAATGGTCAATTGTCAATGGTTAATGGTCCTATCTATTACCCACAAGTTGGGTTTGTTCTTTAACAAGATACCAGGTGGCGGCTATATCCTGCAATCTTTGCCAGCCGCGCCAGATAACAACGATACCTGGTTCACCATCTCCCTTGCGGCCCAGAAAACCACCCAGTTGCGCAATCCAGCGCACAGCTTGACGGACGGTGGGTACAGTTTGAGGCAATTGTGTCGTTTTGTTGATACGCATGTAAAGGCTCTCCCACTCGGGGGTCGTGAGAATGACGGTGCAGGGCAAGTTTGGTTCAGCACGGTTGATGTAGGTGAGCCATAACAGGCGCCAGGCAACGACACTCATGAGGGCAATGTAGTTCTGTAGTCGGTCAGCCGTTTTGAGTCGGCAATCTTCCACAGTACAGCCCGACTTGATGACTTTGTGATAAATCTCGATTTGCCAGCGGCAACAATACCATTGCACCACTTGCAAGGCATCGGCAAAGGTGTCCACTGGCGTGTTGGTGAGCAGCAACCATTCAATCGGCTCATCTACCTCATCGGGGGGTGTATCTTCCCGCACTAGAATGGCATTCAGGGTGACAACCGGCAATTTTATCTGGTTCGGCCGCCAGGGTGGTTTGAGTTTTACCTGAGTAAATCGAACGGAAACCGTGGCAGTGCGAGCGGCTCGGTTTTGGTTGGGGGTGATATGCACGTCCAGATAACCGGCAACAGCTTTACATTCGACAGTCGGCCAGAGTTTACCCGCTTCGCTGTCCACTAAAGCGCGGTTGGTTGAAGTGGGGTTCCCCCAAAAAAGTGGACACATACAAGAGACAAATTGAGTACACTTGTTTTGGAGGTAACCAATGAAAAAACAAATGCGAGAATACCCAGAGGTATTCAAAGAACAAGCGGTCAGCCTACTGCGTAGCAGTGGTCGCTCCGCCGCAGATATTGAACGGGAACTGGGCATTACACCAGGGTTGCTGTCTCGCTGGAACCGCTTGAAAGCCAAAGCGGCCGGCGAGGTCATCGCACCTCGGTCGAATCGTTTCCTGGCCGAAGAGCCATTGGCCGAGCAGGTCAAGCAGCTTGAGCGGGAAAACGCCCGCTTACGGCAGGAAAAAGAAATCCTAAAAAAGCAGTGGCATCGCTTCGGCTCCGCTCAGCACAGGCTTCACGCACCCAAACCAGTGAGATATGATTTCGTGGAACGGCATCGTTCAGAATTCGAGGTAAGTCTTATGTGTGACCTGTTACAGATTTCCCGCAGCGGATATTATGACTGGCGGACGCGGCCCATCAGTCAGCGGGAGATGGCCAATCAACACCTGCTGGACAAAATCAAAGCGGCTTATGAAGCGAATCGTGGTTGTTACGGTAGCCCGCGCATTTACCACGAGATCAAAGATGAAATACCGTGCAGCGTGAACCGGGTGGCACGCTTGATGCGGCAACATGGTATCCGGGGCAAACAGTCTAAACGGTACAAAACGACAACCCAGCAAAATAAGAACCATCCTGCTGCCCCCAATCACCTGGCCCAGGATTTCCAGCGCCAGCCAGCCAGCGGAAAAGTGGTGCGGGGATATCACCTCAGCACGTTTGGACGGCGCCGGCTGGTTGTACCTGGCCGTGGTGATTGACCTCTATTCTCGCCGTATCGTGGGTTGGGCGATGAATGCCCGGATGACTGGGCAATTGGTCAGAGAGGCCTTTCAGATGGCCTGGCGGCAGTGTCAGCCCCAAGCAGGCCTTCTGTTTCACTCCGACCGCGGCAGCCAATACACCAGCCATGAGTTTCAACGATTACTTCAGGCTTGTCAGGTCAAGGCGAGCATGAGTGGCACTGGCAATTGCTATGACAACGCCGTGGCCGAAAGCTTCTTTAGTGCCCTGAAAATGGAGTTGATTTATCAAACGGTTTATCTCAACCGAGAGGAGGCGATGACAGATATATTCTTTTACATCGAAGGCTTTCTATAATCGACAGCGTCGGCACTCTGCGTTAGGCTACGTGAGTCCGCAAGCCTACGAAGCCAGTTATCAAAAACAGGCGTTAGCGGTATGACCATTATCTGTGTCTACTAAAACGGGGGAACCCCAATCACAATTTGCGCTCTTTCTGCGGGCACTATATCATCTCGGCTTTCAGCCACGGGTTTCCTCCTTTTGCATAAGCGGCTCAGCAGGCTGTCGGAAAATATCTTCTGAAGGCCGATGATAGACAAATAACGATTTCAAGCATCAAGACAAGCAGTTTGCAACTCATATTGGCCTCATTACCATGAATTTTGCACGGTTTTACAGCCCGTTTTTCGGGCATCAGGCAGGGGCAATAACGCCCCCATCAACCAACCTGCAAGGTATGCAATCGTTTCAAGTTGTAAGCCAGACAAACCAATGTCCATTCGCCACCGGCAGCAACCAGGCCTCGCAGAGAAAACCGGCAAACCCAAGGTTTCCTTACGATACCGATAACCGGTTCAACCGTCGATTTGCGCAAACGGTAGGTGGCTTTGCCGGGTGGTCTGCAGTTTGTAAGCCATTTGCTCTTTGACGGAAGCATCATTGGGTGGCGGGTTGGGATTGTCCAGGAAAAAGGGACGCCAACCCTGATGGTGTGGGCTGCGACCGGTGGCGATGCAGGGTCAATGCCGCGCGCTTCCAAGCTGGCGATGTTGTTTTCGCTGAAATAGCCGGTGTCCAAATTGACCTTTTTCGGCCGACCCACGACTGGTGGTACGGTGTCGAGAGTTGGCAGGGCGGCCTGTTTATCGTTGGTATGGTCACACAACCAATGCCCACTACCAGACGACTGTCATGGTCAACCACTACCTGGACGTTATAATGTTGGTCAAAGCCGCTGTTGGTGGCCTTTTCATGATGCGCGATTCGGGGGTCGGTGAAGTTGTACTGGTCTTTATCTCTGGGTCCTGGAGTGGGTGGCTGCGGTGGTTTGCCCGGCGGCTTTTTTCCCCCTGGGGTCGGTCTTTTCGGCCCGGCTTGCATCTTGGCCTCGTATTCGGCTTGCTCGGCTTTCATACCGGGCCTGGGCGCGTTCCTCCAGCACCTTCTTGGCTTCGGGCCAGCCGCGCCAATTGCTGCTGGCGTCGGGCAATCTCATCGGGAATGTTCATCTCTTCGGGCAGTTGTCCTCCATCGGCAACTTCAGCCAAAGTGAACAACCCTCGACTTCGGCTTGCAGATAGGCTTCGATAGCCAACAGCCGCTGGTAACTGACCGCTTTGCTCTTGGACGCATCGGCATGGATTTTGCTGCCACCCAGACTGACGTTACCCAATTGCAAATAGCCCATCGCCTGGGCAATCAATGGTATCTGGACAAACAACTCTTTCAGTTCAGCCAGAAAATTGTTGGCGAAAGCCCAACGTCTCTAAGGTCGGGGTGCTGTCACCGGTAATGAAACGAAAGGGAATCACCTCATGGGTGGCGCGTTCAATCTTAGCGAACTGAATACGCCGGCTGGCATAGCGGCAGAACAGCAATCCCAACATCACTTCCGGGGCGTATGGTGGCGCACTCCGCTCACTATACTTTCTATACATGATCCCCAAATCAAGTTGGGCGACGACAGCGACAATGAAGCGAGCCAAATGGTCAGGTGGCAGGACATCGCGCAAGGTGTTTGCAGGTCCAGGTCTTTCGTAATCAGCAGTTCTGAATTTTCTTGCCATACCCAAAGTTTACACCGAAATCATTTTTGTTCGGAGAAACGTATCTTCTCCGACAAGCTGCTAGATGAACCATTCCGCTGGTGTTCTCGCCAGTACGTTACCCCGTTTGGTGGCTATGGTTCCGGCAGCCCCAGAGAGACAGACTATGAATGGCTACGGCCGTTCGACGTGGCCGAGCGTTACCGGGGTCAACTCTACGTCCTCATCGGTCCGGATACATTTTCCGGCGCGATCACTCTAGCGACCGCCCTGCAAGACAGCGGCCGGGCGCAGCTCATCGGCGAAGAAACCCTGGATACCGCTTCCTACTGCGCCAACGTTCCCACAGAAATGCTGCCCTTGCCCCGCACCGGCCTGCCGTACCAATCTTCCCGAATGTGCCTGGTTCGCCCCAACGGCCGGTTGAGCGATGAGGGGGTTATGCCCGACATCATCGTGCCCACCACGCTGGCCGACCAGATTGCCGGCCGTGATCCGGTCCTGTCCCATACGCTGGATATGATTCGGCGCGGGCCGTAGCCGCCAAAGCCATCACCCACCGCCGCTCTATACCATCAGCCTATAACAGCCATAGACATTGTTCCCTCCATCCGCCTCGCTGCCGCCGGTGGGGACGCTGGTTTCTGTGTCCACCTACGCCCCGAGGCGATACGTTCCGACCGCGCCGAAGGTGGGTGTTTTTGCATATCCCACCCAAAAGGTATATTCCCGCGTATCTCAGTCGAATGGAACAGATCGAAGGAATTGTCGCCATTAATTAGCCGCGTCAGGCTAAAGTCTTGGAACCAAACGAGTTGTCTGTAGAACAGATTTGCGACTCAGTGTAACATCTGAACCAAAACACTATATGACCGTCTCGCGGTCTTGCTGCTTAACGGCCCCAAAGACACAAATATACGTATCAGCCGAACGGTGACAAAGAGTGGTTGTGCCAAATAACAGCTTCGTTTAAGATTAATGATGAAAAAGGGAATTGTGACAAGATAATCTTCTCATCCCCATACTCAAATCATCGTTGTCCCTATCACCAACTTCTACACAACTAAATGAAAAATCCCGAAAAAACGATTGTCCCAGCAGTCGTATCATCCCGCTTGAAAATGGCGCAGGATGCCGGATGGCTTCTACTAGTGATTTTGGTTCCGCTTTGGGTCAACTTATGGGGGCAACAGCCCTTTGAACTGCCCAAAGCAGCGCTGCTCAGAACGTTGGTCTGGCTGCTGACAGGTTTATTCCTTGTTGAATATGCCGTGACCGGGCGTTCGCTGCGGCGCGCCTGGCACACCAACCCCCTTTCAGGAGCAGTCGCACTGCTGGCATGGGTGCTAGTTGTCACGACGGTAACGGCCGTTAATTGGCGTCTCAGTTTGTGGGGCAGCTATGAGCGCGGCCAGGGAACCATCACCCTACTCACCTACCTCCTCTTGTTTTTGCTGGCTGCCGAACAGTTCACCACCCTATCCCGCGCCAGGCAGTTGATTAGAACACTAGTCACGGCCAGTGGGCTGCTCATCCTGCTCAGCCTGGGGCAGGCGCTGGGCTGGAATCCGTTCGGCCTGGTCAGCGACGCCCGCTCACCCATTTACGCTGCCTTAGGCCGTGCCAACTTTGTCGGCGCGTACCTGGCCCTGATGGTTCCGTTGACGCTGGCGCTGCTGCTCACCACACCCCAACGTCGCTGGCGCGTGCTCTGGTCGGCGCTGTTTATAGGCCAGATTGTGGTGATCGGGCTGACGTTGGCGCGCAGCGCCTGGCTGGCAACGGCCGTTTCCCTCTCCCTCTTCCTCCTGCTCTGCTATGGACCTCGGCTGGCGCGGCGCTGGCGGCGGCTGGCCTGGGGCGGCGTCGCCCTGCTTTTTATCAGCGGGCCGCTGACTGTGTTTTGGTTGGGCCAGCAGCAGGCTGGCTCCACAGCCGCCCGCCTGTCCATCTGGCAGGGCACCGTGGAATTGATTCGGCAACGGCCGTTACTCGGTTACGGCGCCGACTCCCTGGGATTGGTTTTCCCGCGCGTTTACCCGCCGGAACTCGTCTATTTTCAGGGGCGCGATTTCTTCGTCGATCGAGCGCACAATCTCTTGCTGGATTGGGCCATAACTGCCGGACTGCCCGGTTTGCTGGCCTTTGGCCTGCTGCTGCTCCTGTTTGTCATCGTCAGCGTGAAGGCGCTGCGCCGGCCACTGCCGCCAGCGCAGCGGGCGCTGCTGGCGGCGATTTTAGCGGCCATGCTGGGCAATGTCGCTAACAATCTGACAAGTTTCGATGTCACCCCCACGGCTATGGCAACCTGGCTGCTGCTGGGGATGGGTGTGGCTCTGGCCGCGCCGCCGCCTGCGCAGTCGGAAGTTGTGGTGGGGCAACGGCCGTTTCGTCAATGGGCGCTCGGCGGGCTGCTGGTGGTGGGGGTGGGAACGGCCGTCTGGCTGCTAAACGGCCGTCCTCTGCTGGCCGACATCGCCAACCGTTCCTCCCAGCGCTACGCGCAGATGGGCGACTGGGAAGCGTCTGTTGCCTCTGCGGGACAAGCCGCCGCCTATTGGCCGGACGAACCCGCCCATCACCTGCGTCTCAGCCAGGCTTACTGGCAGCAAGCCGCCGCCAATCCGGCTGACGCCGCAAACTGGTGGGTGCAGGCGGAAACCAGCCTGCTGACCGCGCGACAGTTGCGCCCGGACGATCCGGTCCTCTGGCGGCAAACGGCCCAATTCTACGAATCGGCCGCCGGGCAGTTTGGCCTGGATGTTCACCAGTTGGCGGATATGGCCTACCAGCAAGCCGCCGCCTTGTCGCCCAATCAGGCGGCCATCTACATGGCCTGGGGCCAGTTTCACCTGGAGCGAGGCGATGCGGAAACGGCCGCGCCGCTGCTGCGGCAAGCCGTCATCCTGGATGGCACTTATGGCGAAGCCTACATCTATCTGGGCGCGGCAGAGATGGCTTTGGGGCGGTTGGAAGAGGCGCTGGCCGATTACCGGGAGGCGGTGCGTTTATTGCCGGAGTCTGGCCGGGCTTATGCCGGACTGGCGCACTGTTATTGGCAAATGGGACGCACACCGGAAGCGGAAACGGCCGTTGCCGCCGCCCTACAACACGATCCCCACAATGCACAGGCCATCGCCCTGCGGCAGGCCATCGCCCTGCGGCAGGGTGTCTACAAATCCCCATAGCTGTGCATATGATCAGCGGGCCATCAGGCCCAACTCAATTGCGGAAAACCCGCAAAGGAAGGTAAAGATGAAAACGAAAACAATGTCCATGATTGTCACGAGCATTACCCTTGTGCTGCTGCTGGTTGGCGCGGCCGGGGCGATAGCCCAGCGCCTACCGACAGCTCCGGCGGCGGTGGAGGCTGTCGTAGCCAGCGGTATCAGCTACCAGGGGCGGCTGACCGATCCCGGCGGCACGCCCTTAAACGGCGCGTACACCATGCGTTTTGTGGTCTACAATGCCAGCGTGGCCGGATCTGCGTTGTGGGACAGCGGTAATCTCAACATTGCCGTGGCGAATGGACTGTTCAACGTGAAACTGGGTGTGAGCCAGGCATCCTTTAACGGCCAGGCGCTCTGGTTGAGCATCATCGTGGACGGGCAAACGCTGTCGCCGCGCCAGGAAATCCTGCCCGCGCCCTACGCCCTGAGCCTGCGCCCTGGCGCGACGATTGTTGGCGATGCGCTGGGTGGGGGCGAGGCCGCCCTGTCTGGCGCCGCGCCGGCAACTGGTACGGCGCTGCGGGCCGATGCCAATGGCGGTATGGGCCTCTATGGTTCGAGTACCAACAATTATGGCGTCCGGGGGTCCAGCAGTAACAGTTGGGGCGGCTACTTCAGCAGCAGCGGCGGCCACGGCATTCGCGTGGAGACGAGCGGCACGGATCATTATGATCATGGCGCTTTTGTCACGGCGCAAGGCGGGTATGGCGTACTCGCCCGAAGCGCCACCAATCAGGGTGTGCGCGGCGAGGCCGGTAACGTGGCCGATATTGCCCAGCCGCTGGGTGCGGTAGGGGTGGTGGGTATTGGCTCAAATCGGGGGACGTATGGGGCCAGCGGCGCCGGCATTGGCGTTTATGGCGTGAGCAATTCCAATTATGGCGTGTGGGGGACAAGTTCCACCTATCATGGCGTGACTGGCCGCACCGGTCTGGCGAACAACAATTACGGTTTTTACACGCCGGATAACCTTTATGCGCTCAATTATAATCTCGCTGGCGCCCTGATGCAGGTGATGCAGAATGGTGGGACAGAAGCACTGGCTCCAGGGGAGGTGGTGGTTTTTAGCGGGATTAACCGGTCGGTAACGGCCGTTGACGGACCCATTGTGCAGGTGAGCAGCGCCCACACAGCCAACAGTACGGCTGTGGCGGGGGTGGTCTTCAGCCGCTTCAACATTGACGCTGTGGATCCCGATCTGGAGTTTCCCGACGATACGGCGCAAGAGCGCCTGGCGGAGATGGATGCGACGCCACCGGGCAAAGTCGCACCGGGTGAGTTTTTGCTGGTGGTGGTACAGGGGCCGGCTCTGGTGAAAGCCAGTGCGTTGACCGACAGCATCCAGCCGGGTGACTTGTTGTCTACCGGCGGTATGGGCCTGGCAGGTAAGGCAGCGGTGATGAATGTGGAAGGGATGGAAACGGCCGTTCCCGGCACAGTATTCGGCAAGGCGTTAGAACCGCTCAATGGGACGCAGGAAATGATCTACGTCTACGTCACATTGCAGTAAGGAGGCACAGATGACACAGAAGAAACAGCAAATCATCGTTATGGCTGTGACCCTGCTGCTGTTGGCCTTCGGCGCGGCAGCGCTGGCGCAAACGTCGGCCGGGTTCAACCTGGAGTGGCACGTCATCGGCGGCGGCGGCGGCCAATCCAGTTCGGCCGGCTACCGGGTTCAAGGCACGATTGGGCAAAGCGCCGCCAGTCCACCAACGGCCGGCAGCGCCGGTTATGTCGTCAGCAGCGGCTATTGGTCTGGCAGCACGGGATCGGCAGGCACAACCGTCTACTTGCCGGCGATCCTAAAGAATTAGCGCCTGTCCAGGAGGAAGTTGGGTCACAGAATAGGTATAGGATATCCGTGTGTGACTGGCGTGGCGAGGAGGTTTCTCTGGTGGGGGAATGCCCCGCCAGGCATGGGAGGCTCCCGTTGACGGCCTGTCCTGAGCAGCGCCGAAGGGCTGGCGCGAGTCCTCAGGTGGTTGGCTTGTTAGCTGCGATTGAGATTTTGGCTGACCGCGCCAGCGCGGCTGAACCGGGCGTAGGGCGGGCAGACATAGCAAAGAAAGAATTTCTGAAAAGAAATGGTATTTTCTCCCTTGAAAATGGGAGCGCGGACGTCCCGTCCGCCCCGGCAGGCGAGACGCCTGCGCTCCCAGGGTTTTCATTCGTGGTGGTGAGTGCAGCCCACTCATGAGGTCTCTTGTGTTATTGGAAATGTTGATTGTCGTACAATTCAAGCGGGATGGGCCGTTCGGGCCTCATTCTATTGGCAAGGAGTGTGATCATGAAACTTCTTCTCACTTCCGGGGGTATCACAAACAGCAGCATCCACGATGCGCTGGTCGCCCTGCTGGGCAAGCAGATCGACGAGTGTCACGCCCTCTGCATCCCGACCGCACAGTGGGGGCACCCGATGTGCGGTCCAGCATCGGTGCGAGGCTTCATAGCCGCCGAGACCGAATTCCGATACTTGTCCGGCCTAGGCTGGGCATCGCTCGGTGTCCTCGAACTCACCGCGCTGCCCACCATCGGCATGGAGCGATGGATCCCCTGGCTCCAGGAGGCAGACGTGCTCCTGGTTGACGGCGGCGACGCGACGTACCTGTGCCACTGGATGCGGGAGTCCGGGCTGGCCGATCTGCTGCCTTCGCTGCCCGACACGGTTTGGGTGGGAGTGAGTGCTGGAAGCATGGTGATGACGCCCCGGATCGGAGCTTACTTTGTCGAGTGGCCGTCCGCGCCGGACGACCGCACCCTGGGAGTCGTCAACTTCTCAATCTTCCCGCACCTGGACGCTTTCCCGACGAACACCCTGGCTGACGCAGAGCGGTGGGCGGCCGATATTGGCATCCCGTCCTATGCCATTGACGAACAGACAGCCATAAAGGTTGTTAACGGAACCGTCGAAGTTGTCTCTGAAGGCCATTGGAAGCAGTTTACATCCTAATTGGGTGTGGGAACTTGTTCATTTTGAATGCCAAACGAACGAGAGGCGGCGCAAGATTCCATTTAGCAGGAGAAGGCGAGCAAACACTCTAATGAAAAGCCCAACAGCCGCCCAAAATCCGCTAACGCAATCCGTTGGGCGGCATACTTACTTTGCGCGTCTGTCCCTAAATCGGTCACCATTATTTTAGAGGAGCGAAAATGAACTTTAGCAATCAAACACCTAATCTACGCAATCGGGAAGCGCCGCTAGAAATTCACGGCGACGAATTTCGCAAGCTTGGCCGTCAGCTTGTAGACCAAATCGCAGAATTTCTTGATGAATTACCTCAGCGACCTGTGACAACCGAGGAGTCTCCTCAAGCGATACGGGAGCTGCTAGGCACAGACATCCTGCCTGAGCGCGGTTCGCCCGCCAATGACTTGTTTGGTGAAGTAGCAGACCTACTCTTTGACCACTCGCTGCTCAACGGCCATCCGAGATTCTGGGGATATATTACATCGTCTGCGGCACCCATCGGCGCACTGGCTGATTTATTGGCGGCGGCAATTAACCCAAACGTCGGAGCATCTATACTGTCGCCGATTGCAAGTGAGATTGAAGCCCAGACGATTCGCTGGATTGCTGATCTAATGGGTTACCCAAGAGCCTGCGGCGGACTGCTGGTAAGCGGCGGCAATATGGCAAATTTTGTCTGCTTCCTGGCCGCTCGCAAATCAAAAGTTACATGGGATATTAACAGTGAAGGCTTGTCTGTAGGCAACCAACGTCTCATCGCGTATGTTTCGAAAGAAACCCACACATGGATAGATAAAGCGGCCGAACTCTTCGGTCTGGGCGCAAAATCTATTCGCTGGATTGCCACCAACGCCAATCAGCAGATGGACATGGATGCTCTTGAAAAGCAGATCTTAGCAGACCGCGCGGATAACCACCTGCCTTTCCTCGTCGTCGGCACAGCAGGTACAGTCAGCACGGGTGCAATCGATCCGCTGCCTGAAATTGCGGCCATTTGCAAAAAGTATGATCTATGGTTCCATGTAGATGGTGCGTACGGTGCTCCTGCCGCCGTATTGCCCGAAGCCTCCGCCCAGCTGCTGGGATTGCGCGAAGCGGACTCTATCGCGCTTGATCCACACAAATGGCTGTACAGCCCACTTGAAGCTGGTTGTGCGCTGGTCCGCGATCCTCATCATCTGGTAGAAACCTTCAGTCATCATCCTGCATATTACAACTTCGATGGAACGCAGGATGATCCGCCAATCAACTACTACGAATTCGGTTTACAAAACTCGCGTGGTTTCCGCGCCCTGAAAGTCTGGCTTGGATTGCGTCAGGTAGGGCGAGAAGGCACCATCCAAATGATCAGTGATGACATCGCACTTGCGCAAGCGTTATATAAGATTGTTGGCACATATCCAGAATTGCAGGCTGTAACCCAGAGCCTGAGCATCACAACTTTTCGCTTCGTTCCGCTGGATATGCCGAATGACGTAACGGCCGTTGAAGCTTATTTGAACAAACTCAATGAAGAATTGCTCAATCGCCTGCAAAAAAGCGGCGAGGCTTTTATTTCAAATGCAGTGATCGAAGGCAAATATCTCTTGCGTGCATGTATCGTCAACTTCCGTACAACCTTGTCTGATGTTGAAGCATTACCAGAGATTGTTATGAGACTCGGAAAAAAACTTGATTCCGAAATACGTCCTAAGGAGTTAATAGAGGAAGTGAACTATAATTTGTCTTCAATCAATGCAAGGAGTCAAAAATGGCCGAGATTAAAACGAAGGTGAACGATGCGAGCGTTGAGGAATTTCTGAATGAAGTCGAAGACGAGCAAAAGCGCAAGGATAGCTTTGAGATCGTAAAGATCATGAAGCAGGTGACGAAGGAAGAGCCAAAAATGTGGGGACCTGCCATTATCGGCTTTGGCTCATATCATTACAAGTATGAAAGTGGGCGGGAAGGCGATATGCCGCAGATCGCCTTCTCCCCCCGCAAACAGAACCTCACGCTCTATATTGGGGTAGGCGACAACTCGGACAACCCACTGCTCAAGAAACTTGGTAAATATACAACGGGCAAGGTTTGCTTGTATATTAAGAAACTGGCCGATGTGGACAGGAACGTTTTGCAGGAACTGATTGCCGACTCATTTGCAAGGGCTCCTTGATCTGGGTACGCTGTCATTTTTGAAGGTTTATGGTCGTAGTTCTTTTGCAAAATGGCGGCTGGTTCTCGTGGTATAGGTTTGGCGAGGGGCAAACGGTTTGGAAAGGAAACGGCCGTTCGCTTTTTTCCTGTTTTCTCGTGGCGTAGGCTATGTTGAGAAACGGCCGTTTACATCGCCGTCAATTTCTGGTGGTTGACGTTGTTGGGAGTTGCAAAGGGGTTGGATGGAGAACGGTGGAACCACCTTAACAAAAATGAGTCAATCCATGACAGTCAGATCAAACAGCCAGCCGGAGAATTTGATTGAGACATCATGCCTTCCACCACCAGCCTAATACACCAACGCCTGCTCCGCCAGAGAACGGCCGTTTTCCGTTAACCGCAGCAGCCCATTTTCCCGGCTGATAATCTGCCCCTTCTGCGCCCGCTCCAACACCTGCGCGGCAAATGCGGCCTCCCAACGCAGATGGTCTTGCAAGTGGGCGGCGCTGCACTCCACGGCAGCAACGGCCGTTCCCTCATGATTCAGCAGATGGATGGCCAGCGCTGCCTGGGCAAAGGCCCACTTTTGCCGCTGCCGCCGTCGGGCGATGGCCACGATCCCCCGCTCCGGCGCGAAAACAAAAGCCAACAAAAAGAGCAGCCCGGTCATGGTCGCCATCGCCCCGGCGATGTTGGCGTCCAGGGCGCGCGCCAGCCAGTACCCGCTGATGGCGCTGGCCGCGCCGATTCCGGCCGCCAACGCCAACATCCGTGGCAGGTTGTCGGTCAGTAAATAGGCCGCCGCCGCCGGAGCGATCATCAGAGCGACCACCAGAACAGAACCCACGGCGTCGAAAGCGCCAACGGCCGTTACCGACACAACCCCCATCAACCCGTAATGGATCAAGGCCGGGGAAAAGCCCAATGCCGCCGCCAGGTTGCTGTCAAAAGTCGCCAGCTTCAACTCTTTATAAAACAGGCCGATGAACAGGATATTCAGCAGCAAAATACCGACCATTACCGCCAACGAGCGGGGCAGTTCCAACCCCAAAACGGTTAAACGCTCGAACGGGGCGAAGGCCAGTTCGCCCAACAGCACCGCGTCCACGTCCAGATGCACCCCACTAGCAAACCGGGAGATGAGGATCACCGCCAGACTGAACAGAGCCGGAAAGACCAAGCCGATGGCGGCGTCTTGCCTGACCAACTGCGTTTTGTGCAGCATTTCCACCAAGGCGACAGTGATCAATCCCATCGCCGCCGCGCCAAAAATCAGCAAGGGCGATTCGAGCGATTGGGTCACAAAAAAGGCCAGGACAATGCCCAACAACACCGTATGGCTGATGGCGTCGCTCAGCATCGCCATGCGCCGCAGCACCAGGAAAACGCCGGGCAAGGCGCAAGCCACCGCCACGACCACGGCGATCAATTGAATTTCTAACTGCGCGCTGCTCATCGCCTGCCTCCTCCCGCCTCAATCAGGGCCAGAGGTCGGCGCGTTTGCCGCAATCTGGCCCAGAGCAAACCGCGATTGGCGGCAAAAAAGAGAGAGAAGAGGACGATGGCGCTGGCCACCAGCACCACCACCGGCCCGGTGGAAAGGCCGCGCCCCAGGCTGCTGATCGTCGCCCCCACCACTCCGGCGAAGGCCCCGAACAGCGCCGCCAGGGCCACCATCCAACCCAGGCGATCGGTCCACTGCCGGGCGGCGGCGGCCGGGGCCACAATCATAGCACTCATCAGCACCACCCCCACCGCCTGCAAACCGATGACGATGGCTACCACCAACAGTCCGGTCAACAGCACGTCGAGCAGGCGCACTGGCAGCCCCAGGCTGGCGGCGAAATCAGCGTCAAAGCTGAGCAGCTTGAACTCTTTCCAGAATAGGGCCATCAGCGCCAGCGCCCCGCCGCCAAAAGCGGCCATCACCATCACGTCGCGCATCAGTAAGGTGGCCGCCTGGCCGAAGAGGAAAGTGTTCAGGCCGGCCTGCCGCGCCTGCGGATTTTGCTGCAAAAAGGTGAGCAGCATCAGGCCAAAGCCAAAGAAGGCGGAGAGGATGATACCCAGAGCGCTGTCTTCTTTGATGCGGGTGTAGCGCGTGATGCCCATCATCAACAGCGTGCCGAGCAGACCGGCAGCCGCCGCCCCCAGCAGCAAAACCAGCGGCGACTTGCTGCCGGTGAGCATGTAGGCAATGACGACGCCGGGCAGAGCAGCATGGGAGATGGCGTCGCCGAGCAAGCTCTGGCGGCGCAGCACGGCAAAGGAGCCAAGCGCCCCGCTGACCAACCCCAGGATGGCTGCGCCCAGGGCAACGGTGCGCAGGGTGTAATTGAAAAGGAGATCGGAAAGAATGTCCATTATTACTCTACGGGGGTCAGAATCGGGCTGATTGGTGCGGAGACAAAACGGCCGTTTTCCCCCTTCCCCAGCGGCAAAAAAGCCATGCGGCCGCCATAGGTCCGGCGCAAATTCTCTTCGGTAAAAACCTGTGCCACCGGTCCGCTGGCGATGCGCCGCACGTTGAGCAGCGTCACCCAATCAAAGTATTCCGCCACCGTCTGCAAATCGTGGTGGACGACGACCACCGTTTTGCCCGCTTCGCGCAGTTCCTTGAGCAGGGCGACGATGGCGCGCTCCGTGATCGCGTCTACCCCCTGAAAGGGTTCGTCCATAAAGTATACCTGGGCGTCTTGCACCAGGGCGCGCGCCAGGAAGACACGCTGCTGCTGCCCGCCGGACAACTGGCTGATTTGTCGCCCGGCGAAGTCGGCCATGCCAACGCGCTCCAGGGCGGCCAGAGCAGCCTCTTTTTCGGTGCGGCCAGGGCGGCGGAACCAGCCGAGGCTGCCGTAACGCCCCATCATCACCACGTCGAGGACGCTGGTGGGAAAGTCCCAATCCACGCTGCCCCGCTGCGGCACGTAGCCGACGAGATGGCGCTGCTGTTGGTAGGAACGGCCGTAAATCTGCACCCGGCCGGCGGCCGGTTTGAGCAATCCCAAAATCGCCTTAATCAGCGTGCTTTTGCCCGCCCCATTCGGCCCGACAATGGCCAACAGCGTCCCTTCCGGCACATGCAAATCCACGTCCCACAAAACCGGCTTTTCGTTATAGGCCAGGGTCAAATCTTCAACTTCAATGGCGTAGGGTTGTTTCATTAGTTTCTCCAGAAGGTGACTGGGAGCTGGTATCTGGTGGGTGTTAAACTTCTCTAACCAGCAACCAGCAGCCAGCGTCCAGCGTCCAGTTACCGGCTTAACGCCTCCACAATCGTGTCTATGTTGTGCCGGACCATGCCTACATAGCTGCCTTCCGGTGTCTCCTGGTCGCCCAGGGCGTCGGAGAAGAGTTCGCCGCCGATGGCTACCTGGAAGCCCTGGGCGGTGACGGCCGCCTGTACCGCTTCAACGGTGCGCACCGGCACGGATGACTCAATAAAGATGGCCGGTATTTGGTTGGCAGCAATGAAATCGGCCAATGATTGCACGTCGGCGGCGCTGGCTTCGGCTTCGGTGCTGATGCCTTGCAGCCCCATCACCTCGAAACCGTAAGCCCGGCCAAAATAGCCAAAAGCATCGTGGGCAGTGATCAGGACGCGCTGCGCCGGGGGGATGCGTGCTGCCTGATCCTGCACATATTGCTCCAGTTCGGCCAGTTCGCTCAGGTAAGCGGCGGCATTGGCCTCATACAGCGCGGCGTGATCGGGATCGGCGGTGATGAGCGCGTCGCGCACCGCCGCGACGACGATTTGCCACAACTTTACGTCGAACCAGACGTGGGGATCGTAGGCGTCGGCATATTCCTGGGAGAGCAGCCGCTGTGTCTCTGGAACCGCCTCGGCCACCGCAACAGCCGGTTTTCCCCGGCCGATTTGCTCCAACACATTGCTCATCCGTGCCTCCAGAAAGAGGCCGTTGTAGAGAATCAGGTCAGCGTCGCTCAGGCGGCGCACGTCGCCTTCGCTGGCGACGTAGAGATGGGGGTCGAGGCCCGGCCCCATCAGAGAAGTAACACGCACCCGCTCGCCGCCGATGATTTTGGCGGCATCGCCGATATGGCCGGTGGTGGTGACGACGTTGAGACGGCCGTCGGCAACGGCCGTTTCCCCGCCTCCGCCACACGCCGCCAATAGCAGCAGCACAGTTATCATGAGAAAAATAGAAATCAGTTGTTTCACAGCGGAAACTCCATAAATAAATAATTTAGATTCATCTAAATTATATATTTATCAATTCTAATGTCAAGCAGGTGCGCTGGCTTCTCATTTTGAGTCCGCTACAGCAGTGCCTGCCGCAGCCGCCAGGCCAGGTTGGCGTTGCTGGACTCGTCGTCGCTATCGGTGTTGTCGGCAATATCCACCAGGCTATAGTCGCGGGCGACCAGTGATTTCCAGCCGCCGTTCAACCCGCGTTCGGCCAGTTCTACGTCCATCACCCGCCGGGCGTCTTCGCCAACGGCCGTTCCCCCACACAATTCAGTCGCCATCGCCACACCTCCATCGGCCACAAAAAAGGCGAGGACACGGCCGTTACCGTCCATGTCCTCGCCTGACGTCCCAAGGCTTTCGCCCCATCCGGCGCCCACCCCCTGGCGTGGGCCGCCCGCAGCGACTGGTCAGATGGCGGGGGCGGTGGGCAAAACGGCCGTTTTCGCGGTACACTACCGTCGTTCAGAAACGCCCGTTCAAGCGACGCCTTACCCGATCAAGGTCGCCAAACACCCCGACAGCCGCCAGCCCCTCGCCGTTTCCCCGGACACGCCGGAGCGGGCTATCTGCCCCCACTGCGATGGCTGGCTGTAGCTACAATAGACTGCGAACGAAGGAGCTTACTGCCGATGAAGTTTCTTGTTAACAACTGTCTGCTGACCAATGCCCGTACCGCTCTTAGTCAACGCCACAATCTGTACTGGCTCTTAGGTGGGGCAGGAGCGGGCAAGACCACAGTTTGCCACCTGCTGGCCGAACAGACAGGTCTGCCCATCTACGATATGGACGCCCATATTTACGGCAGCTATCACGACCGTTTCACGGCCAACCACCCTGTCAACGGCGCCTGGACCGCCGCACCCAATGGTCTGGCCTGGTTGTTGCAAATGTCCTGGGAGACGTTTAATCAGTTCAACCAGGCGGCGCTGCCGGAATACCTGGATTTGTTGGTCGCCGACCTGGAGGGGCCGGAATATGCGCGAGGTGTCCTGATTGACGGCGGCATTTGCAACCCGGCCTTGCTGGCCCAGGTCATCCCGCCAACGCAACTTGCCTGCCTGGCCGCGCCAGAACAATCTAGCGCCCAGGTCTGGGAAGCAGGCGGTGAGCGGGGTGAGATGAAGTTGTTTATTGACCAACTGCCACATCCAGAAGAATTGTGGCGCAAATTTCTGGAATTTGACATGCGCATCACCGAGACGCTCTGGCAGGAAAGTCGGGCCTGCGGCATTCCTGTCTGTATCCGCAGCCGCGAAGACTCGACAAAAGCCTTCGCCTACTGCGTCGGCCAGACGTTGGGTATCATGTGAGTTTTGCTGCTGTCACCGGTACAATACAGTCACAAACAGGAGATGACCCATAACCCGCGAAAAAAGTGCGCCCCCGTCGCGTCTTATGGACAGTTGAAGCTGGCGGAAACGGCCGTTGCTCTGCCGATTTCGGCGCTTCTCTGCTAAACTAGATTAGGCAGTTCCTCTTTTCATGGCTGCCCTCATAACGGATCACGTGGCGCGGTCAACCGCCAGCGCCCCCAACAAAGGAATCCCATGCGCCAATCCGCTTCTTTCCTGCTTATTGCCCTTACCCTCTGCACCCTCAGCCTCGTGTTCAGCGCCACATTTCAGGCTACGGCCATGCCCAACGCCCCCACTCTGGAGTGGGATGCCGCCTTTGGCGGTCTCGACGCCGATTTTGCCAATGATGTACAGCCCACCAGCGATGGCGGCTATATTGTCGTTGGCGTCGGCAGCCAGGGCAATAATCAAAATATGTATGTCGTCAAAACTGACAGTCTGGGGCAGCTTCTCTGGCAGCATAGCTTCAGCCTGGGCAATCACGCCGAGCGCGCCTACAGCGTCTTGGAAACGCAAGATGGCGGTTACCTGGTGCTTGGCAGCGCCTATCTGCCAGCCGCCGCCGCCTTCCGCCCCTGGCTGGTGCGCTTAAACAGCGAGGGCAGTCTGCTCTGGTCTACGGAAAACGGGTTGACAACGGCCGTCACCGTGCGGTCTGGTATTGTGCGCGGCCTGGAACTGGCCGACGGCCGTTTTCTCATCGCCGGCGCCAGCAACAGCTTCAGCAACGTCCAGGAGCCGTGGATCATGACCGTCACCCCCACCGGAGACCTGGAAAGCCTTACCCTTTATGACCCTCTTGCCTTCGGTTACGGCACGGGCACTTACTTTGAGGACCTGATCCCCACTGCCGACGGCGGCTTTGCCCTGGTCGGCGCCTCTTCTCCCCCGGCGACGGGGGAAGCGTTCCTGTGGAAGTTCGACGCCGCCGCGCAGCCGGAGTGGAGCCGCCTGTATGGCGTCAGCGAACCCTATTACTTGCGCGCTGCTTTTGGCGTCACGGCGCAGAGTGATGGCGGATACCTGCTGGCTGGCTGTGAATTGCCCAACTGCAACCACGCCGTGCTGCTAAAAACAGACGCACAAGGGGATGTCGTCTGGACACGCCAATACCTCACAACCGATTACAGCCAGGCGCGCGCCGTCTTGGAACGCGACGATGGCTCGCTGCTGCTGCTGCGCGTGCGCTACGCCGCCGCTGGCTCCACCAGCTACCGCAGCGAACTACTGGAGCTAGACGCCGACGGCGCGCTGCTGGGCGTGACCCCCATCCCCGGCGGCGCCTTCAGCACGTCCCTCACGCGCCTGCGCCCCACGCTGAATGGCGCTGGCTTTGTCGCTGCCGGCAATAAATCGGAGACGAATGGCTATGCCCTGGACCTGTATCTGATTAAAGGATCATTCGCCGCCGGTGGCAACACGCCGCCAACGGCCGTTGCCGATGCCTTTACCACCTCTGAGAGCAGCCCGCTCATCCTGCCCGCACCCGGCGTGTTGGGTAACGACAGCGACGCCGACGGGGATGAATTGACGGCCGTTCTCATCGCCCCACCCGCGCAAGGAGAGCTAGAGCTATGGCCCGACGGCAGCTTCAGCTACACCCCCACCCTGGGTTTTGCTGGGCAGGCGGTCTTCCTCTATCGCGCCGCCGATGGCAGCGCCGTGAGCGCCACGACTCCGGTCACCATCACCGTGCAAGAGGCGCTCAACAATGTGCCCAATCCACAACCCGACAACTACGAAACTCCCTTTGCCACGCCGCTGGTTGTTACCGCCCCCGGTGTGTTGGGCAACGATAGTGACCCTGATGGGGATGCGCTGACGGCCGTTCTCATCACGCCACCCGCGCAAGGGGAGCTAGAACTGTGGCTCGATGGCAGCTTCAATTACACGCCCACCCTCGGCTTTTTTGGCGACGACTTCTTCGCCTATGCCGCCGCAGATGGCACGGCCGTTAGTGCGCCCGTGACCGTCACCCTGCGCACTGGCCCGCCCGCCGGTTATGCCCTGGCCTGGGAAGCGACCTTTGGCGACGCGGATGCGGACCTGGCCTATGACGTCTGGCCCACCAGCGATGGCGGCTTTCTCGCCACCGGCGTTGGCAGCGCTGGCAACCTGCAAAGTCTGTATGTGGTCAAAACCGATGCGCTGGGTCAGCTTCTCTGGCAGCAAATCTTTAGCCTCAGCAATTACCGCGAAGCCGGATTTAGCGCCATGGAAGCGCCCGATGGGGGTTATGTGATCATTGGCAGCGCCTACCTGCAAAGCGCCGTTGCCATCCGTCCCTGGCTGCTTAAGCTAGACGCCACAGGCAACCTGCTCTGGTCTACCGAAAATGGTTTAACGCAAACGCTCGATGTGGATTCGGCCGTCGTGCGTGGTCTGGCGCTGCCCAATGGCAACATTGTGGTTGTGGGGGGCAGCAATACCTTCAGCAGTGTGCAAGATCCCTGGCTGGCGCTGGTTACGCCGCAAGGGGAGGTGTTCAGCTTCACGCCGCTGCCGCCCCTAGTCACCGATTATGGCGCGGGCACGTTCATTGAAGCCATTGCGCCTGCGGCCGATGGTGGCTTTGTGCTGGCGGGCACGGCCTCACCTCCGCTGTTGGGATATGCCTTTTTGTGGAAATTCAGCGCCACGGCCGAGCCGCAATGGGCGCAACTTTATGGCGCGGCTGGCTTTCGCGTGGCGCATGGCGTACAGCAAACGGCCGATGGCGGCTACATCCTCACCGGCTGCGAACTGCCCAACTGCACGCGGACGATGGTGGTCAAGACCGATGCGCAGGGACAACCTGCCTGGGTGCGAAGCTATGCCGGGGAGGGCAACACGCGCGGCACAGACGTTGTGCCCCGGCCAGACGGTGGGTATTTGCTGGTACAACTGCGCCAGACGGCCGTTGGCGCAATAGATGTGGCCAGCGACCTGTTGGAACTGGATGAGGCGGGTAATGTGTTAACAGCGGCCCAATTGGGCAGCGCGGCGTATGCCACGCAGGTGGCGCGCCTGCGTCTGTCTGGGGGCGGCGATGGTTTTGTCCTGGCCGGATATCGCCGCGAAACGGCTACTGCTGCGCCGCAACTCTATCTGGCACGCGGCCTGTTTGTGGCGCTGCCGCCGCTGCCGCCGCAAGCGATGCCGGACAGCTTCGCCGCGCTCACCGACATCCCCCTGACCGGCCACAATGTGCTGTGGAATGACCACGACGCCAACGGGGATACGCTGACGGCCGTGCTGGTGAGTGACGCAGCGCATGGCGCGCTCCAGCTTTGGCCCGATGGTACATTTAGCTACCGTGCGCCCGCCGCTTTTGTGGGCGTAGATACGTTTAGCTACCGCGCCAGCGATGGCCTCCACATGAGCGCGCCGGTACTGGTGACATTGGGGGTAACGGCCGTTGCCGACCCGCCGCCCACTTATTCCCTTTATCTACCTTTTCTCAGCGCCATACCTGGCGAGTGACCAACTACCCAACCTGCAATAGAAAGACGCACCGGACTGCCCATTGCCCTGGAAGGCTTTTATAAATGGATTGCCTTTCTCCCCTCAAAAATGGATGTGCGGATTCCAGTGCCCAACCGGTACTTCGGGGCCTTTGAGGATGGCGCCCTGAAAGTGCGGGGCATCGAAATGCGGCGGCACGATACCCCGCGTTTTATAGCCGATATGCAGCAATATGTTTTGGAGCAACTGGCAGGCGCCGCCGATATGGATACCTGTTTAGCGCAGGTGATTGCCTCTATTCGCGGCCGTTTGGCTGCTTTGCGCGCTCGCCAAATTGACCCCTCAACCCTGCTGGTCTCACAGATATTGAGCCGCCCGCTGGAGGAATACGCTGTCTCATCGCCGACAGCAAGCGCTGCTAAACAATTGCATGAAGCGGGTAAATTGAGGTTTCCCGGTCAGCGGATTCAATTTATATGGACAATAGGGGAGCCGGGCGTGTTTGCCTGGGATTTGCCGGAACGCCTGGATCCCGCGCGGATTGACGCCGCCCGTTACACAGAACTGTCTCTGCGCGCCATGTCCACCATTTTGCAGCCCTGGGGCATCCAGCAGGAATGGCTGGCTGAAAGTGTTTTGCATGATTGGCATCAGGCGTGTTTGCCCGACTGCCTGGGTCCAGAAGGAAAGCTTATCATGGCCGCACAGGGAAAAGACGCCCTCACCTGATGGGCAGCGTAAAGGTAAACCGGCTGCCCTGCCCCACCCCGTCACTTTCCACCCAGATACGTCCCCCATGCGCTTCTACCAGATGGCGGGCAATCGTCAGGCCGATGCCGCTGCCGCCACTGGCCCGCGCCCGCGATTTGTCTACGCGGTAGAAGCGGGTGAACAGGTGGGGCAGATGTTCGGCGGGGATGCCTTCCCCCGTGTCGGCGATGGTGATGCAGACGTTGGGCTGTTGGCGAACGGCCGTTACCACCACTTCTCCCAGCGCCGGCGTATATTGCAGCGCATTGCCGATCAGGTTAATCAATACCTGAGCGATCCGGTCGCTGTCCGCCTCGACCATGAGCAAGCCGGGCGGGAGCTGCACGCGCAGACGTACCCCTTTGTCGTCAAACTGGCGGTGCAGACCGACACCTACGTCGGTGATCAGTGCGCCCAGGTCCAACGGACGGCGATGCAAATCGTAGCTGCCAGCCTCTACCCGGCTCAGTTCCTGCAAATCGGCCACCAACCGCTGCAAACGAGCGGCTTCTTGCTGGATTTGCTGGAAAGTGGCGGCGTCCGGGGGCAGCACCCCATCTATCAGCCCTTCCATCGAGCCTTTAATGACGGTCAGCGGCGTACTCAACTCGTGGCTGACGTCGCCGATGAGTTGGCGGCGCAGGGTGTCGGACTCGGCCAACTGCCCGGCCATCTGGTTGAAGCTGTGGGCCAACTGCCCCATCTCGTCCAGGTCGGCCAGGGGACGGTCGGGCAGCGGCACGGTACGGCTGTAATCGCCCTGAGCGATGTCGCGGCTGGCTTCCATGATCTGGCGCACGGGGCGCACAATGCGGCGGCTCATCAGGGCGCTGAAGGCCAGGGCGACGAGGCTGGCGGCTGTCAGGGCGATGAGGGTGGCTTCGGTAACGGCCGTTCTAAAGTTAATCACCAGATCGTCTGCCAGATGCCCATCGCCCACCATCTCATGGCTGCCGTTGGACAAAAGGGCCATCTCCATCGCTGCCAGGTGGCGCGTGAAAGCACGCGGCAGCGTAAACTCCATCGCCGCTATCAACACAGCCGCGCCCAGCAGCACCACTGCCAGATACGAGAAAAACAATTTCCAGCCCAAACGACGACGTAACGGATTGATCATGTTAGATATAGTCCGGCCTTCGGGTTATGGCTCAAAACGATACCCGACGCCGCGCACCGTGACAATGGCGTGATGCGGCCCTAACTTTTGGCGCACATGCCCCAGGTGAACGTCTACCACACGGATTTCGCCGAAGAAATTTTGCCCCCATACTTTTTCCAAAAGCTGTTCCCGGCTGATGACCAGACCGCGATGTTCGGCCAAGACTTTGAGCAGGTCGAATTCGGTGCCGGTCAGCTCAACTTCTTGCCCATCAGCCCAGACGCGGCGGGCGGCGATGTCCAGGCGCAGGTGTGCAAACTGCATTACCTGGCTTTCCGGGACGCCGCCGCCGCTTTGCAAACGGCGCAGGGCGGCCTTGATGCGGGCCACCAATTCACGCGGGCTGAATGGCTTTGTCAGGTAATCATCCGCGCCAACAGCCAGCCCCACCAGCTTATCGGTCTCCTCGTTTTTAGCCGTAAGCAGGATAACGTACACATCGGATTCGCGGCGCAGTTGGGCCAGCAGTTCCAGCCCATCCATGCCGGGCAGCATGATGTCCAGCACCACCAGGTCAGGCTGGAAGCTGCGAAAGAGGGGGAGGGCAGAACGGCCGTTCACGGCCGTTTCCACCTCATACCCCTCTGGCCGCAAATAAGCCGTCACCAGATTGAGAATGCTTTGTTCATCGTCAACAATCAATATTTTTGCGGACATCATCCCTCGGAAGCTAGAGTATAGAGCAAGAGCTAGAGGCAGCGATTATATCAGCCTCTAGCTCTTGCTCTGTACTCTCGCTCTTACTCATTCAACGTCCGCAAAAAGGCCAGCAGTTGGTTTAATTCGGTGGCGGTAAGGGCGAGGGGTTCCAGTTCGCTGTGACCGGCGGGGGCGGCGGGCGCGGCGTTGTAGTGCGCCAGCGTTTCTTCCAGGGTGGCAAACTGACCGGCGTGCATGTAGGGCGCCCGTTGGGCTGCGCCGCGCAGACTGGGCGGTTTGTAGGCGCGCATTAACTGCTCCCCTTCACTGAGCATAAAGCGCAGTTCGGCGCACTGCTCCGGCGCGGCGTCGCTGTAGGGGCTGAGGCAGTTGAACTCGTCGGCCAACACCTGCACGGCGCCGGCGGCGCGGCCTGTGTCTTCCGGCAGATTGGGGATGGCAGGAACGGCCGTGTTGTGAAAATCATTGTCGGTCAGCAAAGGGCCGTTGTGGCAGCGGATGCAGTTGGCTTCGCCCATGAACAGGCGCAGTCCAGCCGCTTCGTCATCCGTGAAGGCGGCGTTCATTGCCCGTGTATCTCCGGCCAACACCGCCGCCACATAGGCGTCAAAGCGGGTGGGGGCGGGCAGCAACGTGCGCTCGTAGGCGGCAATGGCTTTGCCCACGTTGACAAAGATGCGGGTGATGGTCTCCTGGTCGGCGGAGGACAACGCTTCCCAGGCGGCGCGGGCAGACGGTTCGTCCACCGGGCCGGCAGCAGTGGGCAGGCCGCTTAGATTGGGCAGCGGGCCAAACAGCGCTTCATATTCGGCGCGGTAATGGGCGGCGATGAGGTGGGCGTATTGCGCCCGCGTGCCGCCATGCTCCACCGGATTTTCCAGCGGACCCAGCGCCTGCGCCCACTGGCTGTCTTTACGGCCGTCCCAAAACAGCCACGGGCTGTAGGCGGTTCCAGCGATGGGCATGGTGCGCCGGTTGGCTGTGCCCACGCCCTGCGCCAGCGGCAGCCCATCCTGAAAACCCAACTGCGGCAGGTGACACTCGCCGCAAGAGACTTGCCCATTACTGCTGAAACGCACATCAAAAAACAGGCTTTCGCCCAGAGCGGCGGCGGCCGGATTGTCGGCGAATTGGTTGGAGGGATCGGCGGGCAGCGGCGGCAGGCTGCCGAGCCACAGGGTGCGCAGCGTGGCGGTTTCGGCCTCTGTCCAGCGGTCAGCACGCGGCCAAAAAGCGTAGAGCGCCGCGCCTATACCCATCACGATAAGGATGGCAAGCAGAATAAGTGTTAATTTGGATCGGAGCATGAGGGTTTACCGGCAGTTACCAGGTCTGGCGTGGCAAAGATTGGACCAATCTCCAAGATTGGTCCAATCTAGAAAAGGGTATGTTGTTCTTACGACGATTGTTTACTGTCCATAACTGGCATATACCTCGGTATTGCCGTTTTGGTCGAAGGTGAACACATCATACGGCTGCACTTCACCGCCGGGAACTTCCATGCCGGGTGAACCAATCGGCATTCCGGGCACGGCCAGGCCCGCTACAGCGGGTCGTTCAGCCAGTAAGCGGTTTATTTCAGCGGCGGGAACATGTCCTTCTATCACGTAGCCATCGACGATGGCGGTGTGGCAGGAATAGAGTGTCTTTGGAACCTGGTGTTGTTCTTTAATGGTGTTGGCGTCTTGCACCGGAATTTCTTCTACATTAAAACCATTTTCCAACATGTACGCTATCCAATCGCCACAGCAGCCTCAGGTGGGTGGGTGGAAAACCTGTACCACCGGCCCATCCGGGTTGCTGACAGGTTGCGGTTGGTCAGCGGCGCAGGCGGCCAACAGCGGCGCTGCCAGCAGCAGAAAAGCGAATAAACGGAGCAATTGTTTCATATGTTTTTCCTTGTGGGTTATTCGAAAATAATTTATCCAGCCAAAGCGAGGTTGAAGGTGATGGCGTCGTTTTGGTCAGCGGCGGTGATGTCGAACTTGACTTCCCACCAGCCGCCCATCTGGAAGCGCAATCCTTCGACGCGATAACGGCCGTTTCCCAAATATTCCGTCACCTGCGGCTGCGTCGGTAGGCCGTGACCGTGTTGGGGCATACCGCCGTCTACCAGGATGATGGCGTCTGCCACCGGCTGTCCGTCGGGCGTGGTCACCAGCAGCGTCCAACTGTGCATCTGGTTGATGGCGATGGGGTCGAGGTCGCTGCTGTAGGAGACGTTGAACAGGCCATTGTCGGTGAGGCGGTCGGCGGCGGTGTCCAGTTCGGCCGGCGCGGCGCTGTTCATCATGGCGGCCATGGCCGCTGGCCTGTTTTCAGGCATATTTCCGGCCATCAGGGGGTGCATAAAGCGCGGGCCGAGGGTGGGCATGAGGAAGATAAAGAGGATGAAGAGGAGAACGGCCGTTACGGCCGCGGTGACAAAGATGGTCAGAGCTGATTTTTTCATGCGGGCAGTATACGTCCTCTGTTTAAAGAAAAGGGCAAGCGTTTTTAAAGATTGTGTAAAGAATCGGAACTGAACTCTCGAAACAATTCCTGTGACCGCGCGGAGGAAGGCGGCAATACCGGGCCAAGACAAAGATCGGATTTGACGATTCTTTGACGACAACTTGTTAATCTAACCGCATACTTGCTGTTTACTGTCCGGTCAGGGAGCGCCGGTGTGTACGGCCATCCCCTTGACCTGCAACTTATCGCCGCCATCTGATGGTTGGCCCAGGAGGATGCCTGCATGAAACAAACCCGCTTTCTGCTCTGGTCTGCTGGTTTTTGCGCCTTTGTAGCGTTGGTTCTATGGAGTTTTTTTGTCACGCCTGCCAGCCAGGCGCAAACCATCGCGCCGCCGCCTGTTAACGAGACAACACCGGCAACGGCCGTTCCCCTCTCCCCCACCGCGCCCCAATTCCAAACCACCCTCTTCGCCACCGCCGATACCTACGTCTCTTCAGCCAATCCCAACACCAACTACGGCACGGCCGCCGACCTGCAAGTGAGTCTCAGCGGCGTTTTCCCCGCCAATGTCTTCAAACGCACCCTCGTCGCGTTTGACCTGAGCGAACTGCCGGAAAATGCCGTGATCCTCACTGCGACCCTGCGCCTCTATTCTGAGTTTAATATGGCGCAAACGGCCGTTCCCCACTCCCCCGCCGACTCCACCATCAACGTCTACGCCATAGACGCGCCCTGGAGTGAGACCACCGTCACCTACGGCAATCGTCCTGCAACCTCTTACCACGGGGACCCGCCTGCCAGCTACGTCCTCACCGGCTGGACCGAATGGGACGTGCGCAACACCGTCGCCGGCTGGGCGGCCGGCGACTATCCCAACTACGGTTTCTGGTTGACGACCGGCCTGCAAGAATCCGCCTACTGGCAGTCGCGCAACGCCGGCACGCTCAACATGCCCCGCCTGCAAATCACCTACACCACCGCAGGCTCGCCCCTCTGGGTTCCGGTGCAGGCCGACACCTGGGTCAACCAGGCTGCGCCATCCACCAACTACAACGGCGATACCACCGTGCGCGTCGGCCGCGTCAGCAGCACCGGCAGCCAGTCCCACACCCTGCTCAAGTTCAACCTCGCCGATCTGCCCGCCAACGTGCAGGTCACAGACGCCCGATTGGAGCTGTACTCGGAGCTGAATCTGGCCTCCGCGCCCGATGCGCCGCTGGCGCTCAGCGTCTACCCGGACGCGGTCCTGGCCGATTGGAACCCGGCGACCGTGACCTGGAACAACAAGCCAACGGCCGTTAACGTCGGCGACCCGCCCACCACGCCCATCTACAACAGTTGGAGCCAGTGGGACGTGACCAACATCGTGGATGGCTGGGCCAGCGGGCTGCGCCCCAACTATGGCCTGCTGCTGCGTCCCGGCGGCAGCGACGACCATATCCACTACTTCTACGCCCTGCCCGCCGTCAAATCGGCGCGGCTCATCGTCAGCTATGAGCCGATTTGCAACCCGCCCACCGGCGTCACCATCAGCGGCGTCACCCAGGGCAGCACGGGCGTGGCCTATACGTTTGACACGGCCGTTACCGGCGACCCCACCCTGCCCATCACCTACACCTGGAGCGCCACCGACCAGACGCCCAGCAGCGGGCCGGAAACGGCCGTCACCTACACCTGGAACAGCCCCGGCGCAAAAACCGTCGCCGTCACCGTCACCGGCTGTGGCGGCAGCGTCAGCGACAGCCACGCCGTCACCATCAGCACCCCGCCGCCGGCCTGCTCTACCCCCCTCACCGATTTAAGCCTGAGCGGGCCAACGCAGGGCATCACCGGCACGCTCTATACCTTCAACGCCGCCGCCAGTCCGGCCGGCGCTACCCTGCCCGTCACCTACACCTGGGCCGCCACCGGCCAGACGCCGCAAACCATCGTCGGTGGCCTCACCGCCGACAAGCAGTACACTTGGCCCGACGCGGGCAGCAAGGAGATTGTCGTCACCGCCGCAAACTGCGGCGCGGCCTTCCAGCGCACGCACACCATCGCCGTGCAGTCCCGCGCCGACCTGCCCGACCTGACGACCGGCAGCCTGTGGTACGACAGCGCCGCGCAGCGCGTGGGGTTGATTCTGGGCAACGTGGGCGGCTCGGCGGCCCCGGCCGGCCACGTCGTCAAGCTGTTCCGCAATAACGTGGAGGTGGGGCAGAGTGTGTACACGGGCCTTATCCCCGCCGGCGGCCTGCGCGATGCTTACGTGGACTATGCCTGGCAGTGCACCGGCACGACGGCGCAAATCAAAGTCTGCGCCGACGCCACCGGCCTGATTGACGAAGGCAGCGAAACCAACAACTGCCGCGAAGAAACCTGGGCCTGCGACCTCAACCCGCCGGCCTTCATCAGCGGCCCCACCGTAGACCAGATCACCGAACACACGGCGCGCATCACCTGGCAAAGCAGCGAAGCCACCACCGGCGAAGTTTACGTCAGCGGCCAGGGCTTTAGCTACGGCCCGCCCGTCCTCAGCAGCACGCCGGGTTTGTCCCATCAGGTCGTCGTCAGCGGCCTGCAAGCCGACCGCGATTACCGCTTCCAGGTGATTCTGGTGGATGGCGGGCAAAATCGCAGCAACAGCCCGGAGCAGTTCTTCCGCACCGCCACCCTGTGCAGCGACGCGCCGGTCGTCAGCTCCCTGACCATGACCAAATATCTGGACACCCCCTACGAGTTCTGGGCTTTGCGCGCCAGCGTCACCGATCCCGCCTGCATGGACCGCCTGAGCTTCTTCTGGGATGGGCAGGTGGTCGGCCGCGACTACAGCCCCGACGGCGACGTATTCGAGGTGTACCTGTCGCCCCACGCCTTGGGACTGACCCCGGCCCAATTCTTCGCCCAGAGCAAAGATCTGCGCGTCCAGGCGTACAGTTTGGGCGGTGCTGTAACGGTCCAGACGACGACTGTTGTTGTGCCCAACCGGCCCGCCCCGGCTACCGTCCACGGCCCGGCCGATGAACAGTTGGTCTACACTCCCGACCCCACCACGCCCGCCGACGCCCGCCTGCCGGTGACGGCTTATGGGGCGAAGTTTGCCTGGGGCTGCACGTCGCCTTACGTTCCGGTGGCTAATACGCCGCCCGGCGTGTCGCCGGTGCTGTGCAGCGAAGTGGTGTCGCCGGTGAACTCGCTCCGCTTTAAGCTGAATGGCGTGACGCAAAGCACGCAATCGCCCGCCGGCCTCATCACCACCTACGACCTGAACGTGGGCGGCCTGAGCCTGGGCGACCACACGCTGGAAGTGTGCGGCCTGGTGGGCAGCGGCAGCGATTGGCGCTGCGACCAACAGGTGCTGCACGTGGAACAGGGGTCGGCCAATCTGGTGGTTTCGCGCAGCGTGACCCGCGTGGGCAGCTATTTTCAGGTAGCCGTGCGCCTGCGCAACCAGGGCGTGATGGCGGCCTACATCGAAAACGTGTTCGACAACGCCACCGGTTTCCAGCACGCCAGTAAAGCCTTTAGCGGCGATTATGCGGCACGGCCGTATACCTACACCCCCACCACCCGCGCCAGTGTCATCAACCTGGAAGCCAGCGGCAGCCCGGTGCGCATTCTGCCCGGCCAGGAATACATCTTCCAATATATCATGTCGCCGCTGCTGTTTGAGAACAGCGCCAGCTACGCCATCGGCAGCCAGCCGATGCTGATTGTCTGGCGCAATGGCAGTCCCACTGCCACCGTGCAGCACAAAAGTCTGGTGCGCGTGAATCAGTTCGTCTACGATGGCGACGGCGGCCCGCTGACAGCCCTGACCGACATGGTGGCCGCTGCCTTCAGCGGCAGCGACTACGTACTGGTGACAAATCCCGCCCAACTGCTGTCCCTGTACGGAATCAATCAGGTTCCCGCCTTGCTGGGGCAGATGGCCCACCTGGCCTCGCTGAAAAACGGCGTCTTGGGCTACCTGGACAGCCAGAACAGCTTGCTGCTGGACCGGCTGGTAGACCCGCGCAAAGGGCTGCATTGGACCGCCAGCCTGCATCCCAACTTCGGCGTGAAAAACAAAGGCTACATGCTCATCGTCGGCGAGACGGAGATTGTGCCCTCCTTCTACGTGGGCGAGAGCCACTTCACCACCTACGCTGGCATCCCCGACCACGTGTACGAAAGCGACCTGCCTTATGCCAACACCGGCGGCAACACGGCGCGGCCGGAACTGGTGGTGGGGCGCATCATCGGCAACGATGCGGCGGCGCTGCAAACGCCGCTGAGCCTGATCATCAACGTCTACGAAGGCACGGGCGGGCGCACCTTTAACCGCTCCCACGCCCTGCTGGTCAGTGGCAGCGGCGATGGCGATGAGAGCCAATTTATACCGACGGTCAACATCATCCGAGACATTCTGCAAGGCGAAGGTTGGGCGGTGACGCGCTTCCACGCGGCGCAAAACCCTGGCGGTGATGAAACCGACTTCAACGTCTGGAAGCCGTGGGCCATCAACCAGGATGTGCTGCTGTTCCGCGACCACGGCAATACCGACAATTGGGGCGGGATGCTGACGTCGGGCAATGTCTCGTCGCTGAATCTGGCCCAGGGCAACAGCGCTCCCTTTGGCTTTGGCGTGGCCTGTCTGGCGGGCAACTACGAGCGAGACGGCGATTACAACCTGGCCGAAGCGTTCCTGGAATATGGCGGCGCGGCCTATATCGGCTCGACGGAGATTTCGGAGCGGAGTACCAACAGCTATGCGGCCAAGGCGTTTTTCCGCCGCTGGCCGGTGACGGATTCCATCGGCGTGGCCTTCAACAATACCAAGATCGCCGTTTGGGACACCGACAGCGGTTGGGAATCGTTTGACCACGAGAAGTTGTGGGCGTATGAGTACAACCTGTATGGCTGCCCCAAGTATGGGCAGACGAGCGGGAGTGTGCTGGCAGCTGTGACCCCCACTTCGGCCCCCGCCGCCCAACTGCCCCTCCAAATCCCCAACTTCACCGTGACGACGGTGGACGGTTACGACCAGGTGGAAATCCCTGGCGGCCTGCTGCGGCTGACGCCGGGCGGCTTCCAGACCCCGTACTGGAGTGCGCGGGTGGATTATCCGGCGGGGCAGCGGGTAACGGCCGTTCACCTCACTACCCTGGGCACGCCCACCGTCATCAGCGGGCTGAATCTGCCAGTGACCGCGCCGGGCATGGACTGTGAAGGCTGCCCTGTGCTGCCCGCGCCCGACCCGCTGGACACGGCCGGCTGGGTTCCCGACCTGGCGCAAAAGTTTGACTGGCAGGTGGAAGAAAACAGCGACGGCAGTTCGACGTTGTGGCTGGCAGTTTATCCCTTCTTCTACAACGTGGACACAACCGACGCCCTGTATTACCGGGACTTCCTCTTCACCGTGGACACGCTGGCCGCCGACGTGCAGATTGACGCCTGGCTGGCGGAAATTGACGCGGTGGGGGTGGGGGAAACGGCCGTGTTCAACCTCAGCCTGCACAACGACGGCGCGGCGCAGGACGTGGTGGTGGAAGCGGCAATCAAACCGCTCGTCATTGAGGAGAGCGTGGGAGGGCTGCCGCTGCGCCTGCTGAGCGACCTCAGCGGTCCGGCCAGCCTGGACCTGGCCTGGGACGCCGCCGGCGTCACGCCGGGCGTGTATCGCGCCGAAGTGCGGCTGCGTGACTTGCAGGGCAATCTGCTGGACAGCGAAACGACGGAGTTCCGCGTGGGCGTGCTGGCGGGTGAAGGGGTGGCGCTAACGGCCGTTCCCGACTTCTTCCAGCCCGGCGATGACATCATGCTGGCGTTTAGCTTCCGTAACAGTGGGGATGTGGCGTTGACGGGAACGGCCGTGATTCAGGTGCAAAGCGCCGACGGCCTGCTGGTAACGGACGAGTTCACTCATACCATCACGGCGCTGGCTCCAGGGGCAACCCTGAACCTGAGCGATATTTGGGATACAACGGCCGTCGCCGGTGGCAATTACCGCGTGGCGGCCTACGTGAAATATGGCGGCGGCGTTTCCGAGCCGCTCCAGGCGCAGATCAGTACGCAGCGGCGGGTGTATCTGCCTCTGATAGTGCGCCCCTAGCAGTCTGTCGGAGAACTCGCGTGGGATTTTGGAAAGCCGCACGCCTATTCCGGCTATCTTGCATAAAAGGCTGAGTATTGACTGGTCGGATAAGGAAAAACGCCCTCCCCTGCCTCGCGCCAGCGGTATGGCCGGGGGTAAACTGCACTGGTTGGATCGGTTGGAAGCTGGCGTGAAGGCCCACATCCAGGCGATGCAGGCAAAGCGAGATTAACTTGTTAGTCAGGCACGGCCGCCGCAGGTAGTGCTGGATGCGGCGCTGGCCGATTCGGAGGCAGTGCAGTTGGGTGCGGGCTTGAATAAAGCGTACGTGGCTGCCTTACGGTTGGGTTAGGGCCAATATGCCAACGTGTTGGAGCGGGCAAAGGTTTCGGCTGAAGATTATCTGGCCCATTTTCCTCCACAACAGCGTGGCGCGATTTTGCTGGGTGCATTGGCCAGTGTGTATAGGAAGGAGGATGGTGGGTCGGATACGGCCGTTTGGCTGGCGAGAGATAAGGAGCTGCCCGTCAGTGATTCGTTGGCACACCAGACGATCCTGGCCCTGCGGGCGATTGGACTGATAGGGCGTCACAATTTCCTTCCGCTCATTGTGCAAGATGCCCCGGTTACCCATGAACAAGCCCCGTTCCGATGTGGCAATCATCGTGCCAAAAGGCGTCACGCGATTTTGTCTAGGCATGGTCATGTACCGTTACAACGCCACCGCTACCTCATCCAGATGGCCGCCAGCTTCAGCCTGCGCCAGAACGGCAAGAATTGTCTCGGCCAGCGACCGGGCTGCGGCGGCACTCAGTTCCACTGAGACCCGGGCGCCCAAACCCTGCCCTTCGTTGACAAAATCAATGTTCAGAGCATGTTCCAGCGGCACGTGAAAGGGATGATCATAGGAAACGTTCGCCTGCCGAAGCGGGAACCAGCCCCCTGCCCCCTTACCGCTGCCGTCAATGGTCGCTTGCTGCACAATCATCGTACACATCATCACACTCCTGTTTGGTCCTGGGATTAGGCAATCCGCCGAAAGGTTTTGTCCCGGAAATGGCCCCCTTCCCCAGGTTTTGCTCAAGCCGGCGCACCCAGATGTTTTTCCAGAAAGGCAAAAATCTTTTGCCAGCCATCAACCGCCTGTTCCTGCCGGTAATTGGGCCGGTGGTAGTAGAAAAAGCCATGCCCGGCGTTGGGGTACATGTGAAACTCGTATGGCTTGCCATGTTTTTGCAGTTCCTGTTCGTGGAGGGCCACTTGCTCAGGTGTGGGATTGTGATCTTCAGCGCCAAAGAGGCCCAGCAGCGGGCAGGGCAAGTCGGCGGTGTAATCGAGAGGGGCAACAGGGCGTTTGGGCGACAGATCTTTCGGGGCCATGACCACATGCCCACCCCAACAGTCCACCACGGCCGTAAAACCGGGAATGCGGCAGGCGGCCAGGTATGCGTGGCGACCGCCGGAACAGGTGCCAAACACGCCGATTTTGCCGTTCAGGTAAGGCAGGGATTGTAAATAGGCCAGTGCGCCGGCCATATCGCCCACCGCCTGATCGTCGGCCACGCCGCCTTCGGCGCGCACTTTGACGGCGACGTCTTCCGGCGTGCCGTGCCCGGCACGGAAATATAGATTGGGTGAAAGAGCGGCGTAGCCGTGGTGGGCAAATTTGCGGGTGGCTTCCCGATACCACTCGTCCCAGCCGGGCATATGGTGGATAACAACCATGCCCGGAAAGGGGCCGGGGCCTAAAGGCCGGGCAAAATAGGCGTTGATAAGGTCCCCGTTCATTCCGGGAATCATGACGGTTTCGGCGAGCATGCCTTCGTACATATCTGTCTGGTACATAACTGCCTCCTCAAGCAATGGGGGACGATGGCCCTTCATCGTTTCTTTCCGGCCAGTTTACCACCATTTGACGTTGGGCGGTTGTCTCTGGAGATTGTTTCGTGCCTTGACGCCAGGCGGGTGTAATTGCCCGCTTCGGTCAAATTCAGGAAAAAGGAGACGCCGCAGTCGGTGGTGAAGTCAGAGTAGTCGAGGAAAGGATCTGTCTGCGGGCGCCACGTGATACCCACTCTCAGGCCAGCTCTTCCCAGACCGAGCGATACGCGCCGATGGCGTCAAAATAGTCCAGCAAACGGCCGTAAAACAAATCCCCACCAATCGTCGCGCTGTCGCCAACAACGATCAGCTTGCGCCGGGCGCGGGTGAGCGCCACATTCATGCGCCGCGTCTCGGCCAGAAAGCCCACCTGCCCTGCCCGATTCGACCGCACCAACGAGATGATAATCGCCTCCATCTCGCGCCCCTGAAAGCCATCTACCGTGCCAACACGAATGCTGTCGGGCAGCAGTTCGCGCAAACGCTGCACCTGCGCCGAATAAGGGGTGATGATGGCGATGCTGGCGGCGGGAACGTTGGCCGCCAAAAGCTGGCGCACCTTTTTGGCCGCCAACGCCGCCTCTTCCGGGTTGTGGCGGCTGTCGCTGTCGGCGGGCTGGCTGTCGTCGTAGCCGGCGCCGGCGGTGTCTATGAAGGTCACGGCCGTTGCCGTCAACTCATTGCGCTCCACCCCCGGCAAATCACACAGCAGATGATCTTGCACCGAAACGTCCGCTTGCAAAGCGCCATCGTAAAACACCGCCGAACTGAAAGCCATGATCTGCTGGTTCATGCGGTACTGCACGTCCAGGCGGCGGGCCAGGTGTGCGCCACCCTGCCGCATAAGTCGCTCCAGCAGGCTGACGCCAAAACCCTGCTCTTGGGCTGGCCGCGAGACAATCGTCGGCGGCAGTTGTTGATGATCGCCGGCCAGCACCAGCCGGTCGCTGCGCGTGACCGGAATCCAGGCCGCCGGTTCCGTGCTTTGCCCCGCTTCGTCAATGACGCACAGGTCGAACTGCCGTTGGCCTAAAATGGCGCTGTCTATGCCGGTGAGCGTGGACAAAATCACCGCCGCGCCGTCCAGCGCCTGCTCGATGGCGTGGGCTTCAAGCTGGCGCGCTTCGTCGAGCATCTGCGCGGCCTCCTCGCGCAAGGCTTGCTTTTCGCCGGGCGCGGGTCGGGCGCGGCGGAATTTGCCCGCCTGGTCGCGCAGGCCAAACGCCTGACGGCGCAGTTTTTGCGCCTGGCGGTAGCTCTCTTGCCGCTCGACCAGCGCGTCCAGGGTGTGCGCTTGCAGTTCAGGCAAGATGCGCGCCGGATGGCCCAATCGCGCCAGCGACACACCGGCGGCGGCCAACTGTTCGGCCAGATTGTCAACGGCCAGATTGCTGGGGGCGCAGGCCAGCACGCGGTCGCCGCGAGCAACGACCGTATGAATCAGCGCCGCCACCGTGGTTGTTTTGCCCGTGCCCGGCGGCCCGTGAATGATGGCGATGTCCTCGGCGGCCAGCGCATGGCGCACGGCGGCCTGTTGGGAAGGGTTAAGATGGCCGGTATAGGCGGCGGTGTTGGCGGGGATACGGCCGTTGGCGAAGGTGGCCGGTTGCTCGCCCAACAGGATGTCGCGCAGAACGGCCGTGCGGTTCCCCCGCGCCGTCTCCACCCGCGTCAGGGCGCGCTCCATCCGCTGCCGAGCAATCTCATCGTTCGCCAGGGCGATGCGAAACGATTTGGCCGCCGATTCCGGCGACTGGTTGAGGGCGATTTCGCAGTTTTTGCCGCTCAGTCGGCTGACAACGCCGCGCCACGATTGGGGCTGGCTCTCCCCTTCCTCGCTGAGCATGATGGGCGAGCCGGTGGACAGGCGGCTGAAAGGCAGCCGCGCCTGTTCGTTGCGCGGCGACAATTGCAGCAGGATGCGCCCACCCAACCCCACATCCTCGCTGCGGATGACCAGCCGGGTGAGGGTGTGTTCGGCCTGGGTCTGGGGGTCTGTCTGGAGCTGCTGCTGTTCCGCGTCGGCTTCCAGCGCCAGCCAGTGGCGCAGTTGGGCGAAGTGGGGCTGGCTTTGTCCATCCACTTGCTGCCAGGCGCGAATGTGGCGCGTTTCGAGGGAACGGCCGTCTAACAGGTGGGCCAGACGTGACGCACGGCCGTCGGCGATTTCGATGGTTGCCAGGCCACCACTAAGGGTGATTTTGCCGATGTGGTTTTCGTTCAGCCGGCCCACTTCGATGAGCAGCCGCACGATGCCGCCTTTGCCAACGGTGGGCGGCAGTCCATCAATGAAGAGAAGTTCCATGCCGGGAACTGTAGCGGAAAATGGGTGATGCTGCCAGAGGGAACGGCCGTTTCTCCCCTACCCCAACGCCAGCGCCCGAATCCACACTGTCGTTCCGGTAGCAGATGGCGCGTTCAACGGCTGGCTGGCTGCGTCAACATCTCTGGCAGCGGCCCGACATAGGTGATCACCAGCCGCTGCCCGGCGCGGGTAATCGCCATATACAGCTTGCGCGTATTGTCGCGGATCAGTTCCGCCCGCTCCTCGTCCGCAAGACGAATGCTCTGTTCCTGTTCATACAGTTCGTGCGCCCCCATCAGGAAGACGATGGGGCTTTCCAGGCCGGTGGCAGCATCGAGGGAGCAGACGCGAATCTGGTTTTTAGGATCGGTCTGGCCGGGGTCAACGGTCACTTCGAGGCGCTCAGTGCTGGCCGTTCCCGCCCCAAACGCCCTGTTCACCCGCGCCAAAATCGGCCCAATTTCCTCGCGGCTGGCATGGATGAGCAAAATATCCCGCCAGGGCACGTCACCCTGCGCCAGTTGGCGGATTTCATTAATTATCCGCGTCACCTCGTCTTGCGGGCTGCTCAGGGGAATGACCACCGGCAGGACATTGGACTTTTGACAATTTTATTGACATAAAAGTGTCAAAAGTCCAATACCAGTCATTGCCCAGGAAAATGTATCAGAAGGCATTGTTGGGCGCGACATCTTGAATGACTTTGTATTGACACTGAACGGACTGGCTCATGTGACAGAAATCCCGATGGAATGATAGGGCAGCCGTCCCTCACTCCGTCGAGCGCGTTAGCGATGTCGTTGAAGCAGGCAGAAGGCCAGCAGACTCGGCCGCTTTCTCCTGGGACCGACCGAACAAAGCCAGGCCAAAGAGCAGCTTAATACCCCCATCCACCAGCCCCAGGTACAGAAATGGGATTTCAGGCAGCAGGATACCGGTAACGGCCGTTACCGCCAGCGGCACCGCCATCACCACCATCGCCGGGCCATGAACCAGGGCGAACGGGATAAAGTGGACGGCTGTGGCCAACAGCGCGCCCAGCCAGATCATCCGAAAATCGAGGGTAGCGAAGGAGCGTCCGGAAAACAGCCCCATCAATACAAACATCAGCACAATCGCAAAGTTGGAGACCTTTTCCTGGAAGGGAGACGCTGGCCCCAGCGAATACCGTTGCGCCAGAGCTTTGGAATTGAAAATGATCGCCATCCCCGCTGCATAACCAACCACAAAAATAACGGGCTGGATGCCATATTCGCCTCCCAACAGCGTACCCACGATGATGACCAGGCCAATCCAGATCAGCCACAGACCCGCCAGCCGCTTGTTAAGAAATTGCAGCGGTTCCGTCTGCCGGTAATTCAGTTTTGCCAAAATTTGTTCAAACAACATGTCGTTCACCTCACATTTGATTTAGATGTTTACTAGAGTTGTTCCTATTTAATAAATACCCATGATTGTCATGCCTGCGAAGGCAGGCATCCATCTTCACTACAAGAGTGGATTCCCGCCTGCGCGGGAATGACAAGAGCGAAATTTTATAAAGGAACAACTCTACTAAAGACCCGAAGGGTTGTTTTTCCGTCAAGACATCTGCCGCCACCGGATGAGCAAGCTCAGGCCGAACAGGATGGGGGTGAGGGCCAGGTAGAGCCAGGGCACACCCTGGGCCAGCGCCGCGTGGGTCGCGCCGGTAATGTCAAAGAAGGCCAGTCCGTTCAGCGGGCCGAGATACCAAAAAACAAGCAGTACAATTTGCAACGGCCGTTCCGTCCCCCCCATCACCCCCAAAAACAGCGCCAGCGACGGGATAAACAGCGCCCCGGCCACAAAGCCGATCAGCAGTTCCGGTACGGCCAGAAAGCGGAGGAGCGCGCCGCTGCCCAGAACGACGGCCATAACCACCCCGGCCGCCCAGGCCGCCGGTAACTGCCGCCACAGCGGCGCAGGGGCGCTGAAAAGCAGCTGATCCACCCGGTAACGCCTTTCGCGCACCCCCATTTCCGACCAGAGCAGCAGCGGCCAGAGCCAGGCCAGCGGCAGCAGCCAGCGCTGCGTCGTCTCCAAGGGGGCCAGCAGGCAAGCCAGGATCAGCCCCACAGCCCCGGCATACCAGAAAAAGGCGCGGCCTTTGAGCAATAACTTAAGTTCGGCGGTGACAAGCGCCGTGAACAGGCGCAGTGGGGCAGCGGCCGCAGTAACGGGGGTGAGTTGGTCGGGCGTAACCGGGGACATAACGGCCGTTTCCCCCCTATCACCTGGCTGCCATATCTGGCTGAGTCGCTCACGGACAAAGCGGGAAATAAGTGGTGACCGGGCGCGGGCGCGGGCCGGATCGAAACGCTCAAACGGCACAGAGGCCAGCCCCACCAGCAGCAGCGCTGCCGCCAGGTAAGGCAGACGTGTGGCGGCGACGGCCGTCCAGTCGAAACCGGTCCAGAAAAAGGTCTGCATTTCGGCTGCCTCGGTCGCGCCCAGGACGATGCCGCCCTGGTAGTCGGCGCCCTGCGCCCGGAGAGCGACGGTCATCCCCTCTTCCACAACGGAGAAGGCCAGCAAATCGCCGCCAATGGCCGGTACCATGAAGAGCCAGAGGAAGAAAAAGATGACATTCCCAGCGGGTTGGCGCAAAACGGGGGTGCATTCAAAAAACGGCCGTTGCCGCCACCAGCAGCGCCACTGGCCCGGCAAAAACCAACAGCGGCAGCAGCAGTTGAGCCAAGTCGAGTGTCTTGTCCTCGCCGTGAATCAGCAGCATGGCCAGGGACGCCAGGCCCAGCACACCCACGATAACGAGCAGAACGGCCGTGTTGCTGCCAAATTTGCCCAGGACATAGGCCAGTTTGCTCAGGGGCGTAGCCGTCAAAATCTGGCCAACACCCGTCTGCCGGTCTTGTTCGATGTTGCCGCGCACCAGGTAAAAGCCAACCAGCGACAGAAAAAAAGCAAGGGTGAGACCCATCAGCGTGCCGATCCAGGCGGCGTTGAGCAGGCCGCGATAGCTGCCCAGGCGCAGCTCAAACAGCCCGCCAATCACCTGGTAGCCCAAAAAGGCGGCCAGGGCGATGACGATCAGGAAGCTAAAGCGGCGCACTCGCTCGCGGAAGTCAGCCAGGGTCAGGTGGGTGATGGCATTCATGCGCTGCCTCCCGGCTGGTCGGCGATCAGATAGAGGTAGGCGTCTTCCAGCGTAACCGGGAGCGGTACGGCCGTCGGGTGCGGCGGCGTGTCGCTGACGATGCGGGCCAGAACGCCATCGGCGCGGCGGGTGGTGTTGGCGATGAGGTGGCGGGCTTTGACGGCCGTTACCTCATCACCGGGCACAACCCAACCCCATACCTTGCCCTCTACCGCTGGCAGCAGTTCTTCGGGCCGGGCGTGGCAGCGGAGACGGCCGTTGTGAATCAGGGCAATGCTCGTCGCCGTCGCCGCCACGTCGGAGACAATGTGGGTGGAGAGCAGCACGATCCGCTCACCCGCCAGATCGGAAATCAGGTGGCGGAAGCGCACCCGCTCTTCTGGATCCAGGCCAACGGTTGGCTCGTCCACAATCAGCAGGTGGGGGTCGTTGAGCAGCGCCTGGGCAATGCCCACCCGCTGCCGCATGCCACCGGAAAAGCCGCCGATGGGCCGGTAGGCGGCTTCGGCCAAATTGACCAGTTGAATCAACTGGTCAATGCGCCGCCGCGCCTGCTTCGGGTTCAGCCCTTTCACCGCCGCCAGGTAGGTGAGGAACTCCATGGTGTTCAGATTGGGGTAGACGCCAAAATCCTGCGGCAGGTAGCCCAACACCCGGCGCAGGGTGTCTGGCTGCGCGGCAATGTCAGCGCCATTCCAGTAAATTGCACCGCTGCTCGGTCGAGTGATGGTGGCGATGATGCGCATCAGGGTGGATTTGCCCGCGCCGTTAGGGCCTAGCAGCCCCAGCACGCCTGGCCCCAAGTGCAGGCTAAAATCCTGTATACCCCATAGGTTACGGCCGTACTGTTTGCTCAGGTTCTCAATTCGCAATTCCATCAGGTGTTCCTTTTGGTTGTGTCACTGGCAGCTTTAGCGTCCGACGGGACAGCGTGTAGATTGAATAGCCGTAGGCGACCACGACACCCAGAGCAACGGCCGTAATGGGATTGGTCGGCAAGAGCCACCACAACGCCGTTGCCAGCACCGTGCGCAGCACGGCATGAATGGTGCCCACCGGATGGCCGATAATCCAGGAAAAAACGACCCAATGCAGCCCCAGCCCAATTCCCAGACTGAGCGGGAAAAAGCTGCCCCCGCTGAACAACAGGGTCAGGTGCAAGGCCCACAGCAGGTTAACCATCAGCACACACAACCCCATCAGGCGGCTGAGTGGATTGTTATTGGCCATTGGATTTTCGCCCAGGAGCCGGGCTGCCACCAGGCCTATGGGGAAAATTGCACCGGAGCCGAACAGCAGAGCATAAGTGGCTATATCGGCCGGCAAAAACAGAGCGGCAATACCAACAATAAACCAGACAATTGCCCCGGCAATAGGCAGCGCCAGGGAGCGGCCAGCTTCTTTTTCAAATTCAGTGCGCAGGGTGAGCAAAGCCTGTTCATTCATCATTCCCTTCCTTATGGTTCAGATTTTTGTACGGTTATGAGAGGCAATCCCAGATCGCGGATGCGGGCCAGGATGCCGTGCAGGGCGGCCTGGTCGGCCACCGCGCCTTGCAGCAGGGTCGTGCCATCCTCCAGATGGCTCAGGATCAGGCCGTCAAACTCGGCGGCCCAATCCGGATCCAAATGACCCTTGATGCGAATTTGGTAAATTTCGGTCATCGTCTGTTTCCTCAAGTTAAGGTCTAGGGCGGCGGCTTCAAGCCCGGTCGCCATCTACGAGCTAAGACTGGCCCAATCTAAAACGGGAGTCACGAGGCCAGCGATTCCTGCGGCCGTTCCCGGATAGGCTTTTCGGCCACCAGCTGGGTTCGCGGCGCACGGCGCAGTTCCAGAAAAAATGCCCCTGTGCCCAACAGGCTCACAACCAGGCCAATCAGGAAACCTATGCCAAAAGGCAGGGCGCGCAGAAGCATCAATATCACGACGCCCACAAGCAGGGCCACAAAATCCATCCCCGACAGGGCCTTGGGCAACGGCCGTTGCCTCAACAAACGCCCGCCCAGATAAGCCACGATGATCTTGCTAACCATGCCCACCAGAAAGACGAAGGCCGCAGTGGCAAAACTTAAGCCCGTCAACCCCAGGCCGAGTACCGGGATGGCCAACTGACCCACACCAAGCCAACCGGCAACAACGGCCAGCAGGATAATCAGCCCCAGCAGCAACGGGACCAGGAAGAAGGCGGCGCCGTTGGCCAACAGCCCCACGTGCAGGCTGTACAACCAGCGTTCCTCAACGGCCGTACCCGTCCGGCGCAGCCAATCGGGTCGCAGCCAGAGCAGCAGGCAGCCCACCAGCAGCAGCAAGGCCAGCAAAATACGCACCCCCTGCTTGTTCAATTTTCTGTAGACATGTTTGTTCTCCTTGTTCAGTTTGTTTGTGCAGGTATTCGATATTGATCAATTCCTCTTGCAGTTCCCGGGCGGTACCCAGGCCAGCGGCCTGCCTCAGCGCCGCCACGCTTTGCCAGGCTTCGCGCAAATCGGCGGCCAGGTCATCCAGAACGATACCCAAGGGCTGGCTGCGGCCGCCCACGTCGGCGATGAGCTTGTCGTAGTCCAGGCGGTAAAGCTGAACGGCCGTTTCCGCTACCACAGTTGTCACCAGAGGTTCACGCAGAATTTCTTCCAGCAGGCCAAACATCTCGCCCGCATGTTCCCGCGTCACCAAAACCTCAGCGCAGTTTTCCCGCCGGTAGAGCGCTACAGTGCCCGCTTTGATCACGTAAAATTGGTCGATCTGCTCACCTTCCTGCACAATCACTTCGCCAGGGTTGAATGAAAGCAGGCGGTAGCGGACCCGGTTTTGCAGCAGTTCCGTTTTTAGATACCCGTAGCCCAACCGCACCCCCAGCCCCACCATTGCACCAACGATCACACCGGTCCCATTGGCCACCACGTCGCTCCATTCAAAAAAGCGCAGGTTCAGCGGCTGCAGCAGTTCAATTAACCCGCCCAGGCCAAAAAGCCCGGACAAAGCTGGCAGCCACCAGCGAAGCGGTAAAGACAGCACAAAAACGGCCGCCAGGGTGGCATACCCCCCTAAATGAAGCAGCTTGTCCACGCCGATTGTCTCTGGCTGGTTGCCAACGAGGCTGGCAACCACGATGAGCACAGCGCCGCTGATACCGACCAGCGCCAGAAGCTGCGCTTTGTGGGGATGCAGGTCTAGCACCCGCCGGGAACGCAGTACCAATTCCCGATTGGAGATGGCCTGGTTTGTCATGATTAACTCCTTTTCTATTCAATCGATTTATTGCTTGAATGGTAACGGCCGTTCAGGCGTAGCCGCATGGGGCAAAGGGCGTATTACTCACGCTCGCTCCAACAAAGCAACGCGCCGCTTAAAAATAAATGTAGACGGCCGGGCCGGTATCCCGCACCAGGGAGTGGGGCGGCTTAAGCAGCAGCCAGCCAACCATCGCCAGATCGCCAACCGAGCCAGCGGCATTAAACAGCAGCGCAACAAAGAGATAGGGGAAAACGGCCGTGGGTAAAAACGGCAGCAGCGCCAGCCCCAAGAGCGAAATTAGCAGCAGCGGGGCCAGAGCAATCACCGTATGCTGGCGGCGCGGCAAATACCACTCCGGCGCGGCGGCATAGGCGTAACCGATGCCCAGGCCAAAATGGAACCGGCTGCCGGTATACCACCAGATAAAGAGACCATGTACCAGTTCGTGCAGAAGGACGATGCCGACAATGACAAACAACATCTGTCCGCCAAACAGAAGCACGCTGCCCAGCCCGGAAAACTCCAGGCTAAACCTTGTTACATCCGGTCGCAAGATGGCAAACAGGGTGGCGAAAAGCCAGCCGAAGGGAATCAGCAGTACCAAACCGGCCAGATTCAGGAGCAGCATCCACTTTTTGTCGGCGGATAGGTCCAGGCTGGCCTGTTCTTGATAATTGGGCGGTAACTGTTGGGTCGCTTGCATGGTTTCTCCTTGTGGTTAAGCCAACAAATTCCAGTAGGTGATGGGTTCCGGGAAGGTGGCGGGGATGGTGAAATCCAGGTAACTGTTGACGTCGGCGTGCAGGTCGAGCCGCTCCTGCTCCACAAGCTGCATAACGGCCGTCCAGGTGATCAACTTACCCACCGACCCGGTGCGGAAAAGGGTGCGCCCGCCATCGACCGGGCGGTTTTGTGCCTGGTCGGCCAGGCCGTACCCTTTGGCCAGCAAAAGCTGACCATCGCCCACCACGGCCACGGCCGCGCCGGGTATATCGAGTTGGTCCAGCTGGGCCACAATCGCCTGGTCTAGAAATTGTTCCAGGCCTGTTGTATCGTGTGGGCCAGCATCAGCCCGGGCCGATCCGGCCGACAGCAGGATAATCCCTAGCAGGAAGAAGAAGCCTAACGTATCCTGGACCGCCCGTGACAGCCGCTGGCGAACAATTGCCACGCCCAGCGCTGCTCCGGCGGTTCCGCCGATCAGGTAAGCTCCTCCGGCCAACGTTGTACGCAGAGCAAAATCGCTGGTGACAACGGCCGTTGCCAACGCCAGCAAACCGGCAATCAGACCAACCAGGATACCGGGGCGTAACGCCTGCGACTGTGCCAGCCAGGCAGCGGTGCCGCCACCGGCCAGCGAACCGACAGTCAGCAGCGCCAGCCAGACCCAGGCCCCCGCCTCTGGCCACAGAAAACGGACCACCAGCAGCGCCATCAAGGTGACGGCACCGGTTACCAAAACACCTGCGGTGACGGCCGTTATTTCATTCCTATTTGTACGCATGGTTCAATCTCCTTTGGATAATCAACGCAAAGACGCGGCGCAGAGAAGAGAAAACAGATGAACGCTGATAACAATCTGTGGAAATCTGTGGTTCATTCAGTGGACTCATCCCTTTCATTCATGGTGGGAGGCCCACTCACGAAATCGCGCTTAAAAACTAATCGCGGGCATCGGGCATCAGGACGTCTGTCACCCCAGCGCCGCGACGGAACATCTCGTGCCGGTTCATCCAGACCACCACCACAGCCGCCAGGAAAAACAGCAGGGTGTCCCAGGGCTGGGCATTGGGAAAGATGGGGTTCATCATTTGGAAGTGATACAGTGCGGCGATGAGCAGACTACCCCGAGCGGCATTGAAGAGAGGCGTCAGGAGCACGGAAATTGAGACAACACCGATGAAATAGGGGCCAAAAGCCCAGGCGCTCTGTGGCGTGCCGCCGATCAGGAAGGCGGGAATGTGCCAGGTGGCCCAAATGACGCCGAGGATCAGACCGGCCCAAAACGGGGCAAAGCGGCGCTGCAGCAGCGGCAGAGCCACGCCCCGCCAGCCAAACTCTTCGATTGGCCCGATGAATAAAGCAGTTGCCATCGCCGACAGGGCCAGATACCAGGGTGAAAAAGGAAAGGGATCGTTGAAGGTACCATTCAAGGCGGCCCCGGCGTAGACCAGAACGGGAATGCCCACTATCAGAAAGAGCCACCAGGTGGCCGTTGTGCGCCAGAGAGTCAGGCGGCGGAAGAAGCTGCCCAGCCCCTTGAGTCCATAATGCCACCAGACCAGAAGGACACCGGCAATGCCAGGGGCGTATACCGCCAGAATGAACAGGGGATTGGTCATGGAAATCTCGCCAAATTGGGCCACCACCTGGTCATAGAAAAAGACAAGCAGGGCGGCAATCCCCCAGGTCAGGCCGAAGGAAATCGCCAGGAAGGGAACCAGGGTTTTGGCCCCCATCGTGCGGATATTGACGCTTGAAGTTATTTGAGCCATTGCATTTCTCCTTTAATTTTCGGGGTTGAGTAATGGCTGCATCATAACGGCCGTTTAGACGTAGCCGCATGGGGCGAAGGGCGTATTGAGGGCGTATTCGGTTATAGAATTCAGGTAGAGGATATGCCTGTGGCGGCGATGAGGCGCTACAGCAGGCCCAATTCGCGGGCGCGGGCCACGGCCTGGGTGCGGTTGCTCACGTACAGCTTGCCGTGAATGTTTTCCATGTGCTTCTTGACGGTGTAGACAGAGATGACCAGCCGCTCGCCAATTTCCCGGTTCGAAAGCCCTTCGGCTACCAGGCGCAGCACTTCGGTTTCGCGCTCGCTGAGCGGTTCGGCCAGCCATTGGGCCAGCTGGGGGGCCACGGCCGTTTCCGTTTCTGCGGCCACTGCTGTGGATGGCGGCGCGGCCAGCTGCGGGGCGTCGAAGGCGGTTAATAAGTGGGTGACGTAGGGAGCAACGGCCGTTTCTTGCAGCGCCGTCCGGGCCAACAGCTCCCCCATTGGCCGTCCCTCATCGGCAAACAGGCGGGTGTACCCTTCCGGCTCGGCCAGCCGCAGGGCGCGGATCAGCGCCACTGTGGCCGCCTCTACCTGACCCTGCGCCTGCAGGGCCAGCGCTTGCAGACACAAGATTTCCACCGCCTGCCCCCACCGCCCCATCTTTTCCGCCGTGCCTGAAAGCTGCCCCAACAGCGCCGCCGCTTCCGCCGCTCGCCCCTCGGCCAACCAGATTCGGGCCAGAATGGCATATTCAAAGACAAACCAGTCACCCGAATCGGCCGCGCGTTCCAGGCCAAAATCGGTCGTGAAGCGGGCCGCCCAGGCCGCTGCCCGGGTCAGCTCACCCTGCCGCAGCCGGAGCAGCGCCACGGCGGCCCCCAGACGTACATCCAGCAGCGTCATTTGCGCCCGCTGCATCGTCTCTTCGGCCAGTTGCAGCACCGCCCGCGCCCCGGCAAAATCACCCTGCGCCTGTCTCGTCTGGGCCAGGGCAATGGCCCCGTTTAACACGATAGGCCCTATTCCGGCCTGGCGGCCCAGTTGAATGGCTTCCTCCAGGCAGACGGCCGCTTCGTCCAGCCGGTTCCACTCCAGGTAGATCTGCCCCAGACCCACTTTAGGCATACCGTGAAGGGGCAGCCGCTGCCCGCGACGGCCGTAGGTCAACCCCAGCCCCTGCTGCCAAAAAGTCTCAGCCTGGCGCAAACGGCCGCTTATCATGGCCAGATTTGCCTGTGAGATAAGTGCCGACAGCGAGGTGTACCGGTTGTTGTCTTGGGCAGCAATTCCAGCGGCCGTGGCATAAGCCTGACCCGCCGCCGCCAGGTTGCCCTGCGCCCGATATGCATGGCCCAGCATCAATTCCAACGAGCCGCGGAAGCGAAATTGCGCGTCGTGAATTTTCGCCCGTGCCTCCAGGCAGTAAGTCAGGGCTTCGTCAAACTGCCCATGGTTGAGGGCGATTTGCGCGCGCAGTACGGACAATTCTATCGGCCACTCACTGTCTAGCGGTGCCTGGGGTAACAACGGAAAAACAACACGCGCCAGGTACGCTTCCGTTTCGGCCATTCTGCCGCTGAACATGAGCGTCCAGGCTCGGCCCATGGCCAGCGAGCCGCTGGCTTCCACAACTTCCGTCGGCAGCAAGTCTAACCAGCGGCGCAAGGTGCTGACCTCACCCCGGTTGCGCAGCGTCCAGCGCGCTTCATCAACCAGAGTGGCGGCGCGGGCCGCGTCTTTGGCGGCCAGGGCGTGGTGAATGGCTTCGTCTGTCAGGCCATGCTGCTCAAACCAGCGGCTGGCCCGTTGGTGCAAGGGAGCCAGCTGAACCGGCTGTGACTGCTTGAGGCGATGACGCAGCAAATCGGCAAAGAGGCGGTGGTAACGGAACCATTCGCCCCGGTCATCAAGCGGCACAAGGAAGAGATTGGCCGCCTTCACCTGGGCCAACAGCGCCTGGGCATTGTCAATTTCCAGGACGGCCTGGCACAAATCGGCGCAGAAGCGGTCCAAAATGGCGCTTTGCAGCAGAAAATTCTGCACGGCTGGGGGCTGCCAGTGCAGCGCTTCGTCTACCAAGTAGTCGAGGATGTAGCGATGGCTGCCGGTGAAGGCGGCGACAAAGTTAGCGATCTCCTCAGGGGTCGTTAGCTGCCGCAAGGCCAGTACCGCCAGGTGCAAACCGGCGACCCAGCCTTCGGTGCGAGCTTCCAGGGCGGCAACCTGCTCCGGGGAAAGCTGAATGCCCCACAGCTGACGCAGGAAGATGGCCGCTTCGTCACTGGTAAAGCGCAAGTCGGCGGCGCGAATTTCGTCCATCTGCTGGCGCACGCGCAGGCGGCCAAGGGGGAGAAGCGGATCGGCGCGGCTGGTGATGATCAGATGGAGTTGGGGCGGTTGGTGTTCGAGCAGGTAAGCAAGGGCATGGTGGATGGCGGGGTTATCAATATGGTGATAATCGTCCAGGATGAGGACGATACGGCCGTTTTGCCCCGCTATTTCGTTGATCAGGCTGGCGATGACGTAGCGTGGGTCTGGGGATTCTGGCGCTTCAAGGAGGGAAACGGCCGTTTCCCCCAACCCCTCGTCTACAGTTTGCAGCGCCGCTGCCAGATAACCCAGCAAGCGCGGCAGATCATTGTCGTAGGCGTCCAATGACAGCCAGGCGCAGCAAGCGTCGGTCTGCGCCAGCCATTCGGCCAGCAGCGTGGTTTTACCAAACCCCGCGGGCGCAGCGATCAGCGTCAATTTACAGCCAAGGTTACCATTAATTTGATGAATGAGGCGAGAGCGTGGTACCAGATTGGCTTGCGCAGTTGGCGACCAAAGCTTGGTGGCCAGAATTGGATCAGCCATGGAGTAGATTATAGTGTGACTATCAGCCCTCGATCAAGCTAGAGGCCCAAAATCAGAATATGGCAGAAAATGTGCCACATTAAGCCTGATTGACTGACAAAACTTCTCTAACCGCGGAGAACGCAGAGAGCGCGGAGGCTGTACCAGAGATAATCTCCGCGTCCTCCGCGCTCTGCTCTGTTGCGGCAGCAAGCGGCCGTCGGGCATCAACTGGCCTGTTTGCACCAGGCGCGAAACATTCTCCCAATCGTGCTGCCTTGTCTGGTGGCCGCACCATCACCCGCAACGGCCTGCACTATACCGCCAATTGCTAGAACCTTATCGCGCTAATTATGTTGCGAATCCGGCTCAGCAGCCGAAGTAACTGCCCCAACCCCTATTTTTGCAGCACGCTCACGAATTCCCAAAGACCCTTGTTTTTCAACCCGATTGCTGTGTCGCGTCAAATGTCGGTTTGAGGGCGGGATAGAGTTGGCGGTAGAGCGGGTAGAGTTGGTCGTAAACGGCCGTATCCTTCCCCGGTCTGGCGCTGCCGGTCACCCGAATGAGCTGCTGGCAGGCCGTTTCTACCGACTCGAACGCGCCTGTGCCCACCGCCGACAGGATGGCCGCGCCGTAAGCCGCGCCCTCGGTCGTGTTGATCGTCACAATCTCCGCCTGGAGTACGTCGGCCAGGATTTGCCGCCAGAGGGCGCTCTTAACGCCGCCGCCGGAGGCCCGTACCTGGGTGATGGCGGGCAGACCAGCATGTTTCATCAACTCAAAGCTGTCGCGCAGGCCAAAGGCGACCCCTTCCAGGACAGCGCGGGTCAGATGCGCCCGCGTATGGCGCACCGTCAGGCCGACGAATGCGCCGCGCGCCAGCGGATCGGGATAGGGCGTGCGTTCGCCGGTGAGGTAGGGTAAAAAGAGCAGCCCTTCGCTGCCGGGTGGGACGTCCGCTGCCGGGGTCAGCAAGGCGTCGTAACTGGCGCCAGGGGCCAGCGTATCGCGGAACCAGCGCAGGCTGCCGGCCGCCGAGAGCATGACGCCCATCAGGTGCCATTTGCCGGGAACAGCGTGGCAGAAGGCGTGTAGACGGCCGTCTGGCTCCACAATGGGTTCATCGCTGCTGGCAAAAGCCACGCCCGACGTGCCCAGGCTCAGGGCGACAATGCCATCCACGACGGCCCCGGTTCCTACGGCGTTGGCTGCCTGGTCGCCGCCGCCAGCGACCACGGGAATGCCGGCGGGCAGGCCGGTGACGGCCGCGGCAGCCGGGGAAAGATGGCCGGTAACGGCCGTGCCCTCAAACGTCTCTGGCAGCCAGTCCCGGTTGATGCCCAGCGCCGCCACTACCTCATCGGACCAATCGCGCTGCCGCACGTCGAACAGCTGCGTGCCAGCCGCGCCAGCCTTGTCGGTGGCGTACTCGCCGGTCAATTGCAGCCGCACGTAATCTTTGGGCAGGAGGATGTGGGCGATACGGCCGTAAACCTCCGGCTCGTGGTTTTTCACCCACAAAATTTTAGGCGCGGTAAAGCCGGGCAGGGCATCATTGCCGGTGATGGCGATGAGGCGCGCCTTACCAATCATGGCGCGCATCTCGTCGCATTCGGCTCCGGTGCGTTGGTCGTTCCACAAGATGGCCGGGCGCAGCACATCGCCCGCCTCGTCCAGCAAGACCAGGCCGTGCATTTGCCCGGTCAGGCCGATGGCCTGGATGTCGGTGGGGGGAACGGCCGTTTCGGCCACCACCTGGCGGATGCTATCTACAACGGCCGTCCACCACAATGCCGGACTTTGCTCGCTCCATAACGGCCGTGGCGTTTCGTACTCATAACTGGAGGAGGCGACGCCGATCACTGTGCCATCCGCCGCCAACAGCAGCGCCTTCGTCGCCGTCGTCGAGCTGTCAATACCCAGAAAATAAGCCATCCCAGCCTCCTTCAAAAATTCAAGCCGTTATGATGCAAGATTGCTCGCCAAAGCGCCAGTTTTTAGATTGGACCAATCTCCAAGATTGGTCCAATCTGGGCGATGTAATTTCTAGATGATCACTTAGCGCACGCCCAACAGCAGTTCCACGACAAGTTGGTCGAGGCGTTCGTAGGGCTGCCCCCGTTGGCCCAGCGCGGCGCGGTCGAAAGTGTAGGCTTTAAGGGCAGTGGCTCTGGCGGGTGAATAATGGCCCTTGAATTCATCCATACTGCCATCATCGGCCAGAATTTCGGCCAGCAGGCTTTGGATTTCGCTGTCGGCGTTGAATTGAGCAGCTTTTTCTTTGAGGATAAGGTAAGTACGCATACAACCACGGGCGAACGCTTTCACATCCTCGTAATCGCTGGTGCGGTAGGCATGGGCGTCGAAGTGGCGGCTGCCATCGTAGCCCACATCTTCCAGGAATTTGACCAGGAAGAAGGCACTCTTAAGATTTACCGCCCCAAAGCGAAAATCTTGATCGTAACGGCCGATAGACTGATCGTTCAGATCGATGTGGAACAGTTTGCCTCTATCCCATGCCTGGGCCACGTGATGTAAGAAGTTCAGCCCGGCCATTGTCTCGTGGGCCACTTCGGGATTGACGCCCACCATTTCGGGATGGTCCAGCGTTTCAATGAAACCCAACATAGCGCCAGTTGTCGCCAGATAGATATCGCCACGCGGCTCGTTGGGCTTGGCTTCCAGAGCAAACTTCAATGGGTAGCCCTGGTCAATGGCATAGTCGCACAAAAAATTCAATGCCTCACGAAACCGTTTACCGGCATCCAGTGGGTTTTTGCTGGCATCGGTTTCTACGCCTTCTCTGCCGCCCCAAAATACATAGGTGCTGGCGCCTAATTCCACGCCCAAATCCATAGCATTCATGGTTTTCTGCAAGGCATACGCGCGGACTTTGGGATCGTTAGCCGTAAAGGCCCCGTCTCTAAAAGCCGGATCGTAAAACAGATTGGTTGTGGCCATGGGCACAACCAGGCCGGTATCGGCCAGGGCCTTTTTAAAGTCGTTGAGTATTTGTGCCTTCTCTGCCGCAGTGGCATCAATAGGAATCAGATCGTTGTCGTGGAAGTTAACGCCATAAGCGCCAACCTCGCCCAAGAAGTAAACGATTTCGGCTGGAGTCATAGACGGCCGTACCGCAGCCCCAAACGGATCACGGCCAACATTGCCTACTGTCCACAAACCAAAGGTGAACTTATCCTCCGCTTTGGGTAAAAATCTGTCTGACATGCGATCTCCTTTTGTCAAGTGACAAGACAAAGTTGTAGGGCGATTTGGAAAACCGCCCAGAGAACGATTTGGAAAATCGTTCTACAAATTACGTGAAGTTTTCTCTGGACGCCTATATTCGTAGGTTAACCCCCTACCCGCGCTTCTTAAATGTCACATCCGCATAAACTGCCAGCACCAACACCAACCCCTTCAACAAATATTGCCAGGACGGCGCCACGTTCAACAGCTGCAAGCCATTCGACAAACTAGACATAATCAAAGCGCCAATCAGCGCCCCCCAAACTGTGCCAACCCCTCCCAAAGTAGAAGTGCCACCTAAAATTGCCGCCGCAATGGCATCAAGCTCATACCCCTGGCCGGCAGCAATCGTGCCATAACCTACATATGAAGCCAACACGACACCGGCAATACCGCTCAGTAATCCCATGAGAACAAACACAAAAAAAATGTTATTCCGAATGCTGATACCCGATAAACGAGCCGCTTCTCGGTTGCCGCCGATGGCATAAGCATATCGCCCAAACCGGGTGTTATTCGCCATATAGGAAATAATCACCGACGTAACAGCCAGCAACAGAACGGGAATCTGAACACCATTGTATTGATTCACAATGTATACGTAGCCGGCAACCAGAATCGCAAAGAAAGTCGTCAACGCCAGGTCAAGGTACATGCTGGAAAGGGCAAAGCCATGCGCTCGTTTCTTCTGCCGACTACGAAACATGTTGAAATACAGATACGCCACCACCAACAACGCCATAATCCAACCGGCGGCAACCGGTAAATAGCCCTGAGCGATGACTGAAAAATATGGCTGATTAGCCGGAATCGTCTTTCCTTGCGTTACCAGCAAGATTGCCCCATTTAGCACGAACATACCACCCAGAGTAACAATAAACGATGGTACGTTTAGAAATGAAATAATGTAACCCTGCATAACACCAAACAGTGCGCCTACGGCAATCCCCACAAACACGGATAACGTCGCGGCCGCCAACGCCTGGTCTGGCAATACTTTGGTCCAGACCGTAGCCTGAAAATAGGCCACGACCACGGAAACAAAGCCAGCTAACTTACCCACCGACAAATCAATATTGCCGGTCACGATAACCAACACCATCCCAATAGCCAGGAAACCCGTCACAGTCATTTGCCGAAACAAGTTAGAAAAATTCTGTGGTTTTAAATAGTTCCCATCTGTTAAAAAGGCAAAAAATATCCAGATGAAGATGAGAGCGAGAATAATGGCATAGGTCTGAATGTTTTGCCGAAACATTTTTCCCAATATAGAGCTTGTTTTGTCTGAGGGTTTGATTTCGGGGACAGCTAATTTCATGGAAGCCTCCTTGATTAATTGTTTTTGTGCGAGTCAATGCCCGTGGCAAGCGCCATAATTTTTTCTTGTGTCGCGGTTGCAACGTCCAGGGTGCCGTTAGATTGACCTTCGTGCATAACCATAACCCGGTCGCTCATTCCCAACACCTCCTCTAGCTCGCTAGAGATCATGATAATGGAGACCCCGCGTTCCGCTAATTCGTTCATCAATTTATAAATTTCATATTTTGCGCCCACGTCAACACCCCGTGTCGGATCATCCATAATCAATATCTTTGGCCTGGACATAAGCCATTTGGCAATGACGACCTTTTGTTGGTTGCCGCCAGATAATGTGTTACAAGAGACTTGTAGGTTGGGCGCTTTAATTGCCAGACTCTTCGCCTGATGCAGGCTTGCCTGCAATTCCGCATCTTTATCCAGGCGAAAAAATCCCGCGAACTGACTCAGGTTAGGCAAGGAAACGTTCTTCAAAACAGATTGCATAAGGACAAGCCCCTGCCCTTTGCGATCTTCGGGCACCAGGCTGATGCCGTGTTCGATGGCATCGCGGGCGCTGTTTATCTTTAAATCTTGCTTTTCCAGAACGAGCTTACCACCGGTAATTTTGCCGTACTCGCCAAATATCGTCGTAACGAGTTCGGTGCGGCCAGAACCCATCAGACCAGCAATGCCCAAAATCTCGCCACGACGCAGGTTGAAATTAACGCCATTCACCACTTTGCGCGAGGGATCAGTCGGGTCTTCGGCATGAAGATTCTCTACCTCGAAAATGATTTCGCCAGGCTGCCGGCTGCCTTTGGGGAATCGCTCCTTCATCTGGCGGCCCACCATGTATTGAACCAGTTTCTCTTCCGTTAAATTCTGCGTCGGCTGGGTTGTTACTGTCTCACCATCCCGTAAAACCGTAACGCTGTCGGTTATACGGAAAAGTTCATTCAGTTTATGGGTGATATAAATGATCGTGACGCCATTTGTCTTGAGAACTGCCAAAATCTCCATTAACTTTCTGATTTCGACTTCATTCAGGGCGCTGGTTGGTTCATCTAAAATGAGGACTTTGGCATCTTCAGAAAGGGCTTTGGCAATTTCTACCATCTGCATTTTGCCAACGCCCAGGGTGCGAACCACAGCATGTGACTTTACATCCAGGTTATACCGCGCCAGAATTTTATCTGTGTCAGAATAAAGTTTGTTCCAGTTGATGACCTTTCTTTCAACCGGTTCTTTGCCCAAGTAGACGTTTTCGCCGACGGTCATACTGGGCACCAGGGTCAGTTCTTGGTGGACAATGGAGATGCCTAATTCACTGGCATGCCGGATAGAACTATGCTCCAGCTTAAGCTCTTCGTCGTTATAGAAAACTTCACCCTCATATGTGCCGTAAGGATAGATGCCTGACAAGATTTTCATCAATGTAGACTTACCGGCTCCGTTTTCGCCGCATAGTCCATGAATTTCGCCCCGCCGAATTTTGATGGATACATTGCTTAACGCGGTAACACCGGGGAATTTCTTGGTCACGTTTCGGATATCGAGGATGATGTCGTCACTCACGGAATTCTCCTCTCAACTTTGATCTGTACTTCCGCCTGGTATCTGATGATGAAACAACCAGGGTTAACGCTTAGTGAGCATCTAGAAATTACATGGCCCAGATTGGACCAATCTTGCAGATTGGTCCAATCTAATACTTAGCAGAAGCCAGCTTGAATTTTACACTCTTTTGGGAGAGTCAGGTTCGACTTCCTGACTCATCTGAGATAGATCCATCTCAGATGAGAGGAAGTCGAACCATTGTCAATTACGCTTTATTCAATTATGGACGAGCCGGCCGTTGATCTTCAGGAATATCCCGGAAAACGTCATCAAAGGATTGGAACCCACTGACGACTACCAGCTCGTAAGCATTGTCTATGTTCACCTGCTGCACCGGCAAGAAGTAGGCGCGCACTTCACCGGCCTGGGCCGCATCATTGGTGAGTTCGGCCATGGTGTAGGTGTCCAGACCTTCAATCGCTTCACCCCTGATGAGTTTGTCCATCATGTCCACAGCCAAGGGGGACAGGTTACGGATGTCTTTCAGGATAGAAACTGTCAGTTCACCCTTAACGATGCTGTTAACACCGTCGGCGGTGGCGTCTTGCCCGGAAATCGGCACAACCCCGGCCAAACCCTGGGCTTTCATCGCTTGCAGCGCGCCCAAAGCCGTACCGTCGTTGGAAGCAACCACTGCGTCAATGTCGTTACCGGCGGCTACCAGGATGTTTTCCATGGCTTTCAGCGCGTTGGCGGCATCCCAGTTGTCCACCCACTGGTCGGCTACAACTTCGATTGTGCCGGCGTCCACATAGGGCTGCACAATCTCATCTTGCCCCTGACGGAAGAGAATGGCGTTGTTGTCGGTGGGGCTGCCGCCCAGTTTGACCAGGCGCACCGGCCCATTGGCCGCCACGTCCCAGTTCTCGATGTCCAGGGCTTGCATGACGCCCAGCGCCTGCTGCCGTCCTACTTCCACGTTGTTGAAGGAGAGGTAAGCAGCGATGTCCGGCGATTTGATGAGCCGGTCGTAGGCTAACACAGCTACCCCGGCTTGTTTGGCGCTGGAAACGGCCGTTGACAGCGCATCACCATCCTCAGCAATGATGATCAGACCCTTCACGCCCTGGCTAACCATGTTGTCAATCTGGTCAATTTGCAGTTTGACGTCGTGGTTGGCTTCCTGAGAAAGCACAACGTAGCCTTTCTCTTCTAGCAGTTGACGCATCAGAACTTCTTCGTTCTTCCAACGCTCGGTCGCAAAGTCAGAGAAAGAAAGACCGATTTTGATACCTTCGACAGATACGGTTTCACCAGCCGAAGCTTCAGCCTCCCCTGGACGAGCTGGCCGTTGATCTTCAGGAATATCCCGGAAAACGTCATCAAAGGATTGGAAACCGCTGACGACTACCAGCTCGTAAGCATTGTCTATGTTCACCTGCTGCACCGGCAAGAAGTAAGCGTGCACTTCACCGGCCTGGGCCGCATCATTGGTGAGTTCGGCCATGGTGTAGGTGTCCAGACCTTCAATCGCTTCACCCCTGATCAGTTTGTCCATCATGTCCACGGCCAAGGGGGACAGGTTACGGATGTCTTTCAGGATAGAAACTGTCAGTTCACCCTTAACGATGCTGTTAACACCGTCGGCGGTGGCGTCTTGCCCGGAAATCGGCACAACCCCGGCCAAACCCTGGGCTTTCATCGCTTGCAGCGCGCCCAAAGCCGTACCGTCGTTGGAAGCAACCACGGCGTCAATGTCGTTACCGGCGGCTACCAGGATGTTTTCCATGGCTTTCAGCGCGTTGGCCGCATCCCAGTTGTCCACCCACTGGTCGGCTACAACTTCGATTGTGCCGGCGTCCACATAGGGCTGCACAATCTCGTCTTGCCCCTGACGGAAGAGAATGGCGTTGTTGTCGGTGGGGCTGCCGCCCAGTTTGACCAGGCGCACCGGCCCATTGGCCGCCACGTCCCAGTTCTCGATGTCCAGGGCTTGCATGACGCCCAGCGCCTGCTGCCGCCCCACTTCGACGTTGTTGAAGGAGAGGTAAGCAGCGATGTCCGGCGATTTGATGAGCCGGTCGTAGGCTAACACAGCTACCCCGGCTTGTTTGGCGCTGGAAACGGCCGTTGACAGCGCATCACCATCCTCAGCAATGATGATCAGACCCTTCACGCCCTGGCTAACCATGTTGTCAATCTGGTCAATTTGCAGTTTGACGTCGTGGTTGGCTTCCTGAGAAAGCACCTGGTAGCCTTTCTCTTCTAGCAGTTGACGCATCAGAACTTCTTCGTTCTTCCAACGCTCGGTCGCAAAGTCAGAGAAAGAAAGACCGATTTTGATACCTTCGTCATTTGCTATTACTTCCGTAGTGGCTGCCGGAGCAGTCGTATCTGTCGTTTCGGTTGGGGTATCGGTTTGCGAACTACAGCCTGTTAATGCTGCAAACATCAACAAAGCGATCATTGTTATAATTAACCATGCCTGCCTGGATCTCATTTCTTATTTTCCTCCACATGTTGACTTATTGGTAAAATAAAACCCTGTTTTTTGCACGATAGACCAGAAGTTATAATTGATACACCTCCTTTTTACTGGTTAGTTCGATGGTTTGGTAAACCACCTCGGTTGGGCTAATAAATCGCTATATAAGCGGCTTATAAATAATAATTACCTGTATTAGTTTATAATACAAACTATTTCGCCAGAGTATATAATGCTTTTCCAATGCGTCAACATCTGCCCGGCCAATTGTGACAAATGTCATATTTTTGACGTGACAATTATAATATGTTGCCCAAAATCGCGGTAAGCAGGCCTGGTATGGGGATTATCTGCCTGCCGCAGCCTTGACGCTATTCAGCTTAAGTAATAGACTTTTAATTAGTTAGTAGCGAATACAAACTAAGATGGACAAGCAATTATGACGCAAAAAAATTCGGTTGGTCATGCCGTGATGCGCGACATGAATCTGACTCTGATTCTCAACACCTTGCGGTCCGAATCCACTTTATCTCGTGCTGCGTTGGCTAATATCACTGGATTAAATAAAGCCACAGTATCCAGCATGGTTAAGGAATTGATTCAGAACAATCTGGTTCGAGAAATCGGGTCGGATGTTTCCAGCAGTGACGTAGGGCGACCCGCCATCAATCTGGAATTGGACCCAGAGGCCGGATACATTATTGGTCTGGAGATTGGGGTTGATTTTATTTCCGTTGTTACGGTCAATTTTGCGATTGAGGTGGTTGCCCGACGGTTTGAAAGCACTACCAAATATTTCAATCGGGAAGCTATTCTGGATCGCGTTTTGTTTTTGTTGCAAGAGAGTTATAAACAGGTGCAAAAGCGGCAGCGGCCGCTGCTCGGCATTGGCGTCGGGGTACCTGGTCTGGTTGACGTCAGCCAGGGTTCCCTTCTTTTTGCCCCTAACCTCAATTGGTCTGATGTACCTCTGCGCGATATGATTCGGTCCGTTATCCCCGTGCCTGTCTACATCGCCAACGAAGCCAATCTGGCGGCCCTGGGCGAAAGTTATTTTGGCGCCGGACAGGAGAACGATTCCTTGCTCTACGTTAGTTCTGGGGTTGGTTTGGGTGGGGGCATTGTCTTGAACGGCCGTCTGATCGAAGGCGCCAGTGGTTTTGCCGGTGAGGTGGGTCACATGACCGTGGAAAAAGATGGTTTAAAATGCAACTGTGGCAATAGAGGCTGCTGGGAAACCGTAGCCAGCCAGCGCGCCCTGTTCCACCTCGTGGCCGAAGCCCTGCAACAAGGGCAACCCTCGTGGATGACAAGTATAATCAGCGACGACTTTAGCCGTATTTCGATACCGCTTATTATGGAAGCGGCTGGCAAAGACGACCCCGTGGCCCTCAACGCCCTGGCTGAAACTGGCAAATGGTTGGGAATCGGCATTGCCAGCCTCATGAACGTCATCAATCCTCAGCGCGTGATCTTCGGTGGGCCTTTATGGGCGCTGCACCAATATTTGCTGCCCAGCATCCGGGAAACTGTCACGCAGCGAGCCTGGCATTGGGTTCAAGAAGGTGTACAGATCATCCCCGCCGCCAACGGCGAAGATGCCGTTGTGATGGGTGCAGTCGCCATTGTTTACCGGGATGTGCTGAACAAACCACGCCAGTGGGGGGTTTTATAGCAAGTGGACGGAACTATTCGCAAGGAATGGATCCACATGGAAATTGCAATGGCAGGTCCTGGGTAAGATGGGGCCAACATGACAGGCGCTTGCTGTAAGGCGGCCACCTCAGAATTTGCCTGGCTGGTCGGGGCGCCAGTAGTAGCTGGTTCGTGTCAGAGTGTTGGCGTCATAGTTCCTTTTCAGGGATTTTGGCCAATTTCGGATGTCGGATTGGTTGGCTGTTTGTTAACCGCGACCCTCACGCGCCACCCGCTACCCACTGCCTCCTGGCGGCGGTCGCCGTAGGGTTCGGCCCAGACTGCGGTGATTTCCAACTGGACTTCAGCGTCATCGGGCCAGTTTTCGCGGGGTTCGACGGCCCACCAGTGGCCCACCAGCGGCCCACCAGCGGCCCACCAGCGGCCAGTCAGTTGGAAGCAGCCATGTCGGTATCGCTGGCGAGCCAGAGAAAGCCTTTGGAACGCAGCAGTTTCTTGAAGCCGCCACCCTCAATGAAGTCCAGCAGTCCCTGGGCAGTAAGTTTCTGGGGAAGCTGCCGACGAGGATACACCTGGCTGCCCTGACGCAAATCGTGGTGTTGCTGCTGTTTGGCCCAATTGTCCTGGCCCTTCAGCTCTGGCTTTGAGTGCGATCTACCCGTTTAGCCGTGTCGCCGTCTAGTTTGTAGTCGGTTTCCTTGTGCTGGGGACCATCGCCAACCCGACCATGCCGAGCAGGAAAGAGCGGCTGCTCTGGGGCTGGCTAACGTCATCATGTTGTTGTCTGCAATCTTGATTACGCTCAGTCTCTAGACGCCGCCGAACGCTTATTGTGCAACTTTTCACGATGGGTGGCGTAGTAAATAACGGCCGTTGTCCGCAAAAATTATCTGCCCCAAAAGCAGCCGGTGAAGCGGCCTGCTTACAAGGTATAAAACCGAAGGAGATTGACATGAGTACACAAACGCAACCTACCGACGAAAAGAGCCTCCCCTGTGAAACCTGCGCCATGCGCCACAAAGCTGAAACCAACCCCAAATCGTTCCGGGCGCGGCTGTGGCGCTGGCACACCACCTGGTGTCCCGGCTGGAAAGCATACCAGGCGCACCTGGCGCAGCAGGCAAAGGAGTAAACAGCCGCCATGAAAGCTTTGGTCGTCTACGACTCAGTTTTCGGCAACACGGAAAAAGTGGCCCAGGCCATTGCTGCGGCGCTGCAAACAACCGCTGTGCCAGTCGGCCAGGCTGCGCCCGATCAACTCGAAGGACTGGATTTGTTAATTGTTGGCTCGCCTACACGCAGCTTCCGCCCCACGGAGGGTGCCTCGCAATTGCTAAACGCCCTCTCTAAGAACCATCTGGCCGGCGCTGGCGTGGCCGCCTTCGATACCCGCATCGATCTGACGACAATTGATTCGTCCGTCTTTCGCTTTATTGTGGATAAAGGTGGTTACGCAGCCAATACCATTGGCAAAATGTTGGAGAAGAAAGGCGGCCGTCTACTGGCATCGCCGGAGGGTTTTCTCGTTACCGGCGAACAAGGACCGCTAAAAGATGGCGAATTGGAGCGGGCTGCGGCCTGGAGCGCGCAAATCGTTCTTCACGGATAGCGGCATGATATCTTCTCTTGCAAAGCAATGCTCAAACATTATCTTGGCGGTATCGCATTGGTGATGAGTCTGGTTTGTTTTGTGACCGGCACGCTTTTTGGGCGTGTGGTCTGTTAAGTTGAAAAAAGAGGTGTTTCGTGAAGGAAAAATTTACAGCCGCCGGTAGGAATGAATTAGAAAACACAGCCAACGAAAAAGGTGAAATTGCCGGGTTTTGGCGCGGGTTGTGGCACGGCCTGATCGCGCCGGTTGCCTTTGTGATGTCGTTGTTTAAGGACAACGTGGGCGTGTACGAAGCCCATAACAATGGCAAGTGGTACAACTTTGGCTTTGTCCTGGGCCTGATGATCACGCTGGGTGGCAATAAAGGCGTTAATATGCAGGCCAATATGCCCAAAGAGTAAGTTGACGACCAGGGCGGCGTAGCGGTTTTGATGATAAACGTTGGAATTCTGAAACGTTTAGGTGGTACGCACGTGGGAGTGTGGGCTATCAGGCACGTGGTAGCGCCGTTGGACCGCCGGTTGTATCTGTGGACGAACGGCCGTTTCCTCACCACCGGACGTCCCCTCGCCCCCACACTGCTGCTGACCACCACCGGTCGCCAAAGCGGCCAGCCGCGCACCACGCCGGTCTTTTACCTACGCGACAGCGGCCGCATCATTCTCTGCAATGTCAACCCCGGCTTTGAACGGCCAAACCCGTGGACGCTGAACATCCGCGCCCAGCCTGCTGTTGACGTGCAAATTGGGGGGTGGAACGGCTGTTACCACGCCAGGGATGCCACCAACGAAGAGGTATCCCACTACTGGCCGCAGTTGGTGCAGATGTGGCCAGCGTATCAGCAGCACTTTGCGCGCAGCGGGCAGCGTTCTATTTTTGTTTTAGAAGAAAATCACCGAGCCGATGCGCCAGTTCAATGATTAGGACAGCGCAAGTTTTGTTGTTTTTTGAAAATCTCGACATTGGAGAACCCTGGCCGCATGTCAACGAAGCAAACTCGACACACTTTCATGGTAGAGGGCCATCAATTGGTCGCTTATGGCTTTAACACCCATCTGTCACAAACACCGATCGTTCTTTTACATGGCATTACAGCCTCTGCCAACTCCTGGTTAGTGGGACCGCCGCCGGTATTGGCGCACTATCCCTGGTATTCGCTCAGCCTGCCAGGGCATTTTCCGGCACAGTTTCCTCTGGGATTTGCATCAGCCGATTTGACGCCAGAATTAGTGGCCCGCTTGTTGAGTACGGCCGTGCGCCAGTTGGTCGGCGGGCGACCTGTCATCCTCATCGGGCACTCGACGGGTGGTTTTGCCGCGCTGGCCGTGGCTGCCACAGCGCCAGAATTGGTGGCCGGTGTGGTGTGTATCTCTGGATTTGTGCAAGGGCGTTGGACGGGCGTTTTAGGAATGCTGCAAGGACTGGCTAGAAACGGCCGTTTCGCCCAAAGTCTGTTCAAAGCCAATTTCAAGCTCTTGGGGCAAAACAGATGGTACTATCGGCAAGCCCTCGGGTTCTATGCCCGAGACAAAAAAGCCCTTTACACGCATCCTGAACTAGCCGCCTTCATCGCCCTAAACCACCCAGACGCCAGGCGGCTGAGCAGTGCGGCCATGCTTACCTGGTTTCAGCGGATGCCGCAAACCGACATCACCGATTGGTTAACGGCCGTTACCGCGCCCACGCTGGTTCTTTTTGGCGACAGCGACCCCATCGTGCCGCCGGCGCAAGGCGAACGGATTGCCGCTGGTCTGCCGCAAAGCCAAAAGGTGGTTTTTTCAGGCGTGGGTCATTTACCCACGTCAGAACGGACGCCTGAGTTTCGTCGTGTCTTGGCCGACTGGTTGAACGACCATAAAAATCGAACCGGCTGACAGGTCGGCTGTCTGTACCATGGAGGTTTTCATGAACCGCCCTCTGGCCCCACCCCATCCCGGCCGATTTCCTGCCTCGCCCGGGAAAAATAGACGTCAACTCCTGCCGACCGTTCTGCGTCACTATCTGCTGGTACATTACAACCTCGCCGATCTGCGGGAAATCGCTGCGCGCCTGGGCATTGATTGTGAACAGATCGGCGGTGACAATAAAAAGGCCACTGGCCTGGATATGGCCGCCTTCGTTGTCAGAGAGCGGTTGGCGCTGACTCACCAGTCGAACCGACTTTACGATGTCTGGGCGGGCGACCGCCATCTCATTGCCAAAGAGTATTTGCAGCCGGACGAACTGGCCGTCGCCCCCGCGCGCGAATTGAACGCCTTACAACGATTGGCCGGGCTAGACGTTGCCCCGCAGCCCGTTTTCTAGGACCCGGCGCTCGGCCCGGTGGTCGTTTACGCTTACATGGAGGGGAGATGTGGAATAGAAAACGGCCGTCGCCCGATCAACTGCGAGAACTGGCCGAACTGTGGCGGCAAATAAACGCTTTGCCAGTTGACGGCTTGTGGCTGTCGTGGGTCATTATGCTTCACCTTTGGAACTGGCGAGCCAGTTTCGCGCCTGGCTGCAAACGTACCGGGCCTGAAGCGTGGCTCACTACCCGCCGGCCATGCCGTTGACCGATTTGCCTCTTGTATGTCCACTTTTTTGGGGGAACCCCAATTTTTATACCTGGTTCGTAGCTGCGCCGCTACGGCTGTTGATAGATGCGTGTGTCAGGCCGGAAAGCAGCCCAAGAGAACCAAAAATGGTCTACTTTGACAACGGCCGTTAATGTCTGCCCGGCCAACTCGCCAGCAGTGGCCTCGCCCAAGATATTCCAGGTACTGCCTGTTTGTTCATCTTTGAAGGTTGTGCCATTCTTGGCAAAGGTGAGTGTCTGACCATTCAACTCCCTGGCAAAAGCGCCATTGGCGCCCACATCTTCCCCGGCAGCAATATCGCTGTCATCCAGCACTGAGGCCAGACCCGCCTGCCAAAAAATAGCGATGTCTACACCGCCTACAGTGTCATTGATGACACCCACTTCTTGGAGCAGATCGTTGGGATAGGCCACTGCTTCGTCATTTAATTCCACAGTGATCACACGAGCCATTGCCGGTAACTGATCTGGCGTATTGCCACTAAACAGGAAGGGGGAGTTGTTGATATTGTCATAGCCGCTATAGGGATTCTGTCCGTAATTCCGGGAAAAGCCGGTTTCGCGGGAAAGAACCTGGGCTTCTGGATACCTGGCTCGCGCCTCGGCCCAGCTAATGATGTTGGCTGGTAAGAACGCCAGTTGTGTCCCGGTCAGTTCGCCAATGACGGCCTCGCCGCTGGCCTGCTGCCACCAGCTTTCCGTTTGCCGGTCATACATGAGCAGGTTGCTAAAGCGCAGCCGCCCGGTTGTGCCAAAATCGAGAAATTGGCCGTTTACGGTGGCATCGAACACAATAGCTGTGTTGCATAGCGGGCAGAAGGTGACGACGATGGGACGGCCGTTTACCACATCATTCACAATTTCATGCCACATCAAAATTTGGAAAGGGTAAACCCGCACAGTGTCTTGTTCCTGAAAAACGGTCACTGGTTCCAAATCATCCAGCCAGGCGTCGGCATCGGTGATGCTGACAAACTGTGGCCCATCAATGGCCGGAATGCCATCTTTCGGCGGCCCGCCGGAAAGGATTTCGCTGTAGGGGATGGTATGGACACTAAAATCGGTGCGGAACTCTCCCGCAGCACCGGCAGGTGGATCTTCGGCAGGCAGTAAAGCAGGCGACTGTGTGACTTCGGCAACGGCCGTTATGATCACATTGTCTGTTGTTGGGGGCGCAGCGGTTGGCGCAGCGGTTGGCGCAGCGGTTGCTACAGGAAGCTCCGCATTGACGCCGTTTTCCGTCGGGGCAGTCGGCCCAGTTTGGGTACACGCTACAACTGCGAAGGCAAGTCCTGTCAACAACCATGCTAAACGAAAAAGCAAACGAATCTGCATTACCTATCCTTTATTTGTCATAGGCGAATTCCGAGAAATAATCGAGTGAAAATTCGATGTATTTCGGAATTTTCTTGAGGCATTTTCGCATTGAAGGCTTATTTATTATTCCGAAAATGCCATACTTGGAAGCGCTGAAAGTCAAGCCATCTCGTCGCCCAGCCAGATACACATCATCCTGTGCATGACACACATAAAGAGTATAAAAGAAAAACGGCCGTTTCTTTGAAACCAATCAGTAGCCAAACAGTGACGGTGCGGTAACGGCCGTTATCCCCCCACCAACCGGTACCCCACCCCACGCACATTGAGGATACATCGCGGCTCCTCCGGCTGCGTCTCCACTTTCTGGCGCAGCGTATAGATGTGGCGCTTGATCAGTTCCTTCGCTTCCCAGGGTTCTGCTTCATGGTCCAGCGCCACTTTCACCAGCGTCACGTAATCGATCACCGCCCCGTCCCGTTCGGCCAGCGCCAGCAATACCTGATACTCGGCCGGCGTCAGTGCCAGCGGCTGACCCTGGTGGCGCACTTCATACGCCGCCAGGTTAATCACCAGATCGCCAACCCGCAGGATGGGGGGTGGCACGGCCTGGCTAAAAGAGGGCGTGGCCGGCAGCTGCTGCAAACGCGCCAGGCCAACTTGCAAGGTTTCCAGCAGCGCCGCCTGTTCCCGCTGGCGGCGCGATTCAACCAGGGCACGCCCCACCACTTCGCGCAGCGCGTCGGCTTTAGCCGGTTTGAGCAAGTAATCGAAAGCGCCTTCTTTAACGGCCGTTATCGCCGTCTCCAGTGTGCCATGTCCAGTCAGCATGATCACTGCCAGGTGGGGCCACTGCGCCTTGATTGCAGCCAGCAGTTCCGTGCCGCTCATGCCCGGCATCCGAATATCCAGCACCGCCGCTTCCGCGGCAAAGGTCGGCAGCAAAGCCAAAGCGTCCGCCCCAGCAGCCACATCCTGCACCTCGTGACCATCCTTTTGCAAAATCGCCTTGAGACCTTCGCGGATATTGGCCTCGTCATCCACCAGTAGAATTCTGCCGGGGAACGGCTCGTATTGATGTCCGGTCAGTTGATCCTCACCCATCTATCAATCCTCCGTTCTTCATGGCGTAAATCGGCAGCACCACCGTAAACGTGGCCCCCTGCCCAGGGCGGCTGCTCACCAGCAGCTCTCCCCCATGTTTGGCGACAATCTCATGGCTCACCGCCAGGCCCAGACCCGACCCCTCCTTTTTGGTGGTAAAGAAGGGATCAAACAGATGCGCCTGGGCCTCCGGCGACAACCCTGGCCCGGTATCGGCAAATTCAACAGATAGCTTCTCATCTTCGTGGCAGGCGGTAATCGTTAACTGGCCCCGGGCCGGCATCGCTTCGGCGGCATTGAGAATCAGATTAAGAAACACCTGCTTCAACTGATTTTCCACGGCCAGAACGGGCGGCAAATTATCCGGCAAATTTTGTTGCAGCGTGACGCCCGACCGCTGCACTTGCTTTTCGGCCAACATGACCACGTAATCAAGCGCGGCAGCGACATTGACTAGATGCTGCTCTCCCGCTTGCGGACGCTGAAAATCAAGCAGCCGCCCCACAATGGTCGCAATCCGATCAAATTCTTGCTGCACCACGCCCAAACGACGATCTCCGCCCGCTGACAGGGTTTCCTCGGTTAATAATTGCAAATATAAGGAAATGGCTTGCAGCGGATTGTTGATTTCATGAGCCACGGAAGCCGCCAACTGCCCCACCGCCGCCAATCTTTCGGCGCGAATGATTTGGGCTTGCTTTTCTTCCAACTGGCGCGTCCGTTCGGCCACGCGCCGTTCCAACTCGACCGTCCAGCCGCGCAGTTCCGCTACCAGCCGTGCATTTTCCAGGAAAACGGCCGCCTGGTCGGCAAACACCTGAGCCAACTGCAAAGCGGCCGCATCAAAGGCATGAGTTTCGCTCTGACAAAAAAGAGTCAGCACCCCCACAATTTTTTCACGGCAAATAAGCGGCACAGCCAGTACCGATAAGACGCCAGCCGCGACAACGGTGGGATGAACCCGCGCATCCAGGCGGGCATCATCAATAATCAAGGATTGGCGCTGCTGCCGTACCCAACCAGGCACACCCTCGTTAAAGGCAAAGGTAATAGTATCCACCTGCTCTGGCGGGATATTGTGGCTGACAGCTACACGATGGTGTTGTGAAGTCTGGTCAAGAATGAACAGTACCCCCGCGCTTATGGGCAAGGTTTCGGCTGCTTTTTGCATCACCAGGTGCAGGGTGCGGTCTAAATCTAACGAGGCGGCAATTTCACGTCGTTCATGAATAGCAGCCAGCTTTGGCCTGCTCCCAATTTTGTTCTGAACTGATGGCTGCCTGCATAAGCATCTCCGGTGCTGTGTGTGGCCGGGTACTGCTTCTTTGACCCCATTTGCACCTGATTTCTTACAACGCCGCCGAAACAGAAGCGGGCTGGCCTGGGATTGAACAGGGTCAAAACGGTGGTGGAGAAGCATAACGGCCGTTTCTGGGTAGAAAGCCAGCCTGAAAAAGGTTGAGTTAACGAGACGTCACCATTCCGTAACCAAATCGTTTCTGCACTGCCGCGCGGATTGT